>CAJCJI010000379.1 GCA_903970595.1 Verrucomicrobiota bacterium
CGGGCGAGAAGCGCAGGGGACCGAATCATCGCTTGCGATGATTCGGCGCAGACATCGGGTCGCATTTCTTTTGGTGACTTTTCTTTGGGCGAAACCCAAAGAAAAGTTACCCGCCATCAGGGCGGAACACACAGGTCCTGCTCGGGTGCCGATGGTCGCGCGCCAGCGCGTGCGCAGAAGCTTCAAGGCTGCGAGGCCAGATCCTTCACTGCGCTCAGAGCCTGCCCCCGACTCGATCGGGAGATGACAGCAAAAAAACTGTATCCCCGCCTTCGCGGGGATGACGAATCGACATTATGTTAGGACGTGGCGCGTCGAGGAAAGTGCGCGCCCAAAGCCCCTCTCCCGACCCTTCGGGCCACCCTCTCCCGCGTGCGGGAGAGGGGAAGCGGATCAGCGCTCTACCTCTCACCCCTGAAACTCCCCCTCCCCCGCCACCGGACAAGCCGCCACCGCCTCCTGGTCCACCTTGGTGGAATCGAACATCCAGCATTCGTTCAACTCCGAGCAAAAGCAGGCCCGCACCGACACCTTGCTGCGCTCGTGGTTGAGGCGCTTCCAGTACACCGGGTTCTCGGGGCCGTCCCTGGAGTCCAGGCGCAGGAACACTTCTTTTTCGTTGGCGGTGAGCACCAGGTGGCTGACGTCCTGGGTGTTGACGACGGCGGGCGGGAGTTTCTTGCTTTCGCCGCAGCAGGCGTCGACCAGCCGGCGGCCGCTGTCGACGGGCTGGTCGCCGTATTCGACGATGAAGCTGCGGATGCGGGCCGGGCCGACGCCGACGTTGCGGATGGTGAAGGAGATTTCGGGATTGCCCTTGTCGTCGTAGTTGGCGGAGCTCAGCTGCAGGGACGGCCAGACGCTGGCCGAAAGCTGCTTCTCCATCAAGGTGTTCTGGCGCAGGGCGATGAACAGCGAGGCGGCGGATACGACCAGGGCGCAAAACGCGGCCGATATCTCGATCCAGGTGCGGTGGGCGGGAACGCTGGTTCGGGGCGTGTCGCTCATCGGGTAATTAGGGGGCTGGGGCGGGTTCGCAGGCTCGGCGGCGGCGGGCCGCTCAACGCGGCGCGGAGGGCGCGGCGGCGCCCAGGCTGCCGTCGATTTTCAGGTCCCCGCTTTGGGACGTCAGGACCAGGCTTGCGCCTTTGACATCGGCCTGCCCGTATTCGCAGGTCTTGAAGCCGGGGCGGCGGGGACGCTCGGCGCTGCCGTCCGTCTCGCAGGGCAGGCTGCCGCTGAAGGTTTTCAGCTGAACGCTGCCGGGCGGATCATTTTGCACATGCAGGGTGATGGTGCCGGACACGGAGTTGACGATGCCGTGGGCATGCGGCGCGTAGGCGCTGCCCAGCTGGATGTCGCCGGAAACGGTCTCGACCTTGAGCTCGCTGAGCGTGGCGCCGCTCAGCGACAGGTTGCCGGACGCGGACTTGGCGGCCAGCTTGCCCTGCACGCCGGCCACATGCAGGTCGCCGCTGACGGTCTGCAGGCTCACATCCTGCGACTGGCTTTGCACGGTCAGGTCGCCGCTGACGGTGGAGAGCTTGAGCGGGCCCTGGGCGCCGCTCAGGGAAACGTCGGCGCTGATGGTCTTGAGGGTGAGCCGGGCATCGGCCGGCAGCCGCACGCGCAGTTCGCAGTCGGCGACGTTGCGGGAATGGGTGGGCAGCTTGACGGTCAGGTTCAGCTCGGCCGGGGTGCCGTCGAATTGCCAGCCCTCCTGGCTGCAGCCGGCCTCGCCGCTGACGCCCACCTCGGGCTTGTTCCAGGCGCTGACGGTGACGGAACCGGGGAGGTGGTCGGTGATGGTGACGCTGCCGCCGGCGCTGAGCGGCTGCCGCTCGTCCACCGCGTCATCGCTGCCCGCACTGTGCGCCGCCAGCACGCCGCACGAGGCCAGGAGCAGGCCGGCGAGGCCGGCACGGAGTACGGTGTGGCGCAGCGTGTTCATGTGTTGTTTGAAGCCTTCTCCTGCTTGGATGCGGCAGAGGGGCGGGCGGTTTACACCGCTCATGGTGCGCGGATCGGAACGGCGCGGATGGGCGACCTGGCTACTTTAGCGCATGGCTTGCCGGCCGGCGCGGCTGAAAAAGTTCCGGGTAGCGCTGTGACCAATGGGATTCTTCGTGGGATGCGCTTGTTCAGTCTAAGAACTCGTCAAGCCTTGGTAACCACCCGCTAATCCGCCAATTCGATCCTGACGATCAGACCGTCGACGATCCAGCGCTTGAGCAGGCCGGCGGCATGCAGGGCCGCATGGTCCGGCTTGACCCATTCGCAGAGCAGTTCGCATAGTTCGCCGAAGCTGTGACCTTGACCGAGACCGTCGAGGGCGGCGGCATCGTCTGCGGCGAGAGGGCGCCAGCGGATGTCCAGGGCCTCGTCGCGCCACAGCAGCCAGGGCCGGGGCTGCTTGCGGGGCCGCGCCCTGGGCAGCGGATTTTGCGCTTCGCAGGCCTGGCACATGGCCGGCACGTTCCAGCGCAGGTCAAGGCGGCGCAGACCGGGATGCGGCAGCAGGTGCATGCGCGGCCAGTCCTGCGGCGGCACCGCGGCGACGGCTTCCAGGTTCAGGGGCTCGGCGTCCGGGGCGTCGAACACTTCGCCTTTGTTCCACTCGAAGCGGGCGAGCTCGGCCAGCACCGGGCGGGCGGCGTAAGGCGCGGTGTCGCGCAGGAACTGCGGCAGGTGCCGGCCGAACCAGCGCACCGAGGCGGTATCGGAAGGATGCGCCTCGATGTAGGCGCGGCCCAGGCGCTCGAAGCGCCGGGCGCCGAGGATCTGGCGCAGCGCTTCATAGTCGTTGCCGAGGGCTTCGAGCAGGCGCAGCTGGTAGGCGTCGGCGTAGACGGCGAGCCTGGCATGGGCGTCGCCGCGGGCATTGGCGATGACGGCCGTATCGATGCCGGGGGTGTTGGAAAGTATGTAGTGCTGGAACTGTTGCTGCAGGTCGGCCAGGGCGGGAGGCTTCATGTCGCGGCGTCCGCGTCAGTTGGGCGCTGCGGGGAAGGCGGCACTTTGTTGAAAGGGCGGCCCCTCACCCTGGCCCTCTCCGCACGTACGTGGGGAGAGGGGACAAAGGCGGGGTGGAGGCTGGCACTTGCGCTCATGCGGCGGCGGCCAGGCTGTCGGCGGCGATGGCGCGGGCGTGGTCCAGTTCCTGGACCAGTTCGGCCAGCGGTGGGATATGGTCGTCCCGTTCGATCATGGTGGCCACCGGGCCGAAACGGCGCACGGCCTCGGCGTAGAGCGCCCAGACCGGCTCGGGCACGGGATGGTCGTGGGTGTCGATCAGCAGATCGCCGCTGCGGCTGTGGCCGGCGAGGTGGATCTGCTGCACGCGGCGGGCGGGGATGGCGCGCAGGTAGGTGAGCGGATCGAAGCCGTGGTTCTGGCTGTTGACGTAGATGTTGTTGACGTCGAGCAGGATCAGGCAGTCTGCGGCTTCGGCCACGGCCTTCAGGAATTCCCACTCGGGCATGGCCGAGTGGGCGAAGTCGACGTAGCTGGAGACGTTCTCCAGCAGGATGCGGCGGCCGAGGAAATGCTGCACTTCGCGCACCCGGGCGGCGATGTGGTACACCGCTTCCTCGGTGTGCGGCAGCGGCATCAGGTCGTGCAAGTTGCGGCCGGCAATGCCGGTCCAGCACAGATGATCGGAGATCCAGGCCGGCTCGATGCGTTGTGCCAGCGTCCTGAGCTGGGTCAAATGGCCGCGGTCCAGCGGCGCGGTGCTGCCGATGGACAGGGACACGCCGTGCAGCACCACCGGGTAGCGTTCGCGGATGCGCTCCAGCCACTGCAGGGGTTTGCCCCCACAATTCATATAGTTTTCGCTGATCGCCTCGAACCAGTCCACGCGGGGCGCATCGGCCAGGATCGCCGCGTAATGATCGGGGCGAAGGCCGAGGCCGAAGCCCAGCTTGGGCATGGCGTCGCGATCCGGGGCATTCATCAATCAAAAATCCTGTCGGGACCCTACGACTACTGTAACAAGCCAA
>CAJCJI010000380.1 GCA_903970595.1 Verrucomicrobiota bacterium
GAAACTCGCCCAGGTCGTTGCGCAGCACCGAGGCCAGGTTTTCGGCGTGCTTGGGGTTGGCGCTATCCACAACCAGCCGGTGGTTGGACAGGTCCAGCCAGGCGCGCAGAGTTTTCTCGCGCACAAAGGCGCGGGGACGCAACTCGTCGGCGACGCGGTCCTTGAGGTCGCGCAGCTGCTTGCGCCCCGGCGCGAAGCCCTGGTTCTTTTCCAGGACGGCGGCGCGCTCCTTCACGGTCTGGTTGATCACCGCCGCCGGCAGCAGCCGCTGCTGCCGGCCCAGCGCGATCAGCATCTGCTTGCCCTGGCTGTAAACCAGGCCCGAGGAGGCGTGCGGCGCCACCCAGCCCTGGCTTTCCATGCTGGCCGCATTGCAGGGCAGCAAGGGGTGGGCGGACAGCGTCTCCTCGAGTTTGCCGGGCGTGATGCGCCAGGCCGTATCGAGGGAAAAGATCTGGAGATTCTTGAACCATGCGCTCATCGGACGGCCGCGGAAGGAGCGGCCCGCGCCCGCACGCCGCCAGTCGGATGACGGGGCGCGTCCGGGGGCAGGCCGGAGTGTCGGTGGAGGGGGCGCACTTTAGCACTGATTCGCGCGCCGATGAGGACCGCCCGTTCGCCGGCCCGATCCCCTCAAGCAAGGGATATTTCCGGGCTCGCGAATGGCTTACCATCGATGGCGTCTTTTCCCCATCGCGGAGCGAATTTGATGAAAACCAAGATCACGGGCACCACCATGCCGGTGCTGGAAATCGGGCTGGAAGCGAATGACCGGATCGTCGCCGAGCCCGGCGAGTTTTCGTGGATGACCGATGGCGTGCAGATGCGCACCACCGCCTTCGCCGCCGGCGCCAAGGGCATCTGGGGCGCGCTCGGCCGTGCCTTCTCCGGCGGCGGATTGTTCATGACCGAGTACACCGCGCCGGCCGGGCGCGGACTGATCGCCTTCGCGGCCAGGCTGCCCGGGTCGATCGTCCAGGTCGAGGTGCCCGCGGGACACGACTACCTGATCCATCGCCATGGCTTTCTCTGCGCCACCGAGGGCGTGAGCCTGAGCACCGGCTTCCAGCGCTCCCTCGGCGCCGGCATTTTCGGCGGCGGCGGCTTCGTGCTGCAAAAGCTTTCAGGCCCCTGCACTGCCTGGGTGGAACTGGGCGGCGAAGTGGTGACCTATGACCTGCAACCCGGCGAATCGCTGCAGGTGCATCCGGGCCATGTCGGCATGTTCCAGTCGAGCGTGAGCTTCGATCTCACCTTCATGCGCGGCTTTACCAACGCCATCTTCGGCGGCGACGGCCTGTTCATCGCGCGCCTGACCGGGCCGGGCAAGGTCTGGCTGCAGACGCTGACCGTCCCCAACCTGGCGCATGCGCTTTCGCCGTACTTGAGGGGCGAAACCGGTCAGTCCGTGCAGTCGGGCGCCGTGGGCGGAATCGCGGGCGCCGTGCTGCGGGATATGTTCGGAAACAACCGCTGAACGGGCCGGGCCGAAGCCGTTCGCTATAGCGAGCCGGCGCGGAACGTCAGCACCAGCACATCACGATAGGCGCGCAGGGCCGGGTCCAGCGGCGTCACGGCGGTGACGCCGTGGTAGACCCGCGCATCCTCGACCAGCGCGGCATCAAAGGGCCGGGTCAGGGTGAAACTGCCCAGCTCGCGCCGCTGCTTGTCGTAGACCACGGTGGTGCCCTGCTCGATGTTGTGGCGCGCCACCAGCAGCACCAGCACGTAGTCGACGCCGTCGCGGTGCGGGCCTTCCGGCGTCGGCAGCCCGGCTTGGCCGGGCCGGGCCTCGATCCGGAACTGATGCATTTCCACCCGCCACCGGGCCACCGCCGGGGACCGGGTCCCGAACAGCGCGGCGCTTTGTACCAGCAGGCTGTGCAGGCTCTCGCTCGCCCCGGCCTCGTCCGTCACCGGCTCGAACCAGCGTTCCACGCCGCCGTTGAGCGGGTTGTATTCCAGGTTCTGGAAATGCGGCTGGTGCGGTTCGCGCACCACGGCGCCGTCCTTGCCGACGCTGTACACCGCGTGCCGGCGCTTCCGGTAACGCCCGCCGTCCGCCATGTGGGTGTCCAGCCGCAGGTCATTCCAGCTGGCCGCGAATCCGTTCCAATCCGCAAGGCTCCCGCCCGACGCCAGCTCGCGCATCCCGGCGGCCGACACGAACGCATAGCCTTCGCGGCCAAGCGCGTCGGCAATCTGGTCAGCGGTGATGCCCGGTATGTCGTTCAGTGCCCTGGACCCTGGCGCGGGGCTGGCCCCGGAAGCTGCGCAGCCTACCGCGAATGGCCGCGGATTGCTCGGAACTCCCGCAAGCGCTGACCAATCTTCCCGCTCAGGATCATCCGCGGCGACCGCCGCTCGGCTGCTAACACACGTTCATCCTGCCGGATATTGTAGTTGCCGGCGGACCGGACTAGAAGGGACGCCAAGCGCCCGCCGGCAGAGGCGCGCCTGGTCCCAAGGCTAATTCGAAGAAGAAACCGGAGGAGGCCGCATCGTGAGAATCGCGCTGCACGTGGTTCTGTGAGCAAGCTGCGTCCGTTTCAAACCCTGCGGGAGTCGGGCGGCGCCGGCATCAGTTGCGCGGTGCTTGAGCTGGACGACTTCACCCCGCGCTACTCGACCGGGCAGGAGGGTGAACGCCTGCGCTTCTGGCTGGCGCTGAGCGGCCATACGCAGGTCTTCCCGGCGCACGGGTCCCCCTACTATTCGATTTCCGGTTCCAGCATCGCCACAATTCCGCCCGGTTCGGTGTGGGAGGGCTCCTGGCGCGGCCGCCAGACCTGCATGGAGCTGGAGGTAAGCCCCGCCGTACTGCGCGAATTCACCGGATCGGAGATCATATTTCCCAACGGCGGCCAGGTGAACGTGGTGGTGGACGACCACATCAGGCGCGGCATCCTGGCGCTGCACCGGAACCTCATGTCGCCCTCGCCCGCGGGCGACCTGTACGTCGGGCATATCGCGCGCAGCGTCGCCTCGCATTATCTGAAAACCTACTGCGCCTGCCCGGGAGCGCGCCCGTTGCGCGAGCAAAAACTCGGCCCCGGCGATCTGCAGCGCGTGCTGGACCTGATCGAAACCCAGCTTGCGGCCAAGCCGGCGCTGGACGAGCTGGCCGCCCTGACCGGCCTGAATACGGTGAACTTCTGCCGCCGCTTCAAGAACAGCACCGGCTTGCCGCCCTATCAATATCTGCTGCACGCCCGCATCGAGCGCGCCAAGCAGGCGCTGCGCCGGCAGCAGCAGCCGATGTCGGAACTGGCCCTGTCCCTGGGCTTTTATGACCAGAGCCAGTTCAGCAATACCTTCCGCAGAATCGTCGGCATGAGCCCGAGCGATTACCTGCGCTCGGGCCCGGGGACCGGCGACGCTCAGAACTGATACTTGATGTTGCAGCCGACATAATCGCGATCGGCGTAGGGGTGTTGCCCCAGATTGGGCTGGCCGAGGAATGCACTATAGGTCAGGCCGAGCGTCAGCCGCTGCAGGCGGCTGAAATTCACCCCCACCGAGGCCCGTTTGTCGCCCTGACCCCACAGCGAGCCGAAGGTGCCTGGGGGCGGCGAACCGGTGGCGATGCCCTGGAAAGTCAGGGGTGCGTCGATGTCCCAACCCGGGAACACGTTGTTCCAGCCGAAGGTGCCGAGAAAGGAATACGCCCAGGCGTTTTTGCTGACCGGTCCGGCCCCGTTGGAGAGCTGCGTCACGCCGTTCACCGCGTCGACGCCATTGATATGGATATAGCCGGCCTCTCCGACCAGGTTGAGCGAATCCCAGAACCAGCCCGGGCCGAGCACCTGCAGCGCGCTCAGGTCGGCCTGGCTGGTCTTGCCGCGGGTAACGAGGGGGCTGGCGGGATTGACCAGCAGATCGATGCCGTCGCGGTAGCTCGCCTCGCCGGCGAAGCTGATGCCCAGGGCCTGGGTGGAAAAGCTCAAAGCGCCCATGTGGATGCCGTCGAAATACTTGACGTTGTACGACACCGGCACCTGCACACCGATCGACTGCGAGGTCAGGGCCTGGGTCACCGGCGGAGGCGGCTGCCCGGTGGGGGCCAGGATGCCGGCTTCGACACCCTGCAAGATGCCCTGCAGAGGCTGCGGCAATACCGCCAGGGGCGCCAGCAGGGTCTGGTAACCCTCGGTCAGGACGACGTTCGGCTCGGTGTCGCTGTAGCGCAGGTAGTAAGCGCCGACGCTGGTCTGCGCCGTCAACTGGTACAGCAGCGACACACCGTACTGGGCGTAATCACTCGGTTTGATGTCGCCGCCGCGGGCAGCGGTCCAGTTTTGCGGCGTGCCCGGAATGAGCTCACCCAGCGGGAGATTGAACGGGGCAGGCAGCGGGGCCAGCCCGTAGAACGGGTTCTGCGACAGATAGATGAACTCCGCTCCCGGACCAACGGCGTCGGTGATGGAGAAATAATCGCCGACCGGATTCAGCTCGGTGGCCTTGAATTCCAGCTTGTAATAACCCTGGAAGGTGAGCGCGTCGGTGAGCCCCAGCTTCAGCGCGATCTGGTTGCTGGGCAATAGGATGTCCTTGGTCTCGACCCCGGGCACGAAAGCCTTGGTGGCATCCGCCGGCGCCTGGGCGGTGGCGATGCCGGAGAAGAACAGCGCCTCGCCCCAGGCCACCACCTGGCGGCCGACGCGCAGATCGAGGTCCTGGTGCGGACCCAGGCGCCAGTTGCCGTAGGCATAGGCATCCAGCAGGCGCAGGCGCTGTCCATCGTAGTAGCGGGCGCCGTCGGTGAAGCGATTCACCGGCAGCTCTACTTTGTTGATGGTGTCCGGCGAATCATTGTCGTTGGGATGGTGGTAGACCTGATCGTAGAAGCCGTCACCGCTCAGGGACAAGCCGTAATTGGGCCCGCGTAAGAGCAGTTCCGCCAGACCGGTCAGCCGGTTGTTGATCAGGCTGTGGGACTTGAAATTGCGGTCGCCGTCGTCGTAGTTGATGGTGGTCGGCAGCCCCGAAGTGGCGCTCACGGGGCCGTCGATCAGGGCCTCGGCCGGATTCTTAAGGCGCGTCGAAACACCATAATCCAAGGTCAGCTTGTACTCGGCCTCGAGTGTGTCCGTGAGCGCCAGTTCACCGGCCTGAGCCGGCACCGCCAGCGCGGCCAGGACCATGACGCCGCGGCGCAGCACCGCTGCGGACCATCCTGCGGCGGCCTTGGATGAATTTGTTCTCATAATAGTTCCCCCTCCCCACGACTATGGTGGCAGCCGCGCTTCCGGCCGCTTGCGCCGCCGCCGGATGCGTCCGGCGGCGGCGCGGTTATTGAATGCGCCTCAGTGCCCGGCCGTGGCGGCGGCCTTGGGGCTGTACAGGTCCGGCACGTTGGCCGGATCGTTGAGCTTCCACCAATTGCCCGGCCCCACCTCGTTCACCAGGTAGGTCGCCTCGTAGGCGCCGGCCGTGAGGTCGTGATAGATCGACACGCCGCGGTGATAGCACTCGCATTCGGCCGAGTAGTGGTAATCGATGAACGCGGTGCGCCAGACCTGGTCGCGGTTGTCGTACGCTTCCGACCACAGCGACAGCCAGGTGTCCTCGTCGACATACAGCACTTTCTTCTTGTAGATGTGGCGGTATTCCGGCTTGCGTTGCGCCTCGACCACCCAGACCCGATGCAGCTCGTAGCGCTGATAGTCGGGATTGACCGTATTCGGCTTGATGAAGTCGCTGTACTTGATGGCCGGATCGTTGGAGCGGAAATTGTTGTAGGGAACGTAGAACTCTTTCTTGCCCACGATCCTCCACTCGAAGCGCTCCGGATTGCCCTGGAACAGGTAGTCGTCGTCGATGGTGCGCAGCCCCGCCGGAGGGATCGGGTAATCGAAACCGACCTCCGGGGATTGGCGCACGCGCCGCGTTCCCGGGTTGTACTGCCAGGTCTGGGTGCGGTCGTTGTGGAAATCGTTGGGCTGCCAGCCCAGGCCGATCGCACCCTTGTCGCGCGGCGGCAGGAACTCCTCGTTATAGAAGTAGGAGCTGATCTGGTCCTGCGCGGTACTGCGCTTGTTCGGGTCGTCGAATAGGCTCAGCGTGCGCAGGCGCTGCCGGCCCCAGGCGATGCTGCCGTTGCCGTAGACATCGGCGATGTCGTAGATAGCCGTTTCGTTCCAGGCGCGGTACGGCAGGATCATGTTCCATACCGCTTCCTGCCCGCTCTGCGGAAACGGAAAGGCGATGGCCCCGGTTTCGCCATTGGTGCCGAGCCCGTCGTGAACCAGCTCGGCGCTGGCGGCGTTCTTCTTTGCCACCTCGCACACCCAGTCCGGCACCCGGAAGTCGCGGTGGCTCGGATACACGTTCATGCGGAACGATTCCGGATAGCGCTTGAACAGCGCCTTCTGCCCCTCGGTCAGCTTGTCCGCGTACTGGGCCGCATTTTGCGCGGTGATGGTGAACAGCGGCGCCTCGTCCGCGTAGGGGCCGGGATCGTAGCCGCCCTTGCTTTTCATCTCCGGCCAGGAATCCAGCCATCTGCCGGAGAAGGCGGCAACTCCGCTCGCCGTGCCGGCTTTCTCCGCGCCGACGCAAGTGTACCGATCGCCGCCAAGCTGGGCCGCCTGCTCGGGCGGAACCTTGGCCGAGGCCGGATTCGGAACCAGCCCCACACCCAGTGCCAGCAGGCAGGACATGCCTGCCGTCTTCAGCTTCGTCATTACGCTCCTCCCTCGTTATGCATCCCGGGAGGGCCTGCATGCCTCACCCCCGGAACACTGTTTGGACTAAGTTGACACAGGACCCGGATGGCGTACTTGGTGAATTTTTTCGAATTGGGCGCACTTACGGCACACGCCTGACCAGCGGAGCCATCTGGCCGCTATTCGGTACGCCGCCGCACACCACTAGCCTGCGTCTCTCCTCCGATCAGGCTTGCGATCACCTGGAATCGGGCTCACACCGGTGTGCTTGACTATTTAAAAACATATCTTAAGATATATCTAACAACTAAACAGGAGTCATCACATGCATCACCATCGACACAGGCACGACTGCCATTCCGAGGAAGGATTCTCCTTCATGGGCCGCTTCCGCGGCGGCCACGGCCGCTTTGCCGGGGGCTTCATGGGCGCCGGCGGCCCCGGCGGCCAGGGCTTTCGCACCGGGCGCAAGCTCGGCTCCGGCGAACTGCAGCTGATCGTGCTGGCCCTGCTGGCGGAAAAGCCTTGCCACGGCTACGAAATCATCAAGGCCCTGGAAGAGCGCTCCGGCGGCTTTTACGTGCCCAGTCCCGGCATGGTCTACCCCGCCCTCACCTACCTGGAGGAAATCGGGCACGCCACGGTGCAGGCCGAGGGCAGCAAGAAGCTTTACAGCATCACCGATGCCGGCCGCGCCTTCCTGGAGCAGAACCGCGAAACGGTCGACGCGATCCTGACGCAGCTGGAGCGGATCGGCAGCCGCATGGATACCGTGCGCCGCGCCTTCTCCGGTGAAGGCCCTGCCGACGACGAGGAGGCCGATGCCCCCGGCTACAGCTTCCGCGGCTACAAGGACCTGTGGCTGGCGCGCCGCGAGCTGAAGTCGGCGCTGCGCGAAAAAAGGCACAGCGCGCCGGAGGAGTACCAGCGCGTCGCCGAAATCCTGCGCCGCGCCGCCGAGGAAATCCGCCGCAAGTAAGGCCGCGCCGGGAGCACGCAATGAAAACCCATCGGTACCGAGTCACCATCGAGCACCTTTCCGCGCCGCATGCGGACCAGCCGCTGGATGCCCCGCTGGTGTTCGAGACGGATAGCCAGGATGCACTGATGCTGCTGTTCATCTCCGAACGCCTGCGGGCCGGCACACGCGACGTCGCGGATGGCGGCATCCGCGATACCGCGCCCCGGCGCCAATCGATCCGGCTTTCATGAGCCGGCGGCAACATCGCGACCACCCAAGCGGAGCCAGCCCGTGGATCAAAAAGACAAGCCATGCAAGCAGGACGCCGGTGCCTTCCAGCCGGTGATCGACCGCAACCGCTGCGAAGGCAAGGCCGACTGCGTCACGGTCTGCCCCTACCAGGTGTTCACAGTCGGCACCCTGCCGGTGGAGCAGCGCAGCGGCTTGAGCTTCCTCGGCCGGATCAAGGGGCGCGCCCATCGCTGGCAGCAGGCCTTCACGCCAAACGCAGAGGCCTGCCATGCCTGCGGACTGTGTGTGAAAGCCTGCCCGGAATCGGCCATCACCCTGGTGCGCACGGCAGTTGCATGAGTCCGCCTGCGGCCAGATGCCGCGCGCCGCAGCCGGATTCGCTTCTGCCTTGCAGTTTCGAAACGAACGGCAAGGTACGTCTTATTGAGCGGTATAGCCGCCGTCGACGGCCAGCACCGTGCCGGTGGTGAACCTGGCCTGATCGCTGGCCAAGTAGAGGATGGCGTGCGCGATTTCCTCGACCTGACCAAGCCGGCCGATCGGATGGGCGGCGGCCAGCCCGTCTTGCGCGTCCTTGCTGCCGCCGGTGAAGCGCTCCATCATCCGGGTGACGATGGCACCCGGCGCCACGGCGTTGACGCGCACCCCGGAACGGGCGGTTTCGAGCGCTACCGCGCGGGTCAGGCCGTTGACCGCATGCTTGCTGGCAACGTAGACCGAAGCCCCGGCCATGCCGACACTGCCGGCCAGGGAAGAGACGTTGACGATGGCCCCGCCGCGCTGCGTCAGCGCCGGCACCTGGTACTTGAGGGCGAACAATAGGCCTTTGACGTTGACGTCGAAGACCTGGTTGTAGTTGGCCTCGGTCTGGCCGCCGACCGGGCCCAGTTCGCCTTCCGCGCCGGCGTTGTTCACCGCCACGTCGAGCCGGCCGAAACGCTTCACCGCGGCCTCCACCCAGTTCCGGTTGACGGCCTCGAGCGAGGCGTCGCCGGGGACGAATTCCACCTCGGCGCCCTGGCCGCGCAGTTCCGCGACCAGGCTGTCACCGGCGGCGCGATTGCGCCCGGTGACGATCAGACTGGCGCCCTCGCGGGCGAAGGCCTGGGCGGCAGCCCGGCCGATCCCGGCGGTGGCGCCGGTCACCAGTACAACCTTGTCCTTGAATGCTTGCATGGCTTTGCTCCCTATCGATTGCCGGTATCCCGGCGGCGCCAGCAAGACTATGCTTTGCACTCACGCACGAAAATTCCAGATATGCGCAAACCAGCATTGCAGAAAAGCACAGCCCCCCTGGCCTGGGACGACCTGCGCACGGTGCTGGCCGTGGCCAGGGAAGGCAGCCTCAGCGGCGCCGCCCGCGTGCTGCAGGTGGAGCACTCCACCGTATTCCGGCGCCTCAAGGGCATCGAGCGCCGCTTCGGTGCCGCCCTGTTCGAACGCAGCCGCAGCGGCTATTCGGCCACGGCGCACGGCGAAGCGGTCGCCGAGTCGGCACGGGTGATGGAAGAGGCCGCGCTCGCGGCAGAACGGCGGGTGCTGGGCGCCGACGTGCGGCTAAGCGGCGTGGTGCGCATCGCCACCAGCGAGATGTTCGCCTGCTATCTGCTGCCGCGCGCACTGCCCGGTTTCCTCGAACAGCATCCGGACATCGAAATCGAGATCGACGTGGCGAACCGCAATGTCGACCTCACCCGCCGCGAAGCCGACCTGGCGCTACGCGCCACCAATCGGCCGCCCGAACATTTGTACGGCCGCGAGGTCGGCGAACTGCGCTACGCCGTCTTCGCCCATCCCCGCTATTTCAAGCGCGGCAAGGCGCCGGCGCCGGAAGATCTGCCCTGGGTGGGCTTCGACGAAAGCATCGGCCGCCTGGAGATCGCGCGCTGGCTGCGCGAGCATCTGCCGGGCAAACCCACACGCCTGCGTTCGGATTCATTGCTGGCGATGATGCAAGCCGCGGCCGCCGGCATCGGCGCGGCCGTGCTGCCCCTGTTTGCTGCCGACTTCCACCCGAACCTGCGCCGCCTCGGGCCGGTGCTGGAACAGCCGCGCCTGCGCCTATGGGTGCTGAATCACGCCGACGTGCGCGAGAACGCGCGCGTGCGCGCCCTGTCGCGGCACCTTGCCCAGGAATTGCCGTCGGTATTGGCAACGCTGCAACAGCTTGAAGCGCCGGCCCGCGCTCCCATCCGCAGGCGCTGACGGTGCCTGTGCTTCAAATTTGTTCTGTAAACCCCGGACGTCCGAACCCCTGGATGCTCAAGCCCTGCCCCGGCTGCGCCGGGCTTGCGCCTTCGGCTGCTGCAGGGACATCTGGCGCAGCACCTGGTGCGCCAAAGCGATTAGATTGCGCACGGCGGCCGAAGGATCGTCCTTGCGGTAGGCCAGGCTCATGCGCGCCTTCGGCGCGTCGCCCTCGATCGGGCGGTAGACCACGCCAGTGGAGAGCACCTGCTGCATCGAGGCCGGCACCAGCGAAACGCCGAGGTCGGCCGCCACCAGGTTGGCGATGGAAGTGACCTGCCGCACCTCGTGGCCGATATGCGGACTGAAGCCGGCGCGGCGGCAGGCGGAGATGATCTCGTCGTAAAGGCCGGAGCCCACCGGCCGCGGGAACAGCACGAAGCTCTCCTGGGCCAGCGCCGCCAGCGGCAGCAAGCGCAGGCGCGTCAGGCGATGCCCGTCGGGCAGCGCCACCACCATCTCCTCGTCGAACAGGGTCTCGATCACCAGGTCCGCGGCCTCTCCCAGCAGCGGGCGCAGGAAGGCCGCATCGACGGTGCCCTCGCGCGCGGCCTGCGCCAGGATCGGCGTGGTGTTTTCCTCCAGCGACAGCACCACTTCCGGATAGTGCTGGCCGAACTCGCGGATCACGCGCGGCACGAAGGGATGGAACGGCGCCGAATTGATCATGCCCACGCGCAGGCGCCCCAGGTTGCCGCTCGCCACGCGCTGCGCATGCTCGGTGGCCAACCGCACCCGCTCCAGGATCTCCCGCGCATCCTGCAGGAACGAGGCGCCGGCGTCGGTCAGCGCCACACCGCGCGGCAGGCGCAGGAACAGGCCGGCGCCCACTTCCTGCTCCAACTGGCGGATCTGCTGGCTCAGCGGCGGCTGCTCGATGCCGATGCGCCGCGCCGCGCGGGTGAAGTTGAGTTCCTCCGCGACGGTGACGAAGTAGCGCAGGTGGCGCAGTTCCATATGTATATTTTTAATATATCTAGTTAGTCGTTTCAAGATATTAGACATATGAAATGGCTGCGTCTACAGTCGCCCGATTCGGCAAGGCAGGGCGCGAGCGAGTGCGCGGCGCACACCAGGAGCGGGCGATGGACGCAGGCAGCAATGAGCGCAAGCAGATGAACAGCATCGCCCCGACCCAGGCTGCGGGCGGCCCGGACGCCGACCCGCAGGAGACCGCCGAATGGCTGGAAGCCCTCGAAGCGGTGCTGCAGCGCCAAGGCGCCGAGCGCGCGCACTACCTGCTGGAAGCCTTGCAGGAAAAGGCCCGGCTATCGGGCGCTTATATCCCGTTCTCCGCCAATACCGCTTATATCAATACGATTCCGCCGCACCTGGAGGAGCGTTCCCCAGGCGACCAGTCCCTGGAGTGGAAGGCGCTGTCGCTGATGCGCTGGAATGCCATGGCCATGGTGATCAATGCCAACCATGGGTCCAGCGGCGTCGGCGGACACATCGCCAGTTTCGCTTCGGCGGCAACGCTGTACGACGTCGGCTTCAACCACTTCTGGAAGGGTCCCGACCATGCCGAGGGCAGCGACCTGATTTATTTCCAGGGCCATTGCACCCCCGGCATCTACGCCCGCGCCTTCCTCGAAGGGCGCATCAGCGAGGACCAGCTGCACCGCTTCCGCATGGAGGTGGATCGCACCCCGGGGCGCGGCCTGTCCAGCTACCCGCATCCCTGGCTGATGCCGGAGCTGTGGCAGTTCGCCACAGTGAGCATGGGCCTGGGCCCGATCATGGCGATCTACCAGGCCCGCCTGATGAAATACCTGCACCACCGCGGCCTGGCGAGCATGGAAGGCCGCAAGGTCTGGTGTTTCTGCGGCGACGGCGAGATGGACGAGCCGGAGAG
>CAJCJI010000381.1 GCA_903970595.1 Verrucomicrobiota bacterium
CCCGCCGTTGCCGGCCGAGGTCGCCCCGCAGGCCACCGACTTCAGCATCGAGCTGCCGATCAGCTTCACCCTGTCGGAATAAGCCGCCGCGGTACCTAGGCCCAATGGGGCAATACGGCACTACAGCTTGCGGTCGCTTCCATCCCGCGCTGTAGTCTGTGGCCGCCTGGCTTGCTGTCGCTCGGAACCACGGCGGCCACAGGCCGCCCTACTATCATCGAGTGAGATGCAGCTAACCAGCCTGTACCACTTTCGCTATAGGTGTTGGCGCACCGACGCATCGGGTCGCAAGGGTCCACGGTACCAGGGCTTTGCGAAAGTCGTCGCCGACGACAACCATGCTGCTCGCTCGCAGCGGTCGCGCGCCATGAAATCAAGCATTGGCGTGCCTGAAAGACGGAGATATCCATGAACAAAACGCCGGTAATACTTGTGATGAGCTTGGCAATGGGGGCTATGTCGATGACGGCGGCAGGCCAGACAGTGATTGCCTCAGCTCCGGACAACACTCCTGTTGCCGCTCCAGCGATTGCCTCTAAAGATGCCGCGGTCGCCGACGCAAACAACACGCTGGATGCCAGGGTCGAGTCAGCCATGAAGAAGCACTACAAGCTTGCTTCGTTCAATATCAGCGTCATTGCGCGGGCGGGCATCGTGCATTTGTCAGGCGAGGTGCCCTCAGGTGTGCTGATCGATCAGGCAGAAAGCGTGGTAAGCGAAGTCCAAGGCGTTAGAGAAGTGGACAACCAGCTGAGGGTTTCAGGCAGCTTGGAGATCGCTGGCCCAGTCGGCCAGCCGAGGGCGACCCCGGTACGCAGAACGCTGTAGGAGCGGCTGGTGAAACGAGTATTGTTCGTGGGCCAGCAACCGGAAACGGTGGATTTCTCCGATACGGCCATACCGCCGGGCTTCAACGCCGGGAAGATCCATGCAGGAATTGCAATCGGCCTGGCCAGGATGAGGGAGCGCGGATGGCAGGCCGAGCTTTGCCTGGTCCCACCCGACGCAACAGCCGGCCTGGTGGTGGAGAACCAGCTGGCCGCAGCGAACTTTGATTGCGTGGTGATCGGGGGCGGCATCCGGCTTCCGCCAAAAAGCACCTGGCTGCTCGAGATTGTGGTCAACGCCGTGCGCAACGCCGCCCCCAAGGCAGCCATTGCCTTCAACACGCAGCCGGAGGACACTGCCGCGGCTGCGGGCCGCTGGTTGGAGGGCGGCTGATCGTATGGCACCGCGCCGCAGGCACGCAGCAGCGGTTTTCGTCGATAATCGCAAACCCACATCATGGAGAGAAATGCGATGCCCGCCTACGTCCTGTGCATTCGCGAAGATGCCGTGCGCGACCCCGCCGAGATGGCGACGTACCATCGCCTCAACCGGGAGTCTCCACGCGAGCCCAAGCTGACGCCGTTGGCCGTTTATGGCGCGATTGAAGCCCTGGAAGGCAAGGCGCCGGACGGCATTGTCCTGTTGCAGTTTCCCACGGTGGAAGATGCCCAGGCCTGGTACAACAGTCCCGGCTACCGGGCCGCCATTCCCCATCGCCGGAAAGGCGCCGATTATCGAATCATGATCATTCAAGGGCTGTAGCATTCAACGGATAGCATTCAACGGAAAGAAAAGCCATGAGCCTGACGTTCGGCTATCTGTACGATTTCAGGAATCCGGCGCAGTGGCGCCGCGAGTGGGCCGGTCTCTACAGCGAAATACTCGATTTCGCGGCATGGAGCGAAAGCATCGGTTTCGATGGGGCCTGGGTACCCGAGCATCACGGCGCCGAAGATGGCTATATGCCCTCGCCGCTGATCGCGCTGGCGGCGATCGCCGCGCGCACCAGGACCATCAAGCTCGGTTCGGCGATCGCGCTGGCGCCGCTGTACCACCCGGTGCGCTTTGCCGAGGACTGCGCGGTGCTCGATCATCTGTGCAACGGGCGCCTGGAGATGGCGGTCGCCATCGGCTACCGGCCAGGCGAGGCCAGGGCCTACGGCGTCGATTTCACCAGGCGCGGCAGCCGCACCGATGAGTTTCTCGAGATCGTCACCCGGCTATGGGCCGGCGAGAGCGTGTCGTTTGCCGGCAAGCACTTCAATATCGAGAACGCCAGGGTGGTGCAGGCGCCGGCGCGCGGACGCATCCCGCTCTACATCGGCGGCTTCAACGAAAAGGCGATCGAGCGCACCGCAAAATACGGCGACGGCTACTTCGGCAACCTCGACATCGTCGAGCTGTACCTCGACAAGCTGCGCGCCGCCGGCAAGGATCCCGCGAGCGGCCGCATCCGCATCCAGGGCCTTTTCACGGTGGTTGCGCACGATCCGAAGAAAGCAATGGACGAGCTGGCGCCGTATTTCCACCACGTCAACAACACTTACGGGCAGTGGTTGAACGAGGACCGTGCCGCGACCGGCATCGGCGATGAAGGCATGCTCAAACCGATGTCCCTGGACGATTTCAAGGCCAGCGGCATCCTCAGCATCCTGACACCGGATGCGGCGATCGCCATGTTCAACAGGATGCTGGCCAAGGCTCCGGTCGAGCACTTCATGATGATGTTGCCGCCGGGGATGGCCCCCGAGCGGTTCAAGGCCTACGCCGAGGTCTTCGCCAGGGAAGTGATGCCGGCGTTCCGCTGAACCCGGCGCGGCGATGGCGGCGTGGCCTCAAGGCTTCTTGTAAACCGTCCCCGCCTTCATCACGAACTCCACGTGCTGCAGCAGCGTTACATCCTGCAGCGGATCGCCTTTGACGGCGATCAGGTCGGCCTGGTAGTCCTTGGCCACCTGGCCCAGGCTGTCCGCATGCTGCAGCAGTTCCGCGGCGTTGACGGTGGCGGCGCGGATGGTTTCGATCGGGGGCATGCCGGCCTGCACCATGTAGGCGAATTCCTGCGCGTTCTGGCCGTGCGGGTAGACGCCGGCGTCGGTGCCGAAGGCGATCTTGACGCCATATTTGTAGGCCCGGCCCAGCGTGTCGATGATTTTCGGGCCGACCGCGATGGCTTTCAGCACCACCTGCGGCGGAAAGAAGCCGGGGATCTTCGCATTGGCGGACACGCTCTGGCCGGCGATGGCGGTGGGCACGTACCAGGTGCCGTGTTCCTTCATCAGTCTCATGTCCTGCTCGTCCATGAAGGTGCCATGCTCGATCGAGTCGACCCCGCCGACGACCGCGCGGCGGATCGCTTCGGCGCCGTGGGCATGGGCGGCGACGGTGAAGCCGTAGTCGTGCGCGGCGGCCACCACCGCCTTGATCTCCTCCTCCGTCATCTGCGGATTGTCGGCCGAGCGCGATTCGTCCAGCACGCCGCCGGAGGGCATGATCTTGATCAGGTCGGCGCCGTCCTTGTAATGCTGGCGCACCGCCTTCCAGGCATCGGCCGGGCTGTTGATGATGCCGTCCTTGGGATCGGGGTCGCCCTCCAGGTCGGCGCGGAAGTTGTCGGTGGGATCGGCGTGGCCGCCGGTGGTGCCGATGTATTTGCCGGCGGTGTACATGCGCGGTCCCGGCACGAAGCCGGCATTGATGGCGTTGCGCAGGGCGATGGAGGTATTGTTGTCCTCGCCCAGGTTGCGCACCGTGGTGAAGCCGGCTTCCAGCGTGCGGCGGGCGTAGAGCGTGCCGCGGATGGCGTAGTCCGCCGGGTTGAGGCGGAACTTGTCGCTATAGGTGCTCTTGCTGAACTCCATGGTCAGGTGCGTGTGCGAATCGATCAGGCCCGGCAGGCAGCTATAGCCGCTCAGGTCGAGGTGATCGCCTGGCGCGCCCGGCTGCTGCGCCTCGACGCTCACGATCTTGTCCTGCTCCACCACCACGCTGACCTTGTCGCGCCATTTGCCGGTCTTGACGTCGAGCAGACGGCCGCAATCGACGCTCAATGCATAGGCGGGTTGGGCAAGCAGCAGGCTCAGCGCCAACGGCGCGGCGGACCAGTAGCGCATGACAAGCTCCCTTGAAATGATGGGCCAAAGGATAGCGCTTTTCGCCGGCCTTCACGCGCCATCGCCCCCCGGCCCGATCGCCACGCGTACCACCCCGTCCGCCTCCACCCAGGCGCGGTACATGCTGCGGGCGTTGAACGGCAGGGCGATGTTGCCCTGGGCGTCGATGGCGATGCAGCCGCCGCGGCCGTGGTAGTGCGCCACGCTCTCCAGCGCCTCGGCGCAAGCGCGGTCCAGGGTCCAGCCGCACCAGGCGATGCGCGCGTGCACCGCATGGCCGAAGCCGCTGCGGATGAAGGACTCACCGGTACCGGTGCAGGAGACGGCGGCGCTGCGGTCGTCGGCGAAGGTGCCGGCGCCGATCACCGGCGTATCGCCGACCCGTCCCGGCAGCTTGTTGCTGAGGCCGCCGGTGGAGGTGGCCGCCGCCAGGTGGCCGCGGCTGTCCCGCGCCACGGCGCCGACCGTGCCGAAGGCCGCGTCGTCGTCGCAGAAGGCATGGTCGTCGTGATCCAGGGTGATCGCCCCGGCGCGCTTGGCGGCCTCCAGCTGTTGCAGCCGTTCGGCGGTGATGAAAAAGCCCGGCTCGACCAGCTCCAGGCCCAGCTCCGCGGCGAGGCGCTCGGCGCCCGCACCGCCGAAGAACACATGCGGCGTGCGCTCCATGATGGCGCGAGCCAGGCGGATCGGGCTTCGCACCCGGCTGATGCCGGTGACCGCGCCGCAGGCGCGGTCAGTGCCGTCGGCGATGGCCGCATCCAGCTCCGGCTGGCCGTCGCGGCTGAGCACGGCGCCGATGCCGGCATTGAACAGCGGGCAGTCCTCCATCAGTTCCACCGCGCGCGTCACAGCATCCAGGGCGGAAGCGCCGGCGCGCAGCAGGGCATGGGCTTCGCCCGCCACCCGGCGCAGCACATCACGCTGCTGCGGCTGGGGGCCGGCTCCGGGCGGCGGGTCTCCCGCACCGCCATGCAAGGCGAAGCGGATCGTCTCAGGATCGGGCGAGGAACTGTTCATGCGGCGGATTATGCGCGGAAAAGGGCGCCGCCTTCACGACGGCGGCGCCGGCTTTGGGTAAGCTGCGGCTTCCAACGCAGCTTCCGACCTGAACTTGAAATCGAGCCC
>CAJCJI010000382.1 GCA_903970595.1 Verrucomicrobiota bacterium
GTTCCTCCTCTGGTGGACCCACGTCCTGCGCGGTAACGCCGGAAGGGGAGATCGGGCCCTACTTCGCGGACGACAGCGCCTCCGGCTTCGAACGCAGCGACATCCTCTCCAACATCGACGGCACGGATACCCAGACCGGGGTACCGTTTACGCTGAATGTCTACATCTACGATTCGGAAAACGCCTGCGCCGCGCTCGAAGGCGCACAGGTGGATATCTGGCACTGCAACGCCTACGGGATTTATTCCGACATCGCCTCGGAAGGCACCTCGGAAGACAGCTATCTGCGCGGCTACCAGATCAGCGATGCCAGCGGGCTGGTGAGCTTCAGCACCATCATTCCAGGATGGTATTCCGGCCGCACCACCCACATTCACCTGCGGGTGCGATCAATGTACAGCGAAGCCTCCTCGACCACGGACGGCAGCAATACGACGCAGGTGTTCTTTCCGCAGGCACTGCTCGACACCCTCAGCACCGGCGTAGCGCCCTACAGCAGCGAGGGCACCAACCCCACCACCAACGCCGCGGACCGCGTATACGCCCAGCAAACCTTGGGTGAAAACCTGCTCAGCCTGGCCGGCGATACCGGCAGCGGCTACACCGCGACTTTCTCCATCTATCTGCCGATCACCACCGAGTGACGCAGAGCATTTGGCCTGGGCAGAGGCACAGCCGCAATTCACGCCGACGGTCGCGTAATCGCCGACGGCTATCCGCCGCACGATTCAGCTGTCGGTTGGTGCGGCCTAAGATCCAAGGCGCCGGAAATTGGCGCGGCAAGAAAGCGGCATGAAACAGGAGTCGGGCGATGCAGATGCACAATTGCGTAGCGGCCGGCGCGCTGGGCGCCGCGGTCCTGTTGGCCCAGCCGGATGCATCGGCAGCCACCTGGTACGTCGCGGCTGGCGGCTCCGGCAAGGGAACCTCCGCCGCACCGTTCGGCACGATCCAGGCCGCGGCCAACGTGGCCAAAGCCGGTGACGTGGTGCTGGTGGCGCCGGGGACCTATCGCGAGACCGTGCGGGTTTCCCATTCCGGGACGGCGCAGGCGCCGATCGTATTCATGTCGCAGCAGCCGGGCCAGGCGGTGGTCAGCGGCGCCAATACGGTGGACCCGTTCAAGGCCGCCACCTCCGGCACCGGCTGGACCGCGACGATTCCGACCTTTGTCTCCAGCCAGGGACAGGGTGAGCAGTGCTTTGCCAACGGCACGCGGCTGATCGAGGCGCGCTGGCCGTATACGCCGCCGCAGTCCCTGTCCTCTCCGGCGTTCGCCGTCGTCACCTCGGTGGTGTCGGACGAACAGGTCAGCGGCAGCCCGGAACCCTACCTGCAGAAGTACCAGGCGGTGGTCAAGATCGCCAACCTGCCCGCCGGCAACTGGACTGGCGCCGGCATCCGCCTGCTGCTGGGCCTGGGCTACCAGCAGGTCACCGGGCAGGTGACGGCCAGCGCCGCGGGCGAGCTGACCATCACCTACCTCAGCAGCCTGGGCGACACGGTGATGCCCTATAGCCAGTTTTTCCTGTATGGCAGCGCCGCGGCCTTCACCCAGGCGGGCGAATGGCTGCTGAACGGCAAGCAACTCGAGTTGCGCGCGCCGGGCGACGTCAATCCCGGCACCGTCGACATCGAGTGCAAGCAGCGCGATTTCGCCTTCGACCTGAGCGGCCAGTCCTACATCACGCTCGAAGGATTCACCATCTTCGCGGCGAGCATCACCACCGACGATACGGCCAGTACCATCCGCACCGGTACCAGCATCGCCGCCGCCAGCCACATCGAGCTCGATGCGCTTGACGTCGAAACCCCCAATTCGATCCGCGACCTGGGCGGCGACCCCTGGTCGCAGTGGACCAACAACACCGGCGTGGTGCTCTCCGGTACCGACAACCTGCTGACCAACAGCAGCATCAGCAATGCCGACGGCAACGGCGTATCGCTCGCCGGCGTCGGCAACCAGGTGCTGTACAACAGCATCACCGACAGCAACCAGGCCGGCACCGAGTGCGCCGCGGTCAGCACCGGCTACAGTTCCGGCGGCGTGCGCACCTACAACCAGGGTGAGGAGATCGGCTACAACACGCTGTCGCGGTCCGGCCGCGCACTGGTGGAAATGTCCTCGCTGGGCTCCAGCACCGCGCAGCCTTCGCGCATCCATCACAACCTGATGACGGGCGCGGTCCTGCAGACCTACGATAATGGCGCGATCTACGGCTTCCAGTATGCACAGTCGAGCTTCCAGGACGGCCTGGAGGTGGATCACAACCGCATCAGCGCATCCCCGGTGGGCATCTACCTGGACAACAACTCGAGCGGCTTCCTGGTGCATCACAATCTGCTGTCCAGCCCCGGCGAACCAGGCCTCACCGACGGCGTCATGATCATCAACATCGGCACCAACCACCTCATCGCCAACAACAGCTTCTATCCCGAGCGTTCCGGCATGTACAGCATCTACGACTCCTACGGCACCGCCGACACCGGCGTGGTGATCCGCAACGACATCTTTCTCATCCCGAACTACGTCGGTACTTCCGCCGAAGCCGATCACGACTGGGGATGGAACGGCGTGGCGGGTTCGTCGTCCGATCCGCAGTTCACCTCGATCACGGACGCCAATTTCGCACCGCTGGCAGGTTCGCCGGTGATCAATGCCGGCGTTGCCATCCCCGGGGTGACCGACGATACGCGGCCCGGTGCGCAGGCCGTGGTCGGCCTGCCGGACATCGGCGCCATCGAGTACGGCAGCCCCTCCTGGGTGCCGTCCGCGGCCGGCGACACCACGCCGCCGACGGTCACCCTGACCACCCCGGCCGAGGGCGCCACCTACACCGTGGGGCAGGCCGTCTTCGCCGCCTTCAACTGCGGCGACAGCGGCTCCGGCGTCGCCCACTGCAACGGCACCATGCGCATCCGCGAAGCGGTCAGCACCGCCGCCGCCGGCAGCTTCAGCTTCACCGTCACGGCCGTGGACTATGCCGGTAACACCACCAGCGTGGTGAACAGCTACACGGTAGTGCAATAGTTGCGAAATCTGCCATAGTGTTCAGGCTGGCTGGGCATGCTCCGGTTTTCGACAGGCGCGGGCAGCCCTTATGGTATTTATATACTTCGAGGGTTCCGGCTTTCGCGAAATGCGCGAGACTGGCGGTTTATCATTCCTGTTTCGCCTGCTTGATCAGCCAAGCTTCACCGCGGCGCTTCGCCCCATCCTGCGGGACCCGGGGCTAGGGGTTCAGCCTCTATGCGGGACCCTGTTGGCCCTGAGGCGGGCCGGGCGAGGAAGCGGCGCGCGGTGCAGGCCCTGCAGCGGCCGGCCCGGCTTGAGGCGGGGGCGCCGGGGAACGACGAGACGCGGTCGGGGTTTATGGGAGTAGAGTTCAAACCAATTGCCGCTCCCGGCGTGAAAGTGCTGCTCCGGGCCCTGCTGGCCTGGGCGCTGATGGTCCTGCCGCCTGCGGCGCAGGCAATTCCGCCCAACCTGCCTTTGCGCGAGCTGGCCTATCAAAGCTGGGGCCAGGAAGCCGGGCTGCCACAAATTTCCGTGCGGGACCTCGCCTTCGACCCCCAGGGGTTTGTCTGGATCGGCACCGAAAACGGGCTGGCGAAATTCGACGGCAGCCATTTCCAGATCTTCCACCAGAAAGACGCACCGGCCCTGAAGTCGAGTTGGATCTCGCGCCTGTATTTCGACCGCGCCGGGCGCCTGTGGATCGGCACCATCAAAAATCTCGCGGTGTATCGGGACTCGGCCTTTGCCGGGGTCACGGCCCAGGGCAAAGAAGTCGGCAAGGTCAACGGACTGGCCGAGGACGCCGTGGGTGACCTGTACGTGGCCGCGGACGGACTTTTCCTGGTGCACGACGGCAGTATGCGCGCCGTGCCGGGCTGGACCGGGCCGGCCACTTCCGCCCTGGCCGCCCCCGGCGCGGTGTGGATCGCCGCCCCCGGACACATCAGTCGGTTCCGCGGCGGCGAGCGCCGGGACTTCATTCTGCCCCCCACCCAGGCGGACGCCGTGGTCGCCAACCTCGCCTGGTCCGAGGACTGCCTGTGGCTGGCGACGACGCGCGGCCTGTTGCGGCTGCAAGGGGAACAGTTCGAAGTGGTATCGCTCGAACCCGGCACCACGCAGCCGAGCATCCTGGGCCTGGGCGCGGATGGCGCCGGAGCGCTGTGGGCGAGCAGCGACAAGATGCTGTATCGCCTGGACCACGGCCGCCTGATCGAACGCATTGCGGCGAAGGATCCGGGTGCCCTGGCCTGGCCGATCACCATCAAAGCCGGACCCGACGACATCTGGTTCGGCAGCCAGACGGAGGGCTTGCAGCATTCCTGGATCAGCGGCGCGCACCGCATCAGCACCGACAACGGCCTGCCCGATCCGGCGGTGTGGAGCTATGCGGCCGACGGCGCGCGCGTGCTGGTCGGCACCAATTCGGGCGTGGCGGCGATCGAGGCCGGGCAGGCAAAACCTTATATTCCAGGCGATGCGCTGCCCAATCCGGTGGCCTATACGCTGCTGCGGGATGCCGACCAGCGCCTGTGGGTGGGAACTCGGGCCGGCCTCGCTCGGTTCAAGCCCAATGGCCAAGCCGATCGCACGCTCCCGGAATTTGCCGGCATCCAGATCAACGGCCTCGCGCAGGACCGTACGGGGGTAGTGTGGGCGGCGACGGCGGCCGGCCTGTTCCGGATCGACGGCGATCGGGTCCAGCAATACGGCGAGTCCATGGGCCTGCCGACCACGCGCTTCCGCTTTGTGCTGCAGACCAGCGGCGGCGACTTCTGGGTGGGCTCCGAGAACGGGCTTTACCGGCGGCAGGGAGAGCGGTTCAGGTCTGTCGTGCCGGATGGCCTGGCTGGCGCGTTCATCACCAGCATCCTTGAGCTGGACCAGGGGCGGCTGGCGGTGGGCACTTACGAACAGGGCATCTTCATCCTGGACCGCAAGGGCTGGCGCCATTGGGGCACCGATCAAGGCCTGCCCTCGTCCAGCGTGTTTTTCCTGGGCGCCTCGGACCGCTGGCTGATCGGCGCGGGGGCGGACGGCGTCTACCGCATTACGCTGAAGGCCCTCGACCGGACGGCGGAGGACGCCCCGCTTCCGGTCGAGGTGCTGGTGGGCAATCCCGGCGAGCACCAGGGCCGCGCCCGCATCCGCTGCTGCAACGGCGCCGGCAACAGCAAGGGCATGCTGATCCAGAATGCCGCCTGGTTGCCGACCCTCGACGGCGCATTGCAGGTCCGCATCGACGGTCCGCCGCAGCTGCCGCCTAAGGCCTACATCATCGGCATCGACCACGCCCACACCACGCTGGCCGCGGCTCCCGAAGTCGTCCTGGACGGGCTGCCGCGCGACGCCGTCATCCAGTACGGGGCGATCGACTACAAGCAGACTTCGCGTCTGCAGTTCCGCTATCGCCTGACGGGTTTCGACAAGGACTGGTCCGACGCCAGGGGACGCCACACCGCGGGTTACACCAACCTGCCGCCCGGCCGGTTTTCGCTGGAGGTCGAGGCGCGCCGTGCCTACGAAGCCTGGGGACCGCCGGTTTCAATGACGCTGGAAGTGCCGCGGATGTTCAGCGAGACCTGGTGGTTCCGCATGCTTTCCGGCCTGTTCGGCGTGTTTCTGATCGCACTGGTCATGCACTGGCGCCTGCGGCGGCTGAGCACGCAAAAGCTGGCGCTCGAATCGGTCGTCGCCGCACGCACCCGTGAGCTTGCCGAAATCAACAGCCGGCTCGAACAGGCCAACAACGCGCTGCAGGAGATGAGCGTCACGGACGTGCTGACCGGCTTGAACAACCGCCGCTTCCTTGAACAGACGATTCCCCAGCTGATCGCCAAGCTGGCCAGGCGCCGCAGCGAAAGCGGGCGCGACCTGGTGCTGGGCGTGATGCTGATCGATATCGATCATTTCAAGAGCATCAACGACCGCTTCGGCCACGCCATCGGCGACCTGGTGCTGCAGCGCGCCGCCAGCGCGCTGCGCGCGTCGGTGCGCGACGGGGAGTGCGTGCTGCGCTGGGGCGGGGAGGAATTCCTGGCCATCATCGACACCTCCGAGCGTTCGCAACTGCACGACATCGCGCAGCGCTTGCACCGGGCCATTGCCGAAAGCTGCGAAGGCCTCGAACTGGTGCCCGGCCACGTCTTCGAGGGCATCACCTCCTCGATCGGCTATTCCGCCCTGCCGATTTCCAGCGCCAGCGCCGAATTGGTGTGGGAGGACGCCATCGAACTCGCCGACCACGCGCTCTACGCGGCCAAGGCCTCGGGCCGCGACCGCTGCATGACTGTCGATCCCGAGCAGCTGCCGGTGCGCCGTTGGCGGAACAACCGTTCGGCCAACGATTCCGGATCGGAAAAACGTACCGGGCAAACAACCCCGGGCTGAGTCCTGGCCCGTATCCCTCCAAGACCAGGGCACACTGGAATAGGCGCATGAAAGCATCCTCCTGGATCGCCTTGCCGCTGTGCCTGCTCGCTCTTCATGCACCTGCCGGAGCGCCAGTCCCGAATGGACCCCTGCACGGACCCTTGCGTATCCAGGCGCAGTTCGCAGACGGCTCCGTGATCAGCCCGAATTGGAGCGGCTACGCCGTGACCGATGTTGCGGGCGGCATCACCGCCGTGAGTGGATCATGGGTAGTGCCCTCAGCCACCTGCACCGGAGGGTCTTCGCCGAGGAATGCCGGCTCATCGTTCTGGGTGGGGATAGACGGCTACACCTCGTCCACCGTCGAGCAGACCGGCACCGATTCCGATTGCGACTCCGGCAAGCCAAGCTACTACGCCTGGTACGAGTTCTACCCTTCTCCCGGGATCACCATCGAAACGCTATCCGTGCAGCCCGGCGACGTGATGCAGGCATCGGTCACCTATGAAGGGGCTGACTTCACAGTCACCATCACCGACGAAACCACGCAGCAGAGCTTCAGCAAGACCGAAGCCGTGCCCAGCGCCAAGCGCAACTCGGCCGAATGGATCGCCGAGGACAATGCCAACAAGCTCACCGATTTCGGCACGGCGCCGTTCGGCCGGGACTACACCGGTGTGCGCGGCACCTGCTCGGTCAACGCCAGACCCTTGGCCGGCGCTGCCGCCACATTGCCCTACCATGCCATCACCATGGCCGATAGCGCCGGCACCGTGATGGCCTCGCCAGGGCCGCTGTCGCAGGATGGCTCGAGTTTTTCCGTGGAGTGGCAAAGCGCCGATTAAGCAACCGGGCTGAAGCTTGTAGACCAGATGCGCAACCCGCTGATTTTATGGTGGTGTAGGCAGTCCTCACCGAACCGGTCTCCGGCCCAATTCCCTGCTAACAGAGAAAAATACAGGGAATTTCGTCGATTTCAGGGGCCCAATTCGGGATCGAAATAGGCTGAAAGCCGCCACCAGAGCGGATCTCCCGGTATTAAGCGACCGACAGACCCTGAAAATAACAGGGAATTTAAATGGTATCTATCCCCTCACAGCAAGTAAGCACAAATAGCTATTAGCGGATCGGTGCGTTATTCCAATAGGCAGGCACAGCAAGTAATAATCAAAGGTGATCCATGTATAAAATCGGATAGCCGATTGGAATACTACTTTCGAGGGTATTGTACCGATGGATGGTGGCAGCGAAGGTTCGTTTAAGCCGATTGAACAAGCTAAGGCTGACACCTTTTTGTCCGATCTCACCGACCTATGCAACAGGCACGGAATCGGCATCTCCGGCGATCCGCTCATTTTTGAGATGGAGCAGGAGGATTATCCACATGTTTACCGCATTGACAGCAAAAGCATGCTGTATCGGTTTTAACTCACGGCAGCTTCACGGACAAGCCGGAATTCGGTTGCGGTAGACCTAACGCAGGTTCTATTCCGATTGAGTTTCGTAAATCTTCCAAGAATACTTTTGGGTCCAGGGATGTGCCGATTTTTGCCTCTGATTCTGGCCGTGGATTAGACGATGGTCGAGCGCGATAAATGACTAAGCTGTCAATGCCTTCGTCAATTGCTCGACGGCAGAGACCCCGCGCATAGAAACGGTTAAATTCCCCTTCAGCCAAAGTTTCGTGCGCGTTCACCGGGACTTTCGCCATTCCGGTTTTTCGCGCCTCCATAGTATTCAAGCGTCCAATGACAGCCAGTTCGGCCGCCAATGTCGCGTCCGTTCCGTTCGTGGCTGCTTGCTTCAATAACGTGGGGAAAACTGCCAATCCGGCGGGGGTCAGTCTATGGCTTGGATATATCTTATTTGCCGCGGTATCCGAGTCGATTTCCTCGACCATGTAGGCACGGGTCCGAGCATCCAGATTCAGGTAGTTAAGCGGCATGGCACTCTCTCACTAAGTTGCGCAACGCAACCGGCCGATTCTACGCTCGGTTAGGCAATGAATTTGCCATCACAATGCCCGATGATTGCGCGGGCAATTTCTCCCGATAGACGCGCCCAAAACACTTAATCCATGATGGAATAAGTGTTGCAAGATATTACCTCCCCGTATAAGCTCTTGCGCTTATACGGGGAGGTAAACGTTCTGATATATTCTGCGAGCCGGCGTTAATGTCCGGCCAACTGAACGCGGAGCGACCATGCGCGCGTTGACCAAGGGAGCGACTATGGGGATGGGCAGCAAGGCAGCGGGCAAGCCGCGTGCTAATGAAACTTCTGTATCCATCCGTAGTCCTAAAGCCCCCAGGAAACCGGCCGATAGGTTGTCGGAAAACCCTAATCATCGGGAAGATTTTGAGCGCCTTTTGCGGCGCGCTACACGCGAAGCATGATGGTCATGAGCACCGTAAAACTCGATTCGATTGACTTGGCAGACTACATCCTGGCCAAACTTGGTCCAATGGCTCATTTGAAGCTTCAGAAGCTCGTGTACTACGTGGAAGCTTGGCACTTGGCAGTTTTTGAAGAGCCGCTAATTGATGACAACTTCAAGGCGTGGCTTCATGGGCCTGTGAGCACCAAGGTTTGGCACCATTACAAGGATCGGTCGATGCTTAACGCCTCCTTGGGTATCACTAAAGAGCGCGCCGAAGAGGTAGTTAGAATAGTAGAAGGCGCACTCGATCAAGATCAAATAGACCTGATAACTGATGTGCTGAGCGAATATGGAAAGGAATCAGCCTATCACTTGGAGTGTCTGACCCATTCCGAAGATCCCTGGATGAATGCTCGAAGGGGGGTTCCTCCTGGAGAATCTTCCACGAATACCATCAGCAAGGAGTCAATTAAACAGTTTTACGCTGAGAAACTTGGCGCTGTTTAATTGTGGTAAGAGATAAAAGACGCAAGGCCATAAAGGCGGCTTCGACAAACAAGCGAAGTCTAATTGCAGGTCAATCAAATCTAAAAGAAGATATTAACCAGGGTTTATTGCTATTCAATTTCAAGTTTTTTGACTCTTCCCAAGGGCAGCATTTTAATGACTGGGAAGAAGAGAAACTGCTTTCTCAGGCTTTCGATGTTTTTAAGTCTTACAGTAGCCAGACTATAACTGAAGCCGTAGGAACAAGAAGATTCAAATGCTATGAATGTTTCCCTGAGCATTCAAAGTTCACTCATCCTAGACACGTTCCAGAGGATGCAGTTTGGGCCTCGATGCATATTCAAGGGCGCCAGTGCGTTATAGGGCATCTTTTTAGAAATGTTTTTTACGTGGTCTTTTTGGATAAAGAACATGATTTTTATCCAACCGATTTGCAAGACCGATAGGGGTCATAACTTCCCAATCAGCGTATCAAACATCTTCGCCGGGTCTTTCCGATTGTTGTAGCGATAAGCGAATTCCTCAACGTACTTCTGCGCATGCTTCAGCGATATGCTGGCGTGCGTGCTCTTGATGCCGCGCTTGAAGTGCGACCAGAAGCCTTCGATTCCGTTCGTATGGTGAATCCCGGCAACGTACTGGCCCGCAGTGTGTTCAACGATGCCATGCTGATAACCATGCTGCGGCAAGTCGCTGTAGAAGGGGTGTTCGTCGGTGCTGACGATTGCGCCCTTTTCCACGTTCTCAATGATGATCGGCTCTAGCGTGCGCTTCTTGGCGTGTGGCACCACCATTGCCCGAACATCACCGTTACGCTCCAGCATCCCGAACACTGGCGTCTTGCCAGCAACGCCACGACCGGCCTTGAGCTTCTTGCTGGCGTGCTTGTTCGTTTCCTTTCCGCCTAGGTACGTCTCATCCATTTCGATGTGACCCGCCAGCGGCTCGCTGCCGTTCGCCGCGCCCATCAGCTTGCGCAGTTCATGCCCGATCCGCCATGCCGTCTTGTAGGTGACGCCAAGCTGGCGCTCTAGTTCCTTTGCCGACACACCGTTGCGCGTGGCCGTCATCAAGTACATGGCATGGAACCATAGGGTTAGCTTGGTGCTGGACTTCTCAAACGGCGTGCCGACGCACGGATACAGATGGTGGCCGCAGTCCTGGCACGCATAGGCCCGGCGATCTGTGATCTTGTGAAATCCCGCCTCGCACACGCCGCAGCCGGGGCACGCCGGACGCTCGCCGTACTTCTGCACGAAGATCGCTTGCAGGCAAGCATCATCGTCCGGGTATTCATTCTTGAACTGCTGGAAGGTGTATTTCATGGCGCGCCTCTCAAGCTATGGCGCTACTGTACGCCCGTTCATACTTGCTGTCAAGGGATAGATACCATTTAAATTCCCTGTTAAGCCGCGGAACAGGGAATTTTTTCACCCGTATCAGGGAATAACAAGGAATTGCCGAAACTCCTGCTCCGCAGCCTCGTCGGGACAATATTTCTGGTCCTGAACTTGCCTCCGCCATTCCGTCGGGCCAACTTACCTCGCGATCCCGATCGACGAGTTAAACTCGTCCGCCCACGGCGCCGCCTTAGGCATTCCTGGTCACGCGCCCCGGGCGCGGTTACGATCGCGTTCGAAGGCCGCATGTCCGACGATGAATGAGTTGTTATGCGGAATCGCCACATCAATCCGCGCTCGTATCGACGATGGCAAATGAATTCGAACCGAAGACCAAGCTAGAGGCAGAAAACGCCCGGCTGATCGCCCTGCTTGAATCCCACGGCATTGACTGGCGATTATCTTCGGAACCGCCCCCGCAGCCCGAAGCAGAACCGTCCAAGCTTTCCACTTCCGAGAAAGTGGCCCTGTTCCGCCGCCTGTTTCGAGGGCGAACCGATGTATATCCCCTCCGCTGGGAGAGTAAATCTAGCGGCAAGGTCGGGTACTCCCCTGCGTGCGCGAACGAGTGGCGCCCGGGCGTTTGCGAAAAGCCGCGCATCAAGTGTTCGGAGTGCGGAAACCGCCAGTACATACCCCTGGCGGACGCTGTCATCTACGACCACCTCGCCGGAGAGCACACGATCGGGGTTTACCCCCTGCTCAGCGATGATACCTGCCATTTCCTCGCAGTCGACTTCGACGAAGCGGAATGGCGGGTCGAAGCCCAGGCATTTGCCCAGTCGTGCCGGGAGTTGGGTGTGCCAGTCGGCATCGAGATTTCCAGATCGGGCAGCGGCGCCCACGCCTGGATATTTTTCTCCAGCAACGTGGCGGCGCGCGATGCCCGGCGGCTTGGTACCGCCATCATCAGCCACACGTGCACGCGCATCCAGCAATTGAAGCTCAGATCCTATGATCGCCTGTTCCCCAATCAGGACACGATGCCGAAGGGCGGTTTTGGCAACTTGATCGCGCTACCGTTGCAGAAAAAGCCCCGCGAGAGCGGATTTAGCGTATTTGTCGACGACTCATTTCGTCCATATCCCGATCAATGGGCCTTCCTGGCTTCCCTTGGCCAAATGTCCCCCGATAACGTCGAGGCCACCATCGCGCAGGCCACTGGCGGGGTGCATCCCCTGGATGTGACCTTTATTGATGATGAGGACCAGAGGGAACCTTGGAAGCGGGTATCCGCCGCTGGCAAAAAGCTTGCTGGACCGATGCCGGAAGCGCTCAACGTGACATTGGCAAACCTGATTTATTTCGAAAAAGCGCAATTGCCGCAGCCCTTGGCCAATCGGCTGATCCGCTTGGCAGCTTTTCAGAACCCCGAGTTTTACCGAGCACAGGCGATGCGGCTCTCGGTCTGGGACAAGCCCCGTGTGATCGGTTGTGCTGAAAACTACCCGGGCCACATCGCGTTGCCGCGTGGCTGCCTGGATGCAGTGCACGACCTACTGGCGGCAAACGGCGTTCGCTGTGATCTACGAGACGAGCGGGTCGAAGGCAATGCCCTGGACGTTGCGTTCGCCGGATCACTACGTCCTGATCAGGAAACTGCCGTGGCGCAGATGCTGCGGCACGACACCGGAGTATTATGCGCGCCGACCGCTTTCGGCAAAACGATTTGCGCCGCGGCCTTGATCGCAAGGCGACGCGTCAATACGCTGGTGCTGGTGCATCGCACCGAGCTGCTCAAGCAGTGGCAGGAACGCCTGAGCACCTTCCTCGACCCTGGCAAGGAAGTCATTGGGACTATCGGCGGCGGCAAGGCAAAGCCAACAGGGAAAATTGACCTTGCCGTGATGCAATCCCTGTCACGCCAGGGAGAAATCAATGCCATCGTGGCCGACTATGGCCACGTCATTATCGACGAATGCCATCACGTTGGAGCGGCATCGTTTGACGCGATCCTGAAACGCGTCAAAGCCAAGCATGTGCTTGGGCTCACCGCCACGCCGATTCGGCGGGATGGACAACAGCCCATCATCTTCATGCAATGCGGGCCGATTCGACATACGGCTGCAAGGCCAGCTGGTGCGCCGCACGATTTGGCGGTGCTGCCGCTCCGCCTCGATAAGGCCGTGGACGTGCCGGAGCAGGAAGGCATTCAAGGTGTGTTCCGACACCTGACCACCGACCCGGCCCGAACGGCGGCGATTGCCGCGGAGATCGAGGATGCCTACAAGTTGGGCCGGAAGGTGCTGGTACTCACCGAGCGCATCGAGCACCTCGACACCATTCTTGCCGCTTTGGACGGCAAGATACCGAGAGCATTTGTTCTGCACGGTCGGATGCCAAGAAAGCAACGCGCAAACCTGATCGCAGAGCTGGATGCACTGCCGCCGGATGCCCCGCGCGTTCTGCTTGCCAGCGGAAAATTGGTGGGAGAGGGGTTCGATCATCCGGCTCTCGATACCTTGGTTTTGGCAATGCCAGTTTCATGGAAGGGCACGCTGCAGCAATACGCCGGTCGCTTGCACCGGGACCACGCCACGAAGTCGGATGTGCGAATTATCGATTTTGTGGATACTGGCCACCCGGCGCTGCTTCGGATGTGGGAAAAACGGCAACGTGGCTATAGGGCGATGGGCTACCGCGTGACAGATGGTAGCGAATTTCGCTAGAACTCATCTCATAAATAGTATGTAACACTGTGATTCCAGGTGCATTGGAACCTGGGAGCACAGCGGATGAGCAAAGCCGAAGAGCTGACCGACGAACAATGGGCGGTTTTGGAG
>CAJCJI010000383.1 GCA_903970595.1 Verrucomicrobiota bacterium
CGAGGTAGCGCGCCCGGCCGCGGCTGGGCGCGCCGTCGCGCAGCTCCGCCGCCTCGCGCTTGCCGGTCGAAGCGCCGGAAGGCACGGCGGCGACGCCGCGCACGCCGGATTCCAGTACCACCGACGCTTCCACCGTCGGGTTGCCGCGAGAGTCGAGAATTTCCAGAGCGCTGACTTCGACGATTTTCGACATTCTTGATTCTATTGGTTTATTGGCATTATCGATTCGGACATCAGGAAACCAGCTTGCGTTCCAGCAGGCCGCTGCGCTTGGTCAGGCGATCCAGCTCCACCAGCGTCTCCAGCAAGCCGCCAATGTACTTCAGCGGCAGGGAATTGGGGCCGTCGCACAGCGCCTCGTCCGGGCGCGGGTGCGTTTCCAGGAACACGCCGGATACACCCGCGCCGACCGCGGCGCGCGCCAGCACCGGGATGAACTCGCGCTGGCCGCCGGACGCGTTACCCATGCCGCCGGGCAGCTGCACGGTGTGGGTACAGTCGAAGACCACCGGCGCATAGTCGCGCATCACGGCCAAGCCGCGCATGTCGGCGATCAGGTTGTTGTAGCCGAAGGAGAAGCCGCGTTCGCAAAGAAAGAACTGCGGCTCCGCCACCGCCTTCATTTTCTCGATCACATTGCCCATTTCCCAGGGCGACATGAACTGGCCTTTCTTGACGTTGACCGGCTTGCCCTGCCGCGCCACGCTCTGCATGAAATTGGTTTGCCGGCACAGGAAGGCGGGCGTCTGCACCACATCGACCACGCTGCACACTTCGGCCAGGGGCGTGTCCTCGTGCACGTCGGTCAGCACCGGCACGCCGATCTGCTGTTTCACCGCCTGCATGATCCGCATGCCGCCTTCCAGGCCGGGACCGCGATAGGACTTGTGCGAGGAGCGGTTGGCCTTGTCGTAGCTGCCCTTGAAGACGTAGAGGATGCCCAGCTTGTCGGCCACGGCCTTGATGTGCCCGGCAACCTCGACGGCCAGGCCCTCGGATTCGAGCGTGTCCGGGCCGGCGATGAGAAACAGCGGCTGATCGATGCCTATTTCACGTCCGCAGAGCTTCATGCCGCCTTCGCCTGGTGCGCCAGGTGCTGCTCGCGCGCGGCGCGGATGAAGCCCTCGAACAGCGGATGCCCGTCGCGCGGCGTGGAAGTGAATTCCGGGTGGAACTGGCAGCCGACGAACCAGGGATGCTCCGGCAACTCCACCATCTCCACCAGTTCGCCGTCCTCGGACATGCCGGCGATGCTCATGCCCTTGGCGGTGAGCGGCTCGCGGAAGTTGTTGTTGAATTCGTAGCGATGGCGGTGGCGTTCGCTGATCAGTTCGGCGTTGTACAGCGCCCGCGACCTGGAGCCCGCCACCAGGCGGCATTTCTGGACCCCCAGGCGCATGGTGCCGCCCAGGTTCGAGGTGTGGCTGCGGCGCTCGATACGGCCGCTGGCATCCTGCCACTCGGTCACCAGGGCGATCACCGGATGCGGCGTATGGGGCGCGAACTCGGTGCTGTGCGCCTCCGCCAGCCCAACTACGTTGCGCGCAAACTCGATCGCCGCCACCTGCATGCCCAGGCAGATGCCGAGGTAAGGAATGCGGTTTTCGCGCGCATAGCGCGCCGCGGCGATCTTGCCCTCGATGCCGCGCTCGCCGAAGCCGCCGGGCACCAGGATGGCGTCGGCGCCCTGCAGCACCCGCGCGCCCTGGCTCTCCACCGCCTCGGACTCGACATAGCGGATCTTCACCCGCGTGCCGGTGTGCAGGCCGGCGTGGTAGAGCGCCTCGTTGAGCGACTTGTAGGCATCGGCCAAGTCGACGTACTTGCCGACCATCGCCACCTGCACCTCGATGTCCTGGCGGTCGCGGGCATTGACCACTTTTTCCCAGGCCGACAGGTCGGACGGACGCGCGTCGAGGCCAAAGTGCTCGACCACCAGCTCGTCCAGGCCCTGCTGCTGCAGCCAGCCCGGAATTTTGTAGATGTCGTCCAGGTCGATGGCCGAGATCACCGCCCGGTAGGGGACGTTGGTGAACAGCGCGATCTTGCGCTTCTCGGCATCGGGGATCGGGCGCTCGGAGCGGCACAGCAGCACGTCCGGCTGGATGCCGATGGAACGCAGTTCCTTGACCGAGTGCTGCGTCGGCTTGGTTTTCAGCTCGCCGGAGGAGCGCACGAAAGGCAGCAGGGTCAGATGCATGTACATCGACTGCTTGCGGCCCAACTCCGCGCCCATCTGGCGGATCGCCTCCAGGAACGGCAGCGATTCGATGTCGCCCACCGTGCCGCCGATCTCGACCAGGCAGATATCGGCGCCGCGCGCACCCTCGCGGATGCGCTGCTGGATCTCGTCGGTGATATGCGGGATCACCTGCACCGTGCGGCCCAGGTAGTCGCCGCGGCGCTCACGCTCCAGCACGTTGCGATAGATCTGGCCGGTGGTGACGTTGCTATGCCGGCTGGTCTTGCCGCGCAGGAAGCGCTCGTAATGTCCCAGGTCCAGATCGGTTTCGGCGCCGTCTTCGGTGACGAACACCTCGCCGTGCTGGAACGGACTCATGGTTCCCGCATCGACGTTGATGTAGGGATCCAGCTTGATCATGTGGACCGTCAGGCCCCGCGATTCCAGGATCGCCCCCAGGCTCGCCGCAGCGATACCCTTACCCAGCGAGGACACCACGCCGCCGGTCACAAAAATAAAACGAGTCTGCGCGACGTCGGGCATTTGAGATTAACGCTGCAGGTTTTGCTGATTTTACGCGAATTTTACGGGAATACACACATGCGCGCATTCGCCGCGCCCACCGTCACGGCGCGGCCGCTGCTGCCGCACCGGTTTTGTTGACCCACAGGCCGCGATACGAAAACCGGGCCTCGAGCTCGGCAGCCGCGGCGCGGGCGGCATCCGCCGAGGCGTAGCCTCTGAGCTGGACCCGAAACCAGGTCTGCGACCGCACCAGCGCCTGCTGCACTGTGGCCGCGTAACCGGCCGCCTGCAGCTGCCGCGCATGCTGTTCGGCGTCGGCCTGCGCAGGATAAGACGCGATGTTGACGCCCCATGCGCCGGAACCGCCCGGCGGCGGGCTCGGCGGAGCCAGGGCCTGAACAGGCGCTGAGGCCGCGGCAGCTGGAATGCTCGCCGCGGCGGTTGGCGGCAGCACGGATGGCGCCGGCGGCGCAGCCCGCGCGACGGGCTTCACCGGCGGGGCAGGCGTTGGCGCAATCGCTGCAACCGGAGCGCTCGGGGCCTGCGCCGCAGCAGCCGGTTCGGGCGCGGGTACGTCGCCGCCGGCATCGTTGGCCGCCAGCATGGCTTCCAGCGAGGTCGGCGCGTCGATATTGAAGCCGCGCCGCACGGCGATCCAGCCGCTGCTGTCGCGCGCCGCCCTCTCCGGCGGCAGGCCGGCCAGGAAGCGATAGCAGGCCGATGGCCTGAGGTCCTGCAATTCGCCGCCGTCCTTGAGCAGGACCGACAGGCGGCCTGCGGCAACGCAGGCCCGGGCGACGCCGGACTGCTGGTCAAAAAAGTATTCGCCCGGGTTCAGGGCCGCGTGCTCGCCGCCGAAATAGACGAACAAGGGCCAGCGGCCGGACTGCGAGGGGCGTTCCCACACCACCCGCAGATAGCCGCGCGTCAGGCTGAAAATGGTCTGCAGATCGTCGGCGTAGCTGGCGAAAGGCAGCTTTTCAATGGCGATCTCGGAGTTGGGCCCGAGTTCGACGAAGCCATGGCTGGCAAAAGTCAGGGAAAGTCCGCCGCCGGCCCCGACCGAGACGAGGTCGCGCTCGGCGAGCTTGTCGCCGGACTTCAAGGTGATGCGGGTGCCCAGACGTTCCACGGCAGCCGGGCCGTAGGCGTTTTCGACACTCAGCACTTCGCCCCCCCAGGCGGTACCGGCGCCGGCGCCGAGCAGGGCCAACACCAGCTTCGAGCAAACCCGCTTCATCAATTCCCCAAGGGCCTGTTAACACTACTTTGATCGCTGCGACGGGGGTAATTTTCGCGCAGTGCTAGGAACGACGAGCGATGTGTACTATCAGTACATGAGCGAGGAGAGACAACGCAATGCGTGAAAA
>CAJCJI010000384.1 GCA_903970595.1 Verrucomicrobiota bacterium
CCCGCCGCAAGTCGCCGACGTGCTGGTGCACGAAGGCCGCATCGCGGCGCTCGGCCAGCATCTGCAACCGCCCGCGGGCGCCGCGCTGATCGATTGCAGCGGCCGCTGGCTGATGCCGGGCCTGCTCGACATCCACACCCACCTGGACCTGGAAGTGGAACTGGCGCCGGAACTGCCCGAGGCGGTGCGGCACGGCACCACCACGGTGGTGATGAGCAACTGCTCGCTGGGCCTGGCCTATGGCAACCAGCGGCGCGGCGGCGAAGACCCCATCGTCGATTGCTTCACCCGCGTCGAGAACATCCCCAAGCCGGTGCTGCGCAAGGTGGGCGACGCCGTGCACTGGAACGATTCCGGCGCCTACCTGGAGCATTTCCAGCGGCTGCACCTGGGCCCGAACGTGGTGCCGCTGATCCCCCACTCGATGCTGCGCATCGAGGTGATGGGCCTGCAGGCTTCGGTGACACGCAACCCCACGCCGGCCGAGCTGGAGCGCATGGCGGCCCTGCTGGAAAAGGGCATGGAGGAAGGCTATGCCGGATTCTCCACCGATGCCCTGCCTTTCCACTACTTGGCCAACCGGCCCAACACCCGCAAGCAGATCCCCACGCAGTTCGCCCCGTTCGGCGAGCTCAAGCGCCTGACCCATATCGTGCGCCGCTGGGACCGGGTGTGGCAGGCCACCCCGCCCAAGGACAGCACGCTGCAGGTCCTGCGCAGCTTCCTGCTCAGCAGCGCCCGACTGTACGGCCGCCGGCTCAAGACCACGGCCGTGGCGGCGATCGATCTGCACACCAACCGCTCCGTTGCCGGCCTGGGCCTGTTCCTGTCGCGCCTGCTCAATTCGCAGTGGCTGGGCGGCCTCTTCCGCTTCCAGGCACTGTCCGCGCCATTCAAGGTGTGGAGCGACGGCGTGATCACGCCCATCGCCGAGGAGATTCCCGAGCTGCGGCTGCTCAACGAATGCGAGCTGGATGATCGCGAGGGCCGCCTGCGCATCCTCGACGACCCCGGCTATGTACGCGCCTTCCGCCGCATGTGGCACCGCGGCAAGCGCGGCTTCAACCTGCCCAACCTCAAGCGCCTGCTGCGGCGCGAAGACAATGTGCTGAGCCGCCGCCTCGACGAAATGGTCGTGGCGTCCTGCCCGCTGCCAAACTGGAACGGCGCCACGCTGGAAACGGCCTACCGGCGCCTGCTGGCCTGGCAGGCCGGCATCGGCCAGGCCGCCGACGCGCGCGAGGCGGAATTCTTCGGCAGCTTCCTCCGGCCCGCCGGCGATGACGCCGACTTCTTCCTGCACCTGCTGCGCCAGTGGGACACCCAGCTGCGCTGGCACACGACCACCGCCAACCGCGACCCGGCCGTGGTGAAGAAGCTGCTGTTCCATCCGCTGACCCTGCCCGGCTTCAACGACTCCGGCGCGCACCTCACCAACATGGCGTTCTACGACGGCAATCTGCGCACGCTGAAGATCGCCCAGGAGGACGGCCTGCAGCAGGTCGCCGTGGCCGTGCAGCGCATGACCCGGCTGCCGGCCGAGTTCTTCGGCCTCAACACCGGTACCCTGCGGCCAGGCGCGCAAGCCGACCTGTGCGTGGTGGACCCGCAGACGCTGCAACGCTGGCAGCCGGAGGACACCGTCCAGTACATCCGGCGCGACCTTTTCGGCTGCCACCAGCTGGTAAACCGACCTGAAGGCGTGGTGACGCAGGTGATGATTGCCGGCAAGCTGGCCTGGAGCGGCAGCAGCTACACCGCCGCCTATGGCCGCGAGCGTTTCGGCCGCGTGCTGCGGGCCAAGGACCATCCGTCCGAGCAGGCCTTGAAGACAGAAGCACCGGCCTTGCGGGCGGCGGCTTAGCGGAAATCAAAGACCGTTGCGCAAAATCATCCTGATCACCGGCGCCAGTTCCGGCCTCGGCGCCGGCATGGCCCGCGAATTCGCCGCCAAGGGCCGCGACCTGGCCCTGTGCGCTCGCCGCACCGAGCGCCTGGAGGAGTTGCAGCGCGAGTTGCTGGCGCTGAATCCGTCGATCCGCGTTGCCATCAGGGCACTGGACGTCAACAACTACGAGCAGGTCTTCACCGTGTTCCGCGCCTTCGCCGAGGAATTCGGCGGCCTCGACCGGGTCATCGTCAACGCCGGCATCGGCAAGGGCAAGCCGGTCGGCACCGGCTACTTCTGGGCCAACCGGCAGACCGCGGAAACCAATTTCGTCGCCGCCCTGGCGCAATGCGAGGCCGCGCTGGAAATCTTCCGCAGGCAGCAGCGTGGCCACCTGGTGATGATCTCCTCGATGAGCGCTATGCGCGGCATGCCCGGCAATATCACCACCTATGCCGCCACCAAGGCCGGCGCCGCCGCGCTCGCCGAAGGCATCCGCGCCGACTTGCTGCGCAGCCCCATCAGGGTATCGACGATTTACCCCGGCTACATCCGCAGCGAGATCAACGAGAAGGTGAAAAACACGCCCTTCATCGTGGATACCGCCACCGGCTGCCGCGCCCTGGCGGCCGCCATCGAGAAGGAGAAGGCGGAGGCCTGTGTGCCCGCCTGGCCCTGGACGCTGCTGGGTCTGGCCATGCGCAATTTTCCCTTGAAGCTGGTTGCGCGATTGAACTGAGCCGGCCGCTGGCCAGGCGGCAGTGTCCCCGCCTACTTCCCGGCGCTCTTCTTGTTCGCCACGCGCTCGTCGTGCAGTTCGATCCGGCTCTGGATGGCATGTTCGAGCGGCCCGCAGACGATCAGCAGGAACATCGTCGCGACAAAGCCGATGACCAGGATCGGCCACTCCGCCAGCGCGCAGGCGATGCCCATGGCCGCCACCACCAGGATCGCCGCGGCGGTGGTCAGTCCATAGACGTGAAGCTGGTCGGGGCCGCGCAGGATGACGCCCGCGCCGAGGAAGCCGATGCCGGAAACGATGCCCTGGGTGACGCGGCTGGCGGGGTCCGAACTATTCAGGCCGTGCCGCATCGCGTACTGGCTCAGCGTCAGCACCAGCAGGCAGGAACTGAGCGAAACCAGACCCAGCGTGCGCAGGCCGATCGACTTGCGGTGCAGATCGCGGTTGACGCCGATCAGTGCCCCGGCCAGGGTCGCCAGCGCGATGCGCAGCGTCATTTCCAGCCAGTATCCGCCGTCGAAGCTTTGCATGCCGCCGCCCTTGGTCTTCCCGGTATTGTTCCCCCCGGCAGTGTAACGCCTTGCACCCTGCGCTGCGCGGGGCGCCTACGCAGGGCTCAAGCCCGGCCACAACGCGCTTCAATAGAAGAACTGCTGCAGCTGACTGAAGCCGCCGGGTCCGCCGAAGGCCCAGCCGATGCGCTTGCCGGGAATGATCGCCGGCGCGGGCTCGCCGATGGAGAAGCTGAATCCGGTAATGGTCTCGACCAGCTTGCCGGTCTCGTCATAGACCACGATGGCGCCGGCCGGGCTGCTGCTGCAGTAATAGGTTTCGGTGACGAGGAACAACTTGTGGACGGGATCGACGGCGATGTTGGAGCCGCTGTTGAACTGGCTGGTGTCGCCGGTGCAGGGCAGCTGCACCGCGGCGATGCCCTGCTGATTCGCCAGGTCGTAAAACTCGACCTGCGCGTTCAATTCCGTCACGGTCGCCGCGACCCCGGTGTTGGGATCGACCGGCAGCCCGGTCACGTCGCCGGCGTGGTAGGGGCCGTTGTTATAGCCGTTGAACTGGGTCATGGCGCCGGTGCTGAGATTGACCAGCACGTTCAAGGGCGTTTCGCCGTGCACCGCGCCGCAGTCAGGCGACAGCGCCAGCACCGCCTCGTTGGCCGCGGTGTATTGGCCTACGTAGGGGCTGTTGCAGACACCGAACACATTCGGGTCGAGTGGAATGACATTGCTGAAGGTGTTGGCGGCGATATCGGACACGATCAGGTCCGGCTTGTCCTGGTTGTCCAGTTCGATGACCAGGAGCACGCTGGTGGAAGTTGACTGGTTTTCGGCCGCCATCTGCACGTTGACGTCCTTGAGCGGCGGCGTCCAGGTCCCGGTGAGCGCTTCCGCCGTGACCGGATTCATCACATCGTAAAGACGCTGCGCGCCGGTATGGCCCGGCGGCGTGACGAGGCGCGTGATCAACGCCACGTCGCCGGCAAAAATGCCGTTCACCGAGTAGGAGTTGACGCTGCCGGTTTGCACCTGGAAAGATTTGCTGATCGCGCCGGTGTTCTGGTTGAAGGTCTCGACCGAGACCAGGAAACTGTCGTCGCTGGCGGCGGGCTGCGCGCTGGCCAGTACGCCGTCGCTGCCGTTCTGATCGATGTCGAAGCCGTAAATCTGGCCGCCGTCCTGCGTGGTCAGGACCTTGCCCAGGCCGACCCGGCCGCTGGCGGCGTGGGCGGCCAGCTGGTTGGCGGGGGCGGGCGCACTCAAGGCAGCGAGAAACGTAGCGGCGCCGAGTGACAGGAGGGCGCGGCGCGCGGATGTAAGCAGCCGGCGAGGACGGTCGTGGCCGGGGATCGAGGCAATCATTTAAATCTCTCTAAAATAGTTCGTCTGGTGTACTGGGTGCGCGGCGTTCTTCGGATACTACTTCCGGCCCGGGATGATTGATTCACTATTGCGGTGCAGCATGAGCGGGTTCCATTCCAAACCGGTCCAAAAAAAGAATGCGGCCACGCCGATAAGTGCCTGACTGTGGAGAAAAGGTTGCGGTTGGCGTACTGATTGGGTGGGCACGATTGCCCCATCACGCAAAATGGGCTTGCACGAAAACGCAGACCGACTCATGGGTTGGTCCGCATCAGCCATACGCCAACTCGGCCAAACGAAACGTTCAGGTTATGACTTCAATGGTTGCGGAAACAGGCCATATTACCAAGGGACGGATAACGTCTTGTCTGCTCAGGGCTGCCAAACTGGCATACTTGTTCCGTATCGCTGCTCAGAGGGTGTTTTCAGCGTGCCGGCACGATCTGTGTAACCGATCGTGCGGAGAATCCGATGGAGCCAGCTAACCGGTTCAGGGGAACTACGAAAATGGCGATATCCATTTTCGCCACCTTGGCGCTAGGTCAGACCGTTGCCGATCAGAACGATCAGGGCGTTGTGGACTGCCTGTGGGCGAGTCTCCCACAGGCGGCCACGGTCAAGAACATCGAACTGTTTGCCACCGGCGGTCTTTGTGCCACGCACGAACTGAAGTGGAGGATTTACATGTCACGTGAGGGCGCAGCCCGGCTGGTGGGCTCGGCCGCCGCGTTGCGCCAGACCGGCGCTCCCTGGTACCTGTCGGACGCCGTCATGCGGGACTCGAAGGACGGTAGCTCCACCATCGTTCGGATCGACGATGTGGTCGAGGGAGAAAGCCTCCTGGACAGCTATTTTCAGCCAAACTCCATCTACCTGGGCAATTGAATCATCTCCTCATGACACCGGAGCGCTGGACCCAACTTCAATCGCTTATCGTCGAAGCCGAAGCGCTGCCGCAGGACGCGCGTCCTGAGTTCCTGGACGGGGCTTGCATCGGCGATCCAGCCCTGCGCGCCGAAGTCGAAGCCATGCTGCAATCCTCCCAGGAAACCCGCGGCCTGTTCGAGCGGCCCGAGCCGACCCGGCCTAGCGACGCCTTGGGCCGTCCCCTGCCTGCCGGCACCCGGCTGGGGCCCTGGAGCATCCAGAAGCTGGTCGGGCGCGGCGGCATGGGCGAGGTCTACGACGCCAGGCGAGCCGATGGGGCTTTCGAGTTGCGCGTGGCCATCAAGCTGCTCAAGCGCGGCCTGGACAGCGAAGCCGTGGTGGCCCGCTTCACGCGCGAGCGGCGCATTCTGGCTCAGCTTGACCACCCCAATGTCGCCCACGTACTGGATGCGGGTGTGGCCGAGGACGGCCGCCCGTTCCTGGCCATGGAATACGTCGAGGGCCAGGCCATTACCGAGTACATCCGCGGCCAGTCCCTGCCCACCGCCGCGGTCCTGCGGCTGATGATCACCGTCTGCGAAGCCGTCCAGGCCGCCCACGCCAAACGCATCATCCACCGGGATCTGAAACCCAACAATGTCCTGGTCAGCAACCAGGGCCAGGTCAAACTGCTGGACTTTGGCGTAGCCAAGGCCCTGGCCGAGGAAGACGCCGACGCCACCCGGATGGCCGGGGAAGCCCATGCCCTGACTCCGGCCTATGCCGCGCCTGAGCAATTGCTTGGCCGAGCCCTTACGCCGGCCAGCGATGTCTACGCCCTGGGGGTGATGCTGTATCAAGTCCTGACGGAGCGGCTGCCCCACCAGCGCGGTGGCCGTTCGGCCACCGAAATCGCGCTCAGCCTTGGCCAGGAAACCACCCAACGGCCCAGCAGCGTCTTGCGCAAGGACAGCGGCCGGCTGCCGGAAGCCCAGCGCAGCGAACGGTTGCACACCATTTCCAAAGATCTTGACCTGATCGTACTGAAGGCCCTGCATGCGGTGCCTGGCCGGCGTTACGCCAGCGCCGGGGAACTGGCCCAGGATCTGCTAAGACTGCTGGAGCACAAGCCGGTGCTGGCGCGACCGGACTCACTGGGCTACCGGGCTACCCGCTTCGTGCAGCGCAACCGACTGGCGGTGGCCTCAGTCTCCGCGGTGATTCTGGCATTGAGCGCTGGCCTGGCCGCCGCGCTGTGGCAAGCACACATCACCCGCGCAAGAGAAGCGGAGCTGGAACAGGTGGTGAGCTTCCAGAGCGGCATGCTGCAGCGGATCAGCGTGGAGTCGATGGGACAGCGCTGGCTGGATCATATGCGCGAGCGCCTGCTTAGCCGATTGCAGTCGGATCCTGGTCTGAACAAGGAGCGGCTGCTGGCCAACTTCGACGAGTTGCGGCCGCTGACCTCACCCACCGAAGTTGCCCGCCAGACGCTGGGCGAGTCCATCCTGGAGCCCTCGGTGAACGAGATCAACCAGCGCTTTGCCAAACAGCCCGCGCTGAGGGCCAGGCTCATGTACAGTGTTGCGCAGGATTATTACGACACGAGTTTGAACGATCGGGATATTCAGCTCCTTGATCAACTGCTCGCCTTCGCCCGGCCGATATTGGGAGAAAATGATGACGTGGTGCTCAATGCGCGGCAGCTTCAAGCAAGAGCCTCAGCTGTTTCCAGTAATACGGCCGCGCGCGAAGCAGTCGTCAATCTGGAGGATGTAATCCGGCGCCGCACTGCATTGGAGGGTGCCGACGGACCGAATACGCTGGAAGTGCGCCTGAAAACGCAGTGGGTGAAGCTCACAAACGTCTATGGTTATATCCAAACTGATGAAGCGCGCTCGGAAACGGAGCTATTGGTCCAGGACGCCACGCGGGCATTGGGTCCGGAATCGCCAATCAGCCTGGAAGCCCTGGAAGAGCTTGCAAAAATCTACTCATTTCAAGGCAAATTTGACGACGCCAATGCAATCTTGCGGCGCGTCGTCGAAAGCAGAAGGCGCCTGGGCAACCTGGATACCAAATCAGGTCTGCTTGCTTTGGGGCTGCTGTGCGAGAACCTTTCTGACAGCTTCAATCTGGTCGAGGCTCTAGCGGTCTGTGAGGACGCAGTGGTCCGGGAAAAGCGGGTTTTGGGTGACAGACACATTTTTACCCTTAACGATGAATCCAGCTACGCGGATGCGCTGCGCAATACAGGCAGGTCCGTACAAAGCGCTGAGCTCAAACATCTGGTCGCGGAGGAATTTCTACAGACCTTTGGCAGGGACAATATCGACACCGTTCAAGTCGCCGCGGACTACATTGTTGCAATGAGTTATTCAGGAAAGGCTGCGGATGTCCTGCCTGTTGCCGGTCAGCAGCTGGTGAGATCGCGCGGCATGAATCCGATAGTTCCCGACTTTCTGGCGAATGCGCTGTGGGCGCAAGGCATTGCACTGACCCACCTAGAGAGATATTCGGAAGCCGGGAAGGACTTGGTCGAGGCACATGAGCTCGCCAGCCGGACCTATGGGCCCGGTTCGCTGCCTGAAATGGAGGTGGCGGACGCCTTGGGGTGGCTCTTGATTCAGGCGTCGAATTGGGACGGCGCTGTCCGAACGCTCCGACCGGTGGCCGAGCATCGAAAGATCAATTCGGGTCCTGAAAATCCAGCCACTCGAATTACAGAAGGTCGCTTAGGAGATGCCCTGAGCCGGCAAGGCCGATTTACCGAGGCTGTGGCCTTGATGGAGCCTGCCCTGGCGAGTATGCGCAAAAAGCTGCCGCCCGACAGCCCCGATCTGCTGGACCTGCAAGCTCGCCTCGGACGCACGCACCGCGACATGGGCCAGGTGGCCCAAGGCTGCGCCGAACTCGCCTCGGCGCTTGCCGGCTTGAAAGCCGAGCAACCCGACATCCTCTATATCCAGCACGCCGAGCGGGAGTTGGCGCACTGCCCCCATTCATGATTCCGGAGCGCTCGCCCCAATCCTTTTCCGGGATCGCACTCTTCGGACGAATGGTGCCTCTCTGCACGCAATCAGGGCCCGAGCAAAACCTGGGCCGGCCGTGACCAGAACGCCGCGTCGAGCTTCAAATCCACTTTGCGCCGTTCCACTCCCGGATTGGCGATGACCAGAACCAGCCGAGGTGCGCCTTCAGCCGGCAGCGCGATCTGCCAGCTTGCCAGGGTGTATTCCTTGCCATTGCGCCACAGGCTGTCGTCCGGGCCGTCTTGACGGTCCTGGCTGATGCCGTAAAACTCATCGAGGGTATGCGGACCTGCGTTCCCGGCGAGCAGCGCATTGATCCGCTGCAGCCGCGTTGCGCTGCTTTCCCCGATCCGCTGCCCGCCATTGAGCAGGCTGGTGTCCAGGTAATGATTGGTATGGGTCAGCGTGCCGTTGCGCTGGCGCACGATGCCGTAACGCCCGTCCTGGCCGATCTCCACCCGCATCAGGCCCGTGGCATCGGCCAGCATCAGGAACATCGGCTTGGCCTGGGCAAAAATGGCCGGCGCATGGGCGTCGACCTCGTCCAGACTGCGGTAGCGGCGCAGGATTTCCGCCATTACGCCATACTGTTCGTGGTTCTCCTGGCGCACAGCCTTCGGCAGGCTGCTGGCCGAGGCGCTGACCACGCTCAAGCCGGCCTGGTTCACGCCGCCCTTGAGGCCAACATCTCCGCCGGTATCGGCATAGAGCCCGACATAGACCAGTCCGTCATCGGGGCGGACCAGGCGCAGCGACTGCACATGGTCGGGACGCCAATCGCGGTTTTTGACCAGCAGCGTGCCTTCGGCACTGGCCGATCCGGCTGCGCCCCACAGCGTGCATGCCTGGCCGGGCGCCGTGGCGATCATCGAGGCCAAGACAAGGGCTTTGAACAGACTCATGAAGTCACATCCTACCGTGTGCAAGGCAAAAAAAAGCGGCAGCGAGGGCTGCGCCTACCCCACGCCGCCGCGATCCTCATGCGAACCCTTGGTTGTCGTTCCAGACGTGGCTGCCGAGGTCGAACGGGCTAATCAAGAGCGTGGATATGCCAGGTAACCTTGTAATCGGAATTGGCGCCGCAACCATGGCCCGAATCCACGCCTGGATTGTCGTCATTGAAGGTCCTGAACTTCTCATTGGGTATCGTTGCGCGCAACTGTGCGCCCGTCGTCACGTAGACCTTCCCGGCCACTGGGCCGTCGCAATCCGGAAAGACGCTGTTCCAGCCGACCGCAGCGAAAAAGCCAACGAGCCCTCCGCCGATGACTCCAACCTCCGACGCACCCAACGCGGTTGCAAGCTGCGATCCGACCAGTGCGTTTTTCTCGTTCGGCGAGAGCGAGCTGAGGTCAACGCCGGCATAGTCCGAAATTTTCTTGACGTCCGCGTCCACCACATTGTTGACGACGGTCGCCAAGTCCTTTTCGACGGCACTCGACGCGGATCCGGGAGAATTGTGCCCGTTATTGATAACCGAATAGGCGATCTTCACTACGTCGTCGTCATTAACTTCGATGTTCTGGATGGACTGGTTGACTTGGCGCGAACCGCCGTTGGGGATGTCGGCGCGGCCCCACACCGGAGCAGAGAGCACTTTGCCATTGCCGACCTTGACGGTGAGATATGAATAGAGCGAGTCGCGATTGCCGTCCTTGGAAGTCGATACCAGTTCGGAGTGTCCGGACCTGATCGTTGCGGCCTGCAACTGTTCGATGTCGATGCTGTATTTTCTCGGTGGAGCGGCTGCCGGAGCGGAGGCCTTCGCTGTCGAAGCGGCAACCGGCGCCGTTGGAATCATCGACCGCGTGACGTGGATTTCCGCCACCTGTTCCGCAGCTACGGGATTGCAGGTGTAGCTATTGCCGCTCTTCGGACAGCGAACCAGGCGCACGAAAGCGTCCTTGTCGCCGATCACGCCGAGCGGAAAATCGGCCACCCCGCTCACGGCACTCGCTCCTGGAGTCTTGACCACCTTGTATTCGTAGTGCTCTTGCGCGCCCCATTGGCCGACCCCAATCTCGTACGCCGGGGCATTCATGTAACTATCGAAACGCACGTGCAATCCCTTGTCGTCGACATAGCCGATGAACGGACCTCCGAACGGCGACAGGCTGGGGCTCAATGCAATCTCCCCGTGCAGGAATACCGCGCGGGTGCCGGGGCTTTTTCCGCCTTCTGCCAGATTGTAGGACGAAGGAGCTTCGGTAAGGCAGCCGAGCGGGCCGCGCTCGCCGCCGGCGTACTGGGTGTAGTCGCTCTCGAGGTTCTGCGGCAGTTTGGCGCCACTGCAGTTCTCCGCGTGCGCTAGCGCGGGCATCCAGAGCATGCAGGCACCGCCGAGGGCCAATAGATATTCTAGTCTATGATTTCGCTTGTTCGTGACGGATTTCTGTGCCACATCGTTGATACTCGTACGGTGTTTCATGTTTGTTTCTCCAATTGATTCACAATAGAAGGCTCCCCTAACCGCGCATAAAAAGGTGAAAACTGCCGCAGGGATAACTTAGGCACCGCCGCACTGGATCGCCTGAAGAAAACGTGGATAAAAGGTGAGATTTTCGGGAATTCCGAGGCCGGCGGCCCGAACTGGTCTTGCTCTGTCTATTGCGCCAAACAGCCGGGGTCCGGGCGGCCCGGCCGTTGACGCCGGGACCGACATCCTGCAATGTGCCGCGAACAGGCGCGCCGGTTTTGACGAATTCAAAAAAACCGGCGAACCCGGCGAACCCTTTTCGAACGGGCGGGTCTGCTAAGGTGCGCTAGCGATGACAGGGCTGGGCCAAAGACCAGGGATCGATCATGGAAAACAAGGGATGTTGCCCGCGCCGGCCAGGTATCATGCAGATCCTCGTCGGCGTGGCGCGCAGGTGATGGATTCGCCCTCGGCAAACGAAAGCTTCGCAGCGATCCACGCTGGCCTGAAGGCGGCTGTCACAGCGGCCCGGGCCGGGATACGGCGGCATTTTCCCGTCGCTCGCCGCCGGATTTATCCGGCCTCGCTGCTGGCAATGGGCCTCGGCGGCTGCGGTGGCGGCGTGCTCGATCCGCAGGGTCCGGTGGGCAGCGCCGAGCGGGTGATCCTGCTCGATTCGGTGGCAATCATGCTGGTGGTGGTGGTGCCCACCATCGTGGTGACGCTGGCGTTCGCCTGGTGGTTCCGCGCCTCCAACAAGCGAGCAAAATATCTGCCGGACTGGGCCTATTCCGGCCGGCTCGAATTCATCGTGTGGGCGATTCCGGCGCTGATCGTCATGTTCCTCGGCGGGATCGCCTGGATCGGCTCGCACGACCTGGACCCGTATCAGCCGATTTCCTCCAAAAATTCATCAGTGGAGATCGAGGTGGTGTCGCTGGACTGGAAATGGTTGTTCATCTACCCGGACCAGGGCATCGCCAGCGTCAACGAATTGACGGTACCGGTGGGGACGCCGCTGCATTTCCGCCTGACCTCGGGCACGGTGATGAACAGCTTCTTCGTGCCGCAACTCGGCAGCCAGATCTACACCATGGCCGGCATGACCTCGCAGCTCAACCTGATGGCCGACCAGGCCGGCGTCTACCAGGGTCTTTCCGCACAGTTCAGCGGCGACGGCTTTTCCGACATGCACTTTGAGCTGCACGCCGTGCCGCAAGCGGACTTCCAGGCCTGGGTGGGACGCACCCGCGGCTCGGCCGGAACCCTGGACCAAGCGGCCTACGGCAAGCTGCTGACGCCGGCCGTTGAGCCCAAGGCGATCACTTTCGGCGCGGTGGAACCCGGCATTTTCGAGGCGATCCAGAGCCAGACCTCCGCCGGCGCCGGAGCCCATGGCGCCGTGCATGCGGCGCCCGCCGCCGCAACCAAACCGGAGGGCTGAACGTGTTCGGCAAGCTGACCTGGGACGCCATACCGCTGCACCAGCCGATTCCGCTGGTGACGTCGATCGTCATGTTCGCGGTAATCCTCTCCACCCTGGCCTGGATCTTCGCCAAGGGGCACTGGCCTTATCTGTGGCGGGAGTGGATCACCAGCGTCGACCACAAGCGCATCGGCGTGATGTACTTCGTGCTCGGGCTGATCATGCTGCTGCGCGGCTTCGCCGACGCGCTGATGATGCGTTCCCAACAAGCCCTGGCCTACAACGCGCCGGGCTACCTGCCGCCCGAGCACTACGACCAGATTTTCTCCGCCCACGGCACCATCATGATTTTCTTCGTGGCGATGCCGTTCATGATCGGCCTGATGAACTTTGCCGTGCCGCTGCAGATCGGTGCCCGCGACGTGGCCTTCCCCACCTTCAACTCGGTCAGCCTGTGGCTGACGGCGACCGGCGTGCTGCTGGTCAATCTCTCGCTGGCCATCGGCGAGTTCGCCAAGACCGGCTGGCTGGTCTACCCGCCTTTGTCCGAGCTCAAATTCTCGCCGGGAGTGGGCGTCGACTATTATCTCTGGTCGCTGCAGA
>CAJCJI010000385.1 GCA_903970595.1 Verrucomicrobiota bacterium
GGCCGCCGGCTGTTTTGCGCATACACCACGGCGGCCACGGGCCGCCCTACTACTACTGGTCAGATTGACATGATCATTTGCCGCGGCCCTCGAAATTCAGCGCGGCCGAATTGATGCAAAAGCGCGCCCCGGTGGGCTTCGGCCCGTCCGGAAAGACGTGCCCCAGGTGCGCATCGCAGCGCGCGCAGCGCACCTCGATGCGGCGCATGCCGTGGCTGCGGTCTTCCAGGGAGGCGACGGCTTCGCCGTCGACCGGACCGAAGAAGCTGGGCCAGCCGGTGCCGGACTCGAACTTGGTGTTCGAGTCGAACAGGGCGGCGCCGCAACAGACGCAGTGGAACACGCCGTCGCGGTGATCGTCCCACAGCGCGCCGGTGAAGGCGCACTCGGTGCCGCCGTGGCGGGTCACTTGATACTGCTCGGGGGTGAGCAGGGCGCGCCACTCGGCGTCGGTCTTTACGATTTTTTCCATAGAAGCATGCTCCTTGAATTGTCGCCCCAAAAATCCGCGGGGCGATTTCCACTAATCTTGGCCGATGATAACAGCCGCCTTGTACACCGCCGCCGGGCTTTCAGCCCTGCTGGCGATCGCCGCCGACTGGGAAGAGCAGCGCCATCGCGCCTTCTACCTGCTCAAGCCGCTCACCACGGCCTTGATCCTGGCCGCGGCCCTGAGCCAGGACCCGGTTTCCGGCGCCGGCTACCGCATGTACGTGGTGCCGGCCCTGGCCTTGTCCCTGGCCGGCGACGTCTGCCTGATGTTCGACGGAGACGGCTGGTTCGCCGCCGGCCTGGGCAGCTTCCTGCTGGCTCATGTGGGGTTCATCCTGGCCTTCCTCAAGGGGGTGGCCCTGGCGCTGCCCCCGGCGTGGACGCTGCTGCCGCTGCTCTACGGACTGGGCCTGTGCGCCTGGCTGCTGCCGCGCGCCGGCAGCCTGCGCATCCCGGTGGCGCTGTACTGCCTGGTGCTGCTGGGCATGACCGCGGCCGCGGCGCTGCGCCTGCAGGTGCTGGGCGGCCTGGCGCCGCGGCTGGCGGCGGTCGGCTCCGTGCTGTTCGTGGTGTCGGATTCGGCGCTGGCCCTGCGCCGCTTCGGCGGGCCGTTCCGGGCGGCTCAGGCCCTGATCCTCGCCACCTATTGGGCCGCCATCGGTCTGATCGCCGCATCGGTTTAAACCTTATCGGCGCATGCGGTGTCCGAATAAGTTATGCCCGAGGCCATGGCGGGAGCGGCTGTGTGCTCCCTGCTATGATCGGCGGTCTGATGCTTATTCCAACCCCAAAACATGCCGATCAATTCGGATCACTTTAGAGGCAAGCGATGAACAAACTATTAATAAGCGCAGCCTGCGCCTGTATGGTCGCCGGCTGCAGCAAGCCGCCGGAAGCCCCGCCGCCCGCGCCAGCCGCAGCGCCCGCGCCCCCGGCGCTGGTTTCCGGCATCGACCTGCAGTACGTGGACGACGGTGTCCGCGCGCAGGACGATTTCTACAAGCACATCAACGGCAAATGGCTGGCCACCGTCGAGATACCGGCGGACAAGGGACGCTACGGCTCCTTCGACAAGCTGGTGGATGACTCGCAGGAGCAGTTGCGCGGCATCGTCGAGGGCCTGCAGAAGTCGGCCGACCCGAAGGACCCCGACCAGCAGAAGATCGCCGACCTGTATTCGACCTTCATGGACGAGGATTCCCTGGAAAGCCTGGGGCTCAAGCCGCTGGACGCGGAGTTCGCCCGCATCGACGCGATCAAGGACCGCAAGGAAATCGCCGGACTGATCGCCCACCTCAACCAGATCGGCGTGTCGGCGCCCTATGCGCCGCAAGTGCACCTGGATGCCAAGGATTCCACCAAGTACGTGTTCGACCTGGGCCAGGACGGCCTGGGCATGCCGGACCGCGACTACTACCTGCTCGACGACGACAAGATGAAGCAGGCCCGGGTCAATTACGGCCAGCACGTCGAAAAGATGCTGACCCTGGCCGGCGACAAGGCCGCCGCAAAGGACGCCAAGGACATCGTGGCGCTGGAAACCGATCTGGCCAAGGTGCAGTGGACCAAGGTCCAGAACCGCGATCCGGTGAAGACCTACAACAAGGTGGAGTTTCCCAAGCTCGCCGCCCTGTCGCCCGGCTATGACTGGAAAGCGTACCTGGCCGAATCCGGCGTGGAGGGCAAGACCGACTACCTCGTGATCGATCAGCCGAGCTACTTCACCGACCTCGCCAAGCTGCTGCAGAAGACGCCGCTGCCGGTGTGGAAGGCTTATTTCCGCTGGCGCGTGCTGAGCGACTTCGCGCCTTACCTGAGCAAGGGCTTCGTCGACGAGCACTTCGCCTTCTACGGCACGGCGCTGCGCGGCATCCCGCAGAACAAACCCCGCTGGAAGCGCGGCATCGGGCTGGTGCAGACCGCCATCGGCGAAGGCCTGGGCAAACTGTACGTAGCCAAGTATTTCCCGCCCGAGTCCAAGGCGCGCATGGACCAGCTGGTGCAGAACCTGCTGGCCGCCTACAAGGCCGACATCGACACGCTCGACTGGATGAGTCCGGAGACCAAGCAGAAGGCCAAGGAAAAGCTGGCCAAGTTCACGCCGAAAATCGGCTATCCGGCGCAGTGGCGCGACTACAGCGCGCTGCAGATCGCCAAGGGCGGCCTGGTCGGCGACGTGATCCAGGCGCAGACCTTCGAGTACAACCGCAACCTCAACAAGCTGGGCAAGCCGGTCGACCGCGGCGAGTGGGACATGACACCGCAGACGGTCAACGCCTACTACAACCCGGAGATGAACGAGATCGTATTCCCGGCCGCCATCCTGCAGCCGCCGTTCTTCAATCCCAAGGCCGACGACGCGGTCAACTACGGCGGCATCGGCGGCGTCATCGGCCACGAGATCAGCCACGGCTTCGACGACCAGGGCAGCCAGTACGATGGCGACGGCAACCTGCTCAACGCGCCAGGCTGGTTCACCCAGGCGGACCTGGACAAGTTCAAGGCCAAGACCCATGCCCTGGTGGAGCAGTACTCCGCCTATGAGCCGGTGCCCGGCTATCACGTCAACGGCGAGCTGACCCTGGGCGAGAACATCGCCGACAACTCCGGCATCGCCATCGCCTACAAGGCCTACAAGCTGTCGCTGGCCGGCAAGCCGGCAGCCGCCATCGACGGCCTCAGCGGCGACCAGCGCTTCTACGCCGGCTGGGCCCAGGTGTGGCGCGGCAAGGCGCGCGACAACGAAGAAGTGGTGCGCCTCAAGTCCGATCCGCATTCGCCTTCGGCGGTCCGCGGTACCGTACCGGAGATGAACCAGGCCTCGTTCTACGATGCCTTCGGCGTCAAGGAAGGCGACAAGATGTACCTCGCGCCGGACAAGCGCGTCAGCCTCTGGTAAGCGGTTCCCCGCGTTGAGAAAGGCCGGCCTTGCGCCGGCCTTTTTTTGCGCTGCGCCAGGCGGATACGGGCGCACCACGAGGGGCCGCAAGCGCCGGGGCGGCGCCCCGGTTTTGTTGCAAGGCAACAGAGCGCTTCGGGGCCGGCCAAGGCATCCCCACTCCTCTACCACCCCTTTTCGGGCGTTGCCAGAATCGCCCGCACAGTGTAAAAACGTGCAAAAGCAGTGACATAAATAAAACTCCGCGGGGCAATGGGAGAAGCTCAGGATGAAGCACCGACCAGCGGTGTTGCTGCATTACCTGTATCGGGTGCCGGCAGCGGCGGGTTGCGCATTGTTGCTCCAGGCTTGCGGCACCGAACCGCATCGCCTGTCCGATACCGCCATTTTGGTACCAGCTAGTACGATTGTGGCAAAGCATTCCGCCGTCATCGCCGCGCCGCCGGTGCTTGCCGTCACGGCACGCCCCCCGCGCAGTGCGGCGCCCACGCCGGCCGCCGCCACCCGGGTAGTGTCCAAGCCCGCGCCGCCGCCCCCCGCTGCCCTGGCGGCTGGACCCAAGCTTCCCCCGGGGCCCACCGTCACCATAATGCCGGCAGCCAGGCCTGCCGGGTCGTCCGCCTTGGCCTGGGCGCCGCTGCCTGGCGCCGTCTATGCCAGGCCGGAGCAGGGAGCCGCCGCCGCAAGCACCGTTGCCGTGGGCACGACCATAGCGGCACCGGTGGTGGTGGTGCCGGCCACGTTCAAGGCCGGCCAGAACCTCATGCCGGTTTCGCTGCAGCAACCGTCCGGTACGCAGTTCGCCGTGCTGCCGGCGCAGCCGATGGCGCCGGACCCGGTGCCCGATCGCAAGCTGCGCCCGGCCACGGCGCCGGCCTTCGGCGAGATCGAGGCCGAGGCCGTGCGCTATGCCGGCGGTCCCTGCAGCGCGGACATCTATCGCATCGCCTGGGCCGCGGCCGACCTGTTTCACATCCCGCCGGCTTTCGTCGCGGCTATGATCGAGATCGAATCGTATTGCAACAGCAACGCGGTTTCGATCGCCGGCGCGCGCGGCCTGATGCAGCTGATCCCCGAAGCCGGTGCGCGCGAAGGCTATCGCTTCATGTACGGCACCGACCGCCTGCCGACCCGGGCGGAGCTGCGCGATCCCGTCACCAACATCCAGCTCGGCGCCGCCTACCTCGGTGCACTGGAAGAGCACTTCTCCTTTATCCAGGGCGACATGCCGCGGCTGGTGCTGGTGATCGCCGCATACAACTGCGGCCCGGACTTCCTCGACCAGCGCCTGCCGCCGCAAGCCGCGGCCTGGGACGCCGAGCAGGCCGCGCACTGGGTCAAGCACAGCGCGCCGATGGAAACGCGGGCCTACGTCGCCGCGGTGATGGACAAGGCGGCCCTCTATGCTGCCGCGACAATGGGCGCGCAAAACGTCGCGGCGCAGGGTGGCCGCAGACTGAGCCAATGAACGGCATGCGCAGGCG
>CAJCJI010000386.1 GCA_903970595.1 Verrucomicrobiota bacterium
CGCAAGCGATTGATCGGCGCAGACATCGGGGGCGGCGCTTCTTGCCTACTTCTTGGCGCTGCTGCCAAGAAGTAGGTCGCCGAAAGGCGAAATAGGGAGGTACGCCGGAGGGAGGATACGCGCCGCGCGCAAGCGCGCGTGCTGAGGTTTCAGCGCATAACCGGTACGTGGTGCGCACCCTACACGCTACGCGCCCCTACCGCGCCTTCCTCCGCTTAGGCTCAATCAACCTCCCCGCCCTCTCCACCAAATCCTCCAATACCTCCGGCGCAATCCTCTCCAGCCGCACCAGTATCATCGGATAATTCAGATAGTGATCCGTCAGGAAGAACACCTCCGGCGCCGCCTGCAGCAGCATCTCCCGGTCGATAAAATCGCAGCGCAAGGCCAGCGCCCCTTCCGCCTCGGTGCGCAACCGCGACAGGATCTTGCCATGCACCTTCACCGACGGCGTCCCGTACGAAGTGGACTCCTCCGCTCCCGGCAGCTTGAGCGCGAGCTTCAGGTAGCGCCGGTACGCAGGCGTCAGGGCCGCGCCCCTCGTGTCCGAATCAGGTTTGGGCGGCTTGCTGCGCGTTGCGGGCATTGGCTGTCGAGGACCAGTGTCTGAGGCAGGGAAGCCGGATTGAAGCGCCGCAGCGCCGTCCCGTCAAGCCGCGAACCTGCGGCGCCCGCGCCTCAGCCCCCCGCTACAACGATGCTCCGCCGCCCCTGGCCGCGCATCTTGTCGAAGTCGCGGACGAAGGTGTCGACCGCCAGCGCCTTGCCGAAATGAAAGCCTTGAGCGTGGAAATTCTCCATCGGCACGGGCCGTCCCAGGTGGTAGCCCTGGGCCAGGTCGCAGCGATGCGACATTAGGAACTCCAGCTGTGCCCGCGTCTCCACTCCTTCGGCCACTACCTTGATGTTCAGGCTCCGGGCCAGCGCCAGGATGGCCAGCGCCACCGCGGCGTCGCTGGCGCTGTCCGGCAGCTGGTTGACGAAGATGCGGTCGATCTTCAAGGTGCTGATCGGGAACTTGGCGATGTAGGACAGACTGGAAAAGCCGACGCCGAAATCGTCCACCGCGATCGACACGCCCAGCGCGCGCAGCTGCCGCAGGCGCTCCACCGTGTCCGCGGTGTGCGCCATCAGCACGCCTTCGGTGATCTCCAGCTCCAGGTGTTCGGGCGCCAGCCCGCTGTCCTGCAGCGCGCGCTGCACCGTCTCGGCCAGATCGGCCTGCCGGAACTGGCGCGGCGACAGGTTCACCGCCACGCGCAGCGGCCGCCCGGTACGCATCTGCAGCAGCCGCGCTTCGCGGCAGGCGGTGGCCAGCACCCAGGCGCCGATCTCCACGATCAGGCCGCTTTCCTCGGCTACCGGGATGAAATCCGCCGGCGACAGGGTGCCATACCGTGGATTACGCCAGCGCAGCAGGGCTTCCATGCCGCTGACTTCGCCGTCTTCCAGGTTGACCTGCGGCTGGTAGTGCAGGCTGAACTCGCCCAGCTTCAGCGCCTGGCGCATCGCCCCTTCCAGGTCGATCCGGTTCCTTGCGTCAAGCTGCATGTCGCGGCTGAACAGGCGGTAGGTCTGGCGGCCAGCAGCCTTGGCCCGGTACATGGCGCTGTCCGCATTCATCAGCAAGGCCTGCAGATCCTCGCCGTCCTCGGGGTAGCGGCTGATGCCGATGCTCGGCGTCACCAGCAGCTCGTAACCCGCCGCCGGGATCGGCGCGGCGATGCGCTCGATGATTTGCGCCGCCACCCGCTCGATGGCCGCGTCTTCGCCGGCATCGGCCAGCAGCACCACGAACTCGTCGCCGCCCATGCGGGCCACGGTGTCCGAGCCGCGCACGCAGCCCAGGATGCGCTCCGCCACGGTCTTGAGCAGCTGGTCGCCGACATGGTGACCGAGTGAATCGTTGACCCGCTTGAAGTGGTCCAGGTCGATCATCATGGCCGCGATCTTGCCGCCCTCGCCGCGGGCGCGCTGGATCGCCGCCTGCATGCGGTCCTGCAGCAGCGTGCGGTTGGGCAGCCCGGTAAGGGAATCGTGATGGGCCACATGCTGCGTGTAAGCCTCCTGGCGCTTGCGCTCGGTGATGTCGCTGGCAATGCCCAGGAAGCCGGTGATGTGGCCGCTCTCGCTGCGCAGCGTGGTGACCGTCAGCTGCACCGGGAAGCGCGCCCCGTCCTTGCGCACATAGCTCCATTCGCGCTCCTCGACCACGCCGGCGCGCGCCTGCCGCGCGAAGACCTCGAAGCCGGCGCCGGCCGTACCGTCCGGTTCGATGCCGAGTTCGGCGGCGCGCGCGCGCATCTCGTGCGGATCGTGCAGCAAGGCGAGCGAGGACTTGCCGATCAGTTCGGCGGCACTATAGCCGAGCATGCGTTCCGCGGCGGGGTTGACCGCGGTGATCAGGCCATTAGTGTCGGTGGCGACGACCGATAGGGGCGCGGCGTCGAGTATCGCCTCGCGCAGGGTGTTGGCCCGCCGCAGCCGCCGCGCCAGGGCCGAGATCTGCCGGCGCAGCCAGATGGCGGCCGCCAGCACCAGCGTACCTACCAGCACAAAGCTCAGCAGCAACCCGTGCCGAATCGGCGCATACAGGGCGGACGCATTGACCTGCACCAGGAACGATAGCCCGGTGGTGCCGACCGGGCCGTACGCCGCGCTGTCCGCATGACCGTTGCCCAGATCCAGATGGCCGGCACCGGTCGCGCCGGCCAGGGCCGCGGCCATCAGCCGTCCGAAGTCGCCGCCGCGGTCCTGCAGCCGGTACATCGCGGACTGGCCCGGTCCGGGCAGGCAGGCAGGCCCGGCGCTGCTCGCGCCGCACAAGGACGCGACGCCGCTGTCGCCGATGCCGGCCGAGGACAGCAGGGTGTTTTCCAGCGCCGGCGAGGCATGTTCGACCACCAGTTCGCCGACGCTGCCCGCGGCGTCGCGCAATTCGATGCTGCCGCGCAGCACCAGGCGCCCGCGCCAGACCAGGCTGCTGCGCCCCGGTTGCGGCAGCTTCACCGGCAGTTCCAGTTCCGGCGGCGGGATCGGGCTGCCGGCTGCGGCCAGCGGCAGGCCCGCGGTCGAATACAGCACCGCGCCGTCGAATCCCCGCTCCACGATCTGCGCCAGTTCCCGCTGCAGGCCGAGACGGCGCGCGCCATCGCCGGGCGCGTCGGCGAGCGCCCGCACGGCCCGCAGCAGTGAGGGCTGGTCCCGCAACGCCGTCAAGCGGCCGCCTCTCTGATCCAGCGCCGTGATCAGCACCTCGGCGCGCGTTTTCTGGATGGTCTGCAGGTTCCGGTCCAGGGTTTCAGCGCCCTGGGTGCGCAGCACCCAGATGCCGGTGAGCGCCGACAGCACGGCCACGATCACCAGCGCGGTGGTCCCCACCTCGACGATCTCTTGGTCCTCCCGGTACTCCCGCCGGGGGTCAGACCAGCTCAGCCATAGCGCGCTGCCCAGGGTGGTCATGCCCAGGGCAGTATGGAGGGCCATCTGGCTCATCGGGTACCAGCTGTAGAGCGGCTCCAGCTGCAGCGCGTAACCGCACAGCGCCAACAAGCCGATGCCGAAGGCGCAGCCCGCAAAGATGCGGCCGAGGCCCACCACGGTGCTGCCGCGCGGCCGCCCCAGCAGCACAGATGAGAGGCTCGTCAAAAGGAAACACAGCGAGGTGCTGAACGGCATCTGCCCCGGCACGCGGCTTCCGCCCGGGCTCCAGTCCTGCAATGCGGCCAGGTTGATGCCGGAGCTGCGGCCGCTGGCGATCTGCGCCAGGTTCGCCACCGCCAGCAGCAGGACCAGGCTGCCGCAGACCGGCGCGGCGCGGCGCAAGGACGGCCAGCCCGAACCACGGCACAGCAGCGCGGCGCCGAGCAGGGCGAAGCTCAGGGCCGCGTTGAACACCATGGCGTTCAATCCGGGAAGCAGCGTGGTGAGCGCTGCGATGCGGCACAGCCAGCCGAGCATCACCACCCCGCCCAGGGCGATCAGGGCAGTGGACAACCATCGGACCAGTTCAAGCTTGCCTTTCAATACGCAGACCCCAGCGCGGCCTTCCCGATGGCCGCACACGATTGATAGCCGGAAGCGCCGGCTGCCGCCTGCCCTGCCGCAGTCCTGCTGTGCAGGCCGCTTGCGGTCCGGCCAATATGGAACAGTGTCCACCGTAAGTCTCGCCGCGGACAGCTGTTTACAACCGCAATGCGGTGTGGTTCGGACAAAAGGTAGAACGGGAAGGAGCCAACGGAACCGGCGCCGCGGCGCCGGCCTTCATGCCAGGCCGCTCAGATGCCTGGTGCGGACCTTGGTGTGACGGCCTGGAACAACTGCCGGCGACGGAGGCTCACCGGCTGCCGGCGTCCAGAACGGCCTGGCAGCTTTTCGCCGTTTCCTCATAGGAATGGGTGGTCAGGTCCAGGCCTTCGATCGGCTGGTCCCGGCCTTCGCAGTCCTCGAACGGCCCCTGCAGGATCAGCGCCAGGGTTTTGGCCTGCGGCATGCGCGCCCGCAGTTCGCCGGACAGCGCCTCAATGCGCTCGCGTTCCTTGGCCGGCTCCAGGCTGACCAGGCAGATCGCCGAAACTTTCTCGCGCATGGCGCCGCAGGGCAGCGGCGCCGGCAGGTCCTCCAGCAGCAGGTGACGGCTGTCGATGCGCTGCGCCGTCAGCACGCGCACCAGGATTTCCGCGGCCAGCTCGTTGAACAGCGAACCCACGCCCAGGCACAGCACCACCGATCCGGCGGGTACTTCCAGCGCGCCTTGCCAACGTCCGCACAGTCGCTCGCGCCGGTCGCGCAGCTGCCGACCGAGGTTCACGTCCGCCAGCAGCGAGATGGGCTGTTGCCGCTTCCACCATTGCCGCGGAGCGCCCAGCGCTTCGATCACCGCGGCGATGGCGCCGCGGAACTTGAGCTGGTCGGCCTTGCCGATCGAGCCGCTGAGCAGGTCCTGGCGCGCCAGGTGCAGGGCCGGCATCAGCACCGCGTCGCAGTACGCCGCCAGCGACTTGCGCTTGAGGAAGACGCGGGCGCGGGCGATCACCGTTTCCGCATCGCCGGAGAGGGCGCGCTGGTAGAAGTTTTCCGGCAGCGTCAGCGCGGGCACCTCGCCCAGCAAGATCTCCAGCATGTTGAGGGCTTTGACGTAGCGGCCGGCCACCACCAGGCACAAGGTCAGCGGCGTCGACACCACCAGGCCCACCGGCCCCCAGATCCAGCTCCAGAAGATCGCGGCGATCACCACCGACAGCGGCGACAGGCCGGTGGTGTGGCCGTACAGGAAGGGCTCGACCAGCTGCGACACCACCAATTCCACCACGCAGAACAGGCTCAGGGTCATGATCGCCAGCGACCAGCCGGGCGCCACTGCCGCGGCAAACAGGGTGGCGCAGAAGGCCGCGATCCAGATGCCCACATAGGGCACGAAACGCAGCAGCGCCGCCACCGTGGCCCACAGCAGGGCCTGGGAGTGGCCGAGCAGCATGAGGCCAACCAGGATCATCACGCCCACCGCCAGGTTCACCGCGAACTGGTAGGCGAAGAAGCGCGACAGGCGTTCGCCGGCATCGTTGACCGCCACGGTGGTGGCGCGCAGGTCGGCGCCGCCGGCCAGGCGGATGAAGCGGTCGCGCAAGCCCTCGTGCTCCAGCAGGATGAACACCAGCACCACGATGACGATCGCCGCCGATTCCAGCGGCGACCACACCGAGGCCAGGATGCGGCTGAGCACCTGGTAGGCCTGTGCCGGCGGCTGGTGCACCTCCACCGGGATCGGCCGCACCGCCGTGGCCGGTGCGGGCGGCACGGCCGCCTGCGCTCCCGGTGCGGGCGGCTGGGCTGGCGCAACACTGTCCTTGTTCTCCGGCACCCGGTCGAGCAACCGCGCGGCGGCCTCGGTGATCACGCTGAGCTTGCCCAGCGTCAGCTGGTCCAGGGTGTTGAGCTTGCCGCGGATGGTGCTTTCGTACTGCGGCAGGCTCGACCCCATGCGGATGATCTGCGTGCCGATCACCGTGGCGATCGCCGACAGCGAAAGCATCAGGGCCAGCACCGCCAGCCACACCGCGGCGGTCTGGCCCAGGCCAAGCCGGCGCAGGCCGTGCACAAACGGTGCGATCAACAGGCTGAGGATCACGGCCAGGGTGATCGGGATCAGCACCTCGCGGCCGAAATACAGCAGGGCCAGCAGGGTCGCGGTGCCGATGATGCCGACCAGGCGGTTCTGCGCCGGCCGGGCGTTTACCGGGTCGCCTGCTACAAGCTCTTTGTTGGAGATCGAGGCCATGGCTGGAATCCGTCGCGCGGGCATGCGGAAGAATACACGCTTGAGCGGCCGCGCTTGAACGTCCCCTCCTGCCGATCAGACTCGCAGACCTGCCCCTGCGGCGTTGGGGCATTTTTATTGCCTGTCCCCGCCATGAGTCGGGGTAGGATCGTTTTTCGCGGCGGCGGCATCCGATCCGGCGGCGCGTACCACTCAATCAGGCGCGAACCCGGCACGCCGGGCATTGCGAGCGAGGGCCAGGGGCTGGGCATGAACGCATCGGCGGCGAAGGGGGCGGCTGTGTCTTGGGGCAGGCTATCTGCGGCGCTGCTGTGTGCCCTGCAGTTCATCGGCGCGGCAGCGGCGCAGCAGGCCGATGTCCCGCAGCAGCTGCAGGGCGTGGAAGTCACCGGCACGCGCATCCGCCGGGTGGACAGCGAAACCGCCAGCCCGGTCCTGACCCTGGGACCCAAGGAAATCCAGGCCTCGGGCGCCAGCACCGCGGGCGAGTTGCTGCAATCCCTACCGGTGGTTTCCGGCAGCCAGACCAATCCCCAGTACAACGCTCCGGCCAGCGGCGCGCCGGTCGGCGGCGCCTCGGACGTGGGCCTGCGCGGCCTCACCTCCAGCCGCACCCTGCTGCTGCTGGACGGGCAGCGCCTGGTCAGCTCCGACATCAACGTCATCCCGCTCAACATGATCGACCATATCGACATCCTCAAGCAGGGTGCCTCGGCGATCTACGGCTCGGACGCCATCGCCGGCGTGGTCAACCTGATCACGGTCAAAAAGACCAAGGGGCTGGACATCAGCGCCTCCTACGGCGAAACCACCTACGGCGACGGCGGCATCGCCACCGCCAACCTCACCTGGGGCAGCAGCCACGGCCACAACAAGCTGGTGCTGGGCCTGTCCCTCAGCGACAGCCAGCCGATCTACGCCGCCGACCGCGGCTTCTCGGCCTGGCCTTACGGTTTCGCCGACGGCCAGGTCGCCAACCTGGAGCAGGGCTCGATCAACGCGCCGGGCGGCGCCATTGTGCTGCCGGTCAATGCCATCGCCGAATACGGTTGTTCGGCCAGCTTCCCGGTGCTGACCCGCATTCCCGGCACCAACGGCAGCAACCGCCTGGACTTCCGCTGCTTCAACGACTCGCCGTTCTCATCCCAGGGCTCGGACCTGTACAACTACCAGGGCGCGAACTACAACGTCACCCCGGTCTCACGCGAGTCCGCCTTCGCCACCGCCAGCCACGAACTGAGCGAATCCATCGACTGGATCGGCGAAGCCTATTTCACCCACACCCACGCGCGCAGCCAGCTCGCCCCCGAGACGCTGTCGCTGGCCGGCGTTTCTGCCATCGAAGGCAAGAACGTCGAGATCTCGGCCCTGAGCCTGTACAACCCCTTCACCGTGCCCATCGGCATCAACTACAACGTCGACGGCCTGTTCTCCTCGCTGTACCTGCGCAACACCGGCGGCGACCGCCTCTACCTCAGCGACCGCGACACCTACCAGCTCAGCACCGGCCTGAAAGGCACCGTGTTCGACCGCTTCGACTGGAGCGCCCTGTTGTCCTACGGCGAGGAACTGAGCTCCAGCGAAGCGGACAATTTCGAGGACATCCAGCCCCTGGTGCAAGGCCTGGGGCCTTCGTTCATGAGCCTGTCCGGTACCCCGACCTGCGGCACGGTGCTGAGCCCGATCGCCAACTGCACCCCCATCGACCTGATCGGCACCCAGGGCGCCACCGCGCAGTCCCTGCTGGTGGACGTCAAGAACGTCGAGGACAGCCGCCTGGAGCGCGGAGTCGCCGACATCAGCGGCGAGCTGTTCAATCTGTGGGCGGGGCCGGTCGGCGGCGAGCTGGGCTACGAGTTCCGCCGCTACGAGCTGAGCGACACGCCGGCGGCGCTGGCGCAGGAAACGCAGCTCTACGAGGGCAACCAGGGCGCGACCGACGGCGCCTACAGCGTCAACGAAATCTATGGCGAGGTGCTGCTGCCGCTGCTGCGCGACCAGCCGCTGGCGCATGCTCTGAACGTGGATATCGGCGCGCGTTATTCCCGCTATTCCAACTTCGGCTCCACCGAGAACAACAAGTACGCGCTGGAATACCGCCCGGTCGCCGACCTGCTGATCCGCGCCACCTATGCCGACATCTTCCGCGCGCCCACCGTGCAGAACCTCTATGGCGGCTTTGGCCAGGCCGCGCCCAACTATGTCGACCCCTGCAACGGCATCAAGACTTCGGTGGCCAACAGCACGCCTGGACAGAACGCCGCCTGTGCCAACGTGGCGCGCGACGGTAGCTACCAGCAGCTGATGCCGGACGCCGGCGCCGAGGTCACCACCAACCCCGGCCTGCAGCCGGAAACCGGCTATACCAGCGACTTCGGCCTGGTCTACAGTCCGCACTGGTACGCGCCCTTCACCGTCGACGCGGACTACTGGCGCTACACCGTCCGCAACGCCATCAACCAGCTCAGCCTGCAGGACTCGCTCAACGCCTGCTACACCTATGACGAGTTCTGCCGGGACATCGTGCGCGACAACTCCGGGCAGATCGGCAAGACCTACGAACCGGAGATCAATTCGGACCGCTTCGACACCGTGGGCCTGGATGTCGGCGTGCACCTGAGCTACCCGCACACCGCCGTGGGCGCCGTGCTGCTCAACCTGGACAGCACCTACCTGCAGAAATTCGACTACAAAGTCATGCCCGGCGGGCAAACCGTGGAAGACGACTCCGTCGCCGGGACCTACAACGCCAATGTCTTCGACGGCGGCTTCCCGCGCCTGCGCAGCTACGGCACCCTGATCTGGAAGGCCGGCGCATTCACCAGCACCGTCGCCGACCGTTTCCTGGGCAACGTCAACGAACTGGTGCCGGCCAACGGCAGTTCCTGCCCGCAGGGCGTCTACCAGAGCGGCAACTGCGACCGCCGCATCGGCACCGCCAACTACGTCGCCGTATCGGAAACCTGGTCGGCCCGCGCGCTGCATAGCGACTTCACCATCGGCGTCAACGACCTGTTCAACCAGGGCGCCCTGATCGCCTACTCGGCGGCGGTGCCGGACACCATCCTGAGCATGTACGATGTCACCGGCCGCTTTGTCTATGCGCGGGTCAAGATGCACTTCGAGTGAGCGGCAACGATGCCATCAAAGCTGCGAAAAACTTTCCTGCTGACGTCGGCCCTGGGCCTGGCGCTGATCGTCGTGCTCGCCGTCTGCGCCATCAATACCGCAAGGCTGCAAACGCCGGACTATCCGAAGGTCACTGCCGCGGCCATCGACATCGACCCCGATGCCGCAGCCCAGCGCCTGGCGGCGGCGGTGCGCTTCAAGACCATCTCCTACGACGAGGACGCCGCCGCCTCCGACGCCGAGCTGACCGCGTTCAACGCCTGGCTGGAACAGCAGTATCCCGAGGTCTACCGCCAGATCCCGCATGAGGTGATCAGCGGCCATAGCCTGCTGTTCCGCTGGCAGGGCAAGGATGCCGGCCTGCCGCCGATGCTGCTCGCCGCGCACCTGGACGTGGTCCCGGTGGAAGCGGGCACCGAGTCCGCCTGGACCCACCCGCCGTTCTCCGGCGACATCGCCGAAGGCTTTGTATGGGGCCGCGGTTCGCTCGACGACAAGAACAGCGTACTGGGTATTCTGGAGGCGGCGGAAGCTTTGCTGCACCAGGGCTTTGCGCCGCGGCGCACCATCTACCTGGCCTTCGGCCAGGACGAAGAGATTTCCGGCCGGCGCGGCGCCGGCCAGATCGCCGCCCTGCTGCAACAAAGGGGCGTGCGGCTGGCCTTCGTGCTGGACGAAGGCCTGGCGGTGCTCGACGGCTTCATCCCGGGCCTGCGCAAACCCGCCGCCCTGATCGGCACCGCGGAAAAGGGCTATGCCACCTTCGATCTCGGCGCCGATGGCCCGGGCGGCCATTCCTCCGTCCCCTCGCCGCACAATCCGCTCGGCGCCGTGGCCCGCGCAGTGGCGCGCATCTCGCAGGGCGCCATGCCGATCCGGCTCACTCCGCCGCTGCGCGGCCTGCTCACCGGCATCGCCCCCGCTGCGGCGCTGCCGCTGCGCGCGGCATTCGCCAATCTCTGGCTGACCCGGCCTCTGGTGCTGGCCCAATTCAAGGCCGCGCCCTCCACCCGTGCCCTGCTGCAAACGGTGGTCTCGCCCACGGTGTTCAACGCCGGCACCAAGGAAAACGTGATCCCGCAGCATGCCGCCGCCGCCGTCAACGTGCGCATCCTGCCGGGCGACACGGTGCAGTCGGTGCAGGACTGGATGCGGCGCACCATCGGCGACCCGTCCGTCAGCCTCAAGCTGCGCCCGGGCGCCGTGAATCCTTCGCCGGTCTCGGCCGCGTCCGGGGAAGCCTTCGACAAGATCGCCGGCGCCACCCTGGCCGTCTACGCTGACGTAGCCGTAGCCTCGGGCCTGATGATCGGCCTGACCGACTCGCGCCACTACCTGCCGCTCGCCGCCCAGACCTACCGTTTCCTGCCGTCCCGCCTGCGGCCGGAAGACATCGACCGCATCCACGGCGTCAACGAGCGCATCGGCGTGCGCAACTACGCCGAGATCATCCGCTTCTATGCCACGCTGATGTCCATCGAGTAGATAAAAATTACCCGCGCCCGGAACTCGATACACATTCAAGGCCGGGGTAAGCTAAAGCGAGGTCTGATTGAATCGTCACCCCGGCGAAAGCCGGGGTCCAGGGGCCAAAGCGCTGCACTGAATTCCCTGGCTTCCGGCTTTCGCTGGAGTGACGGCCGCGGAATGACTGGGAGTTTCCCTTAGCGTAGAGGCGCCGAGGCGGCGGAGGCGGAAATGGGCAAGGGAAGAAGGTTTTGCGTGCTTCTCGCGGCGGCGGTCCTGGCGCTGCTCTCCGGGCCGTGCGCGGCGCTGGGCCTGGGCAATCCCGTGGTGCGCTCACGGATCGGGGAGCCGCTGTACGTGTCCATTCCCTTGCGCTGCCAGCCGGAAGAATGCGAGCACGTGGAAGTGGCGCTGCTCGGCGTCGACGATTACCGGGCGGCCGGCATCGACTATCCCGAACTCGGCGACTCCATCAGCCTGGCTTTCGACGCCGCGGCCGATGCGCTCACCGTGCGCACGGCGATGCCCGTCATCAAACCCGCCGTGCATCTGCTCATCCAGATACGTTCCGGCACCCTGAGCATGCAGCAGGATATCGCCGTGCAACTGCTGGCGCCGGGCAGCGCAGCGCTGGAAGACATGCCGGCTGCGCCCGCCGCACCCAAACTCAGCATCGTCGCAACCGCTGCTTCGGCCGCCCCCGCCGAAGGCGGTCCGGCCGCAGCGGCGGCTGCGTCCCCCGCCACGTCTCTTCCGCCGCAGGCCGGACCCAAACCCGTTCAAGCCGCTGCCGCGGCGCCCAAACCCGCCGCCCAGGACGAGTGGGCTTCCATGATGTTGACTGTCAAGCAGTCTCTGGCCCGCCTCGATCCGCAAACGGTGGCCACCGGCGCCGGCATCGGCGCCGGTCTGCTGCTGGCCTGGCTGATGCTCCGTGCGCTGCGCAAGGCGCTGCGGGGCGTATGGGGCACCATCTCCCACGCCATCGGCGACTGGCGCTATCGCCGGGCGGCCCGCAAACGCGACGCCATGACCCTGCGGGCCGCGCCAATCGAAGGTGCGCCACTGGTCCGCCACGCCCCGCCGCCGCCGTCGGCCGCGCGGCCCAGGGCTGCCGTTACCGGCCAGGTTCAGACCCCGGCGCAGCCGGCCAAGGGCCCGCCTGCCAGGCGCAGGATCGATGAACGCGAAGACCAGGTGGTGCGCACGCTGCTCAGGCAGAGCGCGGCGGAGCCGGAGCGCATCGATCTGCGTCTCAAGCTGCTGGAGCGCCTGTTTGAAGTCCAGGATCGCGAGCGCTTTGCCGAGGAGGCGCGGGCGGTGCAGCCGGTTCTTTCGCAAAAAGGCTGGGAAAGAGTGCGCCTGATGGGCAAGCAGTTGAGTCCTTATGACGAGTTGTTCCTCAATCTCGATAAAGAGTCGGATGTGGTGGTTCCGGTGCCGGTGATGAAGGCGAATTACTGATCAGACCAATCCGCCTGGCGGCAGCAGCCCTCACCCGCCCGGCAGCGGCAGGCATTCCATGACTTCGACGGAGTCGCCGCTGGAACTTTTCGAGGGCGGATGCGGTGCCGATGTAAACGGCCATGAACTTCTTCATTGGGTATTTCCTCCGCTGAGAATTGGCAGCTAGGCGGCCAGCGCCTTGGCGGGCCAGGGATCGGACCAGGCCGGCAGGCGCATCAGGCCGTCCAGCCAGCGGACCACATTGGGGAAGGCTTGCAGCGGCATCTCGGCCACGCGCCAGTCCGTGGCCATGCTGGCAAGCTGAAGGTCCACGATGGAAATAAATTATGTTCAAGAACATATTTTTCAGGCGACGCCGCAGGAGACCCGACATGCCATACCCCGCCAAACACAAGGAGCGCACCCGCGGTCGCATCGTCGAGTCGGCCCGCCGCCTGTTCAACCGCTACGGCTTCGAGCAGGTGTCCATTGACCAGGTCATGTCGGGGGCGGGTCTTAAACAGGCCTATACCGACCTCATCCGCGGCCTGGCGCAGGTGTTCCGCTCGGCCCTGGCACCGGCCCGCGACGCCGAGCGCCGTGCCCAGGCGATGGTGTCGCTGTGCGTCGGCGGTATGGTACTTGCGCGTACCACCAACGATGCCGCGCTGCGCCAATCCCTCCGCGCAGCCGCCCGCCACCAGGCCTTGGCCTTGCTGGAGGCTTGAGGCCGCCTGGCCATCATCGGCAGCGGGTCGCCTGCCCTTGGGCGGAGCCAGGTAGCCGCCCGGGGTGTGCCTGTCCCGGCCAGTGGACGGTCTGGCCCTTGCCCCGCTCGGCGCCATCGCCTCGGGTAAAATGGCATATTCGAAGCTACGTTTATCACGAACGAGGAGGCAATCCCGATGGACACCTTTGTCGAGATCGAATCCCAGAGCAGGACGAGCCTGGTGCGGCTGTCAAAAATCAGCTTGCTGGAACTGGCCGAGGAGGAGGAGGGCTATTCGCTCACAATCTACATTGCCGGTGAGGACAGCATCCGGGTGGAGGCGGAGGCCGGCAACGAGAAGGCCATGCAGCGGCTATACGGCGATCTGAAGGCGAAGCTGGAAGCCTTGTAGTTCGCTTTCCCGGGCCCTCAGGCCACGAAGCCGATGGCCCGTCCTTCCCGTTGATCGCGTATGCGCCGCTCCGCTTCAAGGCTGTCCCGCAACAGAACGGCATCCGGCGCGGCCGCGCGCAGGCGCACGTGGCGCAGCGCCACGGCGATGTCGCCGAGGGCATAGGCGCCGCCTGGCAAGGGCGTGCTGCGCAGCACCTCGCGGGCCTGCTGCGTGTCCGTGCCCAGTACGGCGGCGGCTTCGACAAAGGCCTCGCCGGCGGCCGCGGCGCTCAGGCGTGCGAAGCGCACTTTCAGGTCCAGGCGGCGCAGCACCGCCGCATCCAGGGTCTGGAAGAAGTTGGTGCACAGCGCCACCAGGCCGTCATAGTCCTCGAGTTCCTTCAGCAGCTGGTTGACCTGGCTGAGCTCCCAGGAGCGCTGCGCGCCTTCGCGGCTGGCCAGGAAAGAGTCGGCCTCGTCGATCAACAGCAGGGCATCGTCGCGCTGCGCATCGGCGAAGGCCCCGGCGATGTTGCGCTCGGTCTCGCCGATCCACTTGCTGATCAGGTCCGAGGCTTTCTTGATATGCAGCGGGCGGCCCAGCTGTTCGGCCAGATGCCGTGCCAGCGCGGTCTTGCCGGTGCCGGGCGGGCCCCAGAAGCACAGACGGCCACTGCCGGCCCGTGCCAGCAGCGGCACAAGCTCATGCAGCGGCGGATCGGTGTTGAGCCACTCGATGCGGTAGGGCAGGCTGGGCACGGGACGGCGGCCGGCGACGATGGGGTCGCCCTCGCCGGCCG
>CAJCJI010000387.1 GCA_903970595.1 Verrucomicrobiota bacterium
CCGATTCATGCCCCGGCTCCGGCACGGAACCAAGCCCCTGCACCGGCTCCGACCCAAGCTTCGACACCTGCACCGATCCGAGCCCCGACACCCGCTCCGACACCAACCCCAAATGTCGCTCCGCTTCGCGCCCCCTTGGCGCAGGCAGCGCCAGGGTCCACCGGCGGTACTTACGGCCCGATCACTTCGCAGGAAACCTTTTGGAGCATCGCCTCCAGGCTGCGGCCGGGTCCCCAGGTGACCATTGAACAAGTGCAGCTGGCGATTTACCGCGCCAACCCCCAGGCGTTCGGTAACGGCAGCTTCAACCGCTTGCTGCAGGGGAGCACCCTGCGGGTGCCGAGCTTGGCGGAAATGCTCAAGTCCCCGCCCGCGCAGGCCCTGGCTGCGGTAAGCGCCTGGCGGCAGGGAAGGGCTCCCGACATCGACACTCAAACCCACCAGAGCGATGAGGCTCAGGCCAATCCGGTTCCGGCCAGTTCTCCGCAGCCCGACAATCCCAAGCAGGCGCAGCCGGCCAAGGGGGTTCAGCCCATCGAACACGCTGCCGCGGCAAGTCCCGCTGCAGCGAATCCCGCTCCGGCACAGCGTGCTCCAAAGCAGATTCCCGCGCCGGTGGTGACCATCCCTTACCAGCCCGCCCCGGCGCAAGCGGCACAGGGCCAAGCCGGCACGGCGCAAGGCGGCGGCAGCAGCGGGTCCGGCAACTCGCAATGAACCTCAGCGAGGCCTTCATCGACCGTCCGGTCGCCACCTCGCTGCTGATGGTGGCGGTGCTGCTGCTGGGCGCGCTCGGCTACCGCTTCCTGCCCATTTCGGCCCTGCCCTCGGTGGACTTCCCCACCATCGAGGTCACCACGCAGTATCCGGGCGCCAGCCCCGACGTCATGGCCTCGCTGGTGACCACGCCGCTGGAGCGCCAGTTCGGGCAGATCTCCGGCCTCTCGGCCATGACCTCGAACAGCTCCTTCGGCGTGTCCACCGTCACCCTGCAGTTCACCCTGGACCGCAATATCGACGACGCCGCGCAGGACGTGCAGTCGGCGATCAACGCCGCCAAGGGCACGCTGCCGGCCAACCTGCCGTACCCGCCGGCCTACAACAAGGTCAACCCGGCCGACTCGGCGATCCTGTCGCTGGCCTTGACCTCCGACTCGCTGCCCATCAACCAGGTCAACGACTACGCCGACACGGTGGTGGGCCAGAAGCTGTCCCAGGTTTCCGGCGTCGGCCTGGTGACGATCGAGGGCAACCAGAAGCCGGCGGTGCGCGTCCAGGCCAACCCCTCGGCGCTGGCCGGCCTCAACCTCGGCATGGAAGACCTGCGCACGGCGCTGGTCCAGGCCAACGTCAATGCCCCCAAGGGCAGCTTCAACGGCGAGTCCCAGGCCTATACCATCGGCTCCAACGACCAGATCGCCTCGGCGGCCGACTATAAGCCGGTGATCGTCAGCTACCACAACGGTGCTCCTGTGCGCCTGGCGGACATCGCCCAGGTCACCGACGGCGTGGAGAACGACCAGCTCGCCGCCTGGGCCTGGACGCCGCAGGGCATGCGCCAGGCGGTGCTGCTCGACGTGCGGCGCACGCCCGGCGCCAACATCATCGAGACCGTCAACGGCATCAAGAAGCTGCTGCCCCGGCTGCAGGCCACCATGCCGATGGGCATCCACATCGACATCCTCTCCGACCGCACCCAGACCATCCGCGCCTCGGTCAGCGACGTGCAGTTCACGCTGCTGCTGACGGTGGGCCTGGTGGTGCTGGTGATCTTCCTGTTCCTGCGCAAGCTGTGGGCCACGGTGATCCCCAGCGTGGCGCTGCCGCTGTCGCTGATCGGCACCTTCGGCGTGATGTCCCTGTGCGGCTTTTCGCTCGACAACCTGTCGCTGATGGCCCTGACCATCGCCACCGGCTTCGTGGTGGACGATGCCATCGTCATGATCGAGAACATCGTGCGCTTCATCGAGCAGGGCCTGGAGCCGGACCAGGCGGCGCGCGTCGGCGCCCGGCAGATCGGCTTCACCGTGATCTCCCTCACCGTGTCGCTGATCGCGGTGTTCATCCCGCTGCTGCTGATGTCCGGCATCGTCGGCCGCCTGTTCCGGGAGTTCGCCCTGGTGCTGTCGATCGCCGTGGTGCTGTCGGCCCTGGTGTCCCTGACCCTCACGCCGATGATGTGCGCCAAGCTGCTGCGCCGCGAACGCGTGCCGGAGCACGGCCGGGCGCGCGGCATCCTGGCCTGGAGCGAGCGCCTGTTCGACTTCAGCATCGGCGCCTACGAGCGCAGCCTGCGCTGGGTCATGCGCCGCCAGTTCCTCACGCTGCTGGTGGCCGTCGCCACCCTGGTGCTGACCGTGGTGCTGTATATCCTGGTACCCAAGGGTCTGATCCCGCGGCAGGATACCGGTGTCATCACCGGCGTCACCCAGGCGGCGCAGAGCATCTCCTTCGCCGCCATGGTGGACCGCACGCGCGCCATGGCGCAGGTGGTGAGCCAGGACCCGGACGTGGAAAACGTCTCGGCCTTCGTCGGCGCCGGCACCGTCAACCCCACGCTCAACACCGGCCGCATGAGCATCGTGCTCAAGCCCTTGGCCCAGCGCGGCTCCAGCCTCAGCGGCATCATGGAGCGCATCAAGCGGGCCACGCAGAGAGTGCAGGGCCTGTCCCTGTACATGCAGCCGGTGCAGGATCTGCAGATCGACAGCCACGTCAGCAGCACCCAGTACCAGTATGTGCTGCAGGACTCCGACGCCGCGCAGCTGCGGGTGTGGGCGCCGAAACTGCTGGCGGCGCTGCAGCAGCGGCCGGAGCTGGCCGACGTCGCCAGCGACCAGCAGTCGCAGGGCCTGGAGTTGAAGCTCAACATCGACCGCGACAAGGCCAGCCAGCTCGGCGTCTCGGTGCAATACATCGACGACACCCTGTACGACGCCTTCGGCCAGCGCCAGGTCTCGACCATCTACACCCAGCTCAACCAGTACCGCGTGATCCTGGAAGTGCCGCCCGACTTCCGCGCCCGGCCGGACGCCCTGGACAAGCTCTACGTCAAGCCCACAGCCGGCACCGTGGCGGCGGTCAGCGCCAACGCCGCCGGCGCTAACGCCACGCAGATCACGCCCGCCAGCAACAACACCACGGTCGCGGCAAACGGCAGCGCGTCCGGCGCCGGCAGCAGCATGATCCCGCTGTCGGCGGTGGCGCACGGCAGGACCGATATGGCACCCCTGGTAGTGACCCACGAAGGCCAGCTGGCGGCGGTGACCATCTCCTTCAACCTGGGGCCGCACGCCTCGCTCGGCGGGGCGCTCAAGGCCATCACCCAGGTGGAACACAGCATCGGCCTGCCCAATACGGTCACCACCAGCTACTCGGGCAGCGCCGCCGAGTTCCAGTCCTCGCTGGCCAGCGAGCCGCTGCTGATCCTGGCCGCGGTGCTGGTGATCTACATCGTGCTGGGCGTGCTCTACGAGAGCTACATCCACCCGGTCACCATCCTCTCCACGCTGCCTTCGGCCGGCGTCGGCGCGCTGCTGGCCTTGATGGTCACCGGCCACGACCTGACCATCGTGGCGCTGATCGGCATCATCCTGCTGATCGGCATCGTCAAGAAGAACGCCATCATGATGATCGACTTCGCCCTGGACGCGGAGCGCAACCAGGGCCTGCCGCCGGAGCAGTCCATCTTCCAGGCGGCGCTGCTGCGCTTCCGGCCGATCATGATGACCACCATGGCGGCGCTGCTCGGCGCGCTGCCCCTGGCTCTGTCGCACGGCACCGGCTCGGAGCTGCGCCGACCGCTGGGCATCGCCATCGTCGGCGGCCTGCTGCTGTCGCAGGTGCTGACGCTCTACACCACGCCGGTGATCTACCTGTACATGGACCGCCTGTCCAACTGGGTCGGCGGGAAGCTGCGGCGCTCCGAAGACGAGGAGCCTCAAGATGCCAGGCCGGCCGCCATCAGTTCCGAGGCCTGAGCATGCTCCCGGACCTTGCGTATGTCTGAAGCCGACCCGCCCAAAGCTCCCGGCGCGCCGGGGCGCATCGCCAAGAGCAATGCCGCCCTGTTCAACATCAGCGCGCTGTTCATCCGCCGGCCCATCGGCACCTCGCTGCTGGCCTTGGGGATCTTCCTGATCGGCAGCGTGGCGCGCTTCAACCTGCCGGTGGCGCCGCTGCCGAACGTGGAGTTTCCCTTCATCTTCGCCTTCGCCAGCGAGCCGGGCGCCAGCCCCGAGACCATGGCGGCGACCGTGGCGGCGCCGCTGGAGCGGCGTTTCGGGCAAATCTCCGGCGTCAACGAGATCACCTCGAGCAGCACGCTCGGCACCACCTTCGTGCTGCTGCAGTTCGACCTGAACAAAGGCGTGGACAGCGCCGCGCGGGACGTCGCCGCTGCCGTCAATGCCGCCTCCACCGACCTGCCGGCGGGGCTGCCCACGCCGCCGATCTACCGCAAGGCCAATCCCAACAATGCGCCGGTGATGATCCTGGCGCTGACCTCCGACAGCTTCACCCTGGGCGATCTGTACAACGAGGCCGACTCGCTGCTGGCGCAGCGCATCGCCCAGGTCAAGGGCGTGAGCGAGGTCGACGTGGTCGGCGGCGCGCAGCCGGCGGTGCACATCCAGGTCAACACCGCCGCCCTGGCGGCGATGGGTTTGAACCTGTCCGACGTGCAGACCACGCTGTCCGGTCTCACCGCCATGGCGCCCAAGGGCGCGGTGGCCGGTCCCGACCAGACCTTCATGATTTCGGACAACGACCAGCTCAGCAACGCCGAGGAATTCCGCCGACTGATCATCGGCGTGCGCAACGGCGTGCCGGTGCCGCTGTCGGCGGTGGCGAAGATCGTCGACGGCCAGCTCAATCCCTACCAGGCCGCCTGGTTCAACCAGCAGCGCGCGGTGCTGCTGCTGGTGCGCAAGCAGGCCGACGCCAACATCATCGAAACCGTGGATGGCGTGAAACGCCTGCTGCCGCGGCTGCGCAGCTGGCTGCCGCCGGCGGTGAAGCTGGAAACCCAGACCGACCGCACCTCCACCATCCGCGCCTCGGTGCGCGACGTGCAGATCTCGCTCGGCCTGAGCGTGGTGCTGGTGATCCTGGTGATGCTGCTGTTCCTGCGCCGCGGCCTGCCCACCGCCATCGCCGGCATTACCGTGCCGCTGTCCATCACCGCCACCTTCGCCGTGATGTGGCTGGCGGGCTTCAGCATCGACAACTTCTCGCTGATGGCCCTGACCATCGCCGTGGGCTTCGTGGTCGACGACGCCATTGTGGTGATCGAGAACATCATGCGCCACATCGAGCAGGGGGCCAAGCCGCTGGCGGCGGCGTTCCAGGGCGGCCGCGAGATCGGCTTCACCATCCTGTCGATGAGCCTGTCGCTGGTGGCGGTGTTCGTGCCCATCCTGTTCATGGGCGGCGTGGTCGGCCGGCTGTTCCGCGAATTCTCGGTGACCCTGGCGGTGGCCATCGGCATCTCCTGCGTCATTTCGCTGACCCTGACGCCCAGCCTGTGCGGCCGCTTCCTGCGCGCCGAGCGGCCGGGGCACCGGCCCGGAGCGGTGTCGCGCGCGGCCGAGCGCGGTTTCAACGGCGTGCTGTCCGTCTACCGCCGCGGGCTGGACTGGTCCCTGGGGCATCCGCTGCTGATGCTGCTGATCACCCTCGGTGCCGTGGGCCTGACCATCTATCTGTACATCGCCGTGCCCAAGGGCTTCTTCCCGCAGCAGGACACCGGCATGCTCCAGGGCAATACCGAGGCGGGGCAGGATATCTCCTTCGACGCCATGGTGGCCAAGCAGCAGCAGGCGACGAAAATCATCCTGGCCGACCCGGACGTGGCCTCGATGGGCTCCTTCCTCGGCGGTCGCAACACCGCCAACAACGGCAGCCTGTTCATCACCATGCGGGCCAAGGACCAGGGCCGGCGCTCCACCGTGGATCAGGTCATTGCCCGGCTGCGGCCGCAGCTGGCCAAGCTCACCGGCATCGACGTCTACCTGCAGCCGGTGCAGGATGTGCGCGCCGGCGGCCGTGTGGGATTGGCCCAATACATCTACACGCTGCAGGGCGAAACCCTGGACCAGCTCTATTACTGGGTGCCCAGGCTGGTGGCCCACCTCAAGACCCTGCCGCAGATGAAGGACGTGGGTAGCGACCTGGAAAAGTCCGGCCTGCAGATGAACGTGGTGGTGGACCGCGACGCCGCCTCGCGCCTGGGGCTGACACCCGCCGACATCGACCGCGCGCTCAACGACGCCTTCGGCCAGAGCCAGATCCTCATCACCTTCACCCAGCTCAACGAGTACCACGTGGTGCTGGAAGCCTCCCTGCCGGAGCAGCGGGACGCGCAGGCGCTCAACCGCATCTACGTCCATCCGGTGGCGGGCGGCAGCGCCGTGCCGCTGGCCACCGTCGCCCACTTCGAGCGCGGCACCACGCCGCTGGAGATCGACCACCAGGGCCAGTTCCCGGTGGTCAACATCAGCTTCAACCTGGCCCCGGACGTCTCGCTCGGCGACGCCATCAAGCTGATCGAAAAATCCATGAAAGAGCTGCGCATGCCGCCCGGCCTCAACGGCGCCTTCTCCGGCAATGCGCAGTTGTTCATCGAATCGATCAGCACCCTGCCGATCCTGATCCTCACGGCGCTGCTCACGGTCTACATCGTGCTCGGCATGCTCTACGAGAGCCTGATCCATCCGCTGACCATCCTCTCCACCCTGCCCAGCGCCGGCATCGGCGCCCTGCTGGCGCTGCTGGTGACCGGCACCGACCTGTCGATCGTCGCCATCATCGGCATCATCCTGCTGATCGGCATCGTCAAGAAAAACGCCATCATGATGATCGACTTCGCCCTGGAAGCCGAACGCACCCTGGGCCTGTCGCCGCGCGAGGCGATCCGCGAGGCCTGCCTGATCCGCTTCCGCCCGATCATGATGACCACCCTGGCCTCGATGTGCGGCGCCTTGCCGCTGGCCGTGGGCATGGGCACCGGCTC
>CAJCJI010000388.1 GCA_903970595.1 Verrucomicrobiota bacterium
CGCTGCCTTAATACAATCAGGTGAAACAGCCGGCGGGCACGGCCCGCCCTACTCCACCGGCAAAATATCCTTCAGCACGCGCCAGCCGCCGTCCACGGAGTACACCTTGCTGTATCCCATCTTCTGCACATTGTCGGCGGCGATGGCGGAGCGGAAGCCGCCGCCGCAGTACAGGTACAGCGGGACGGACTTGTCCGGGAACTTGGCCTCGATATCGCGCTCGATCACGCCCTTGCCCAGCCATTCGGCGCCCTTGACGTGGCCGGCGGCGTACTCGCTCTCCTCGCGCGTATCGATCAGCCGGGCCGTAGGTTCGGACGCGAAAATGGCCGGAATCTCGCGCGCCTGCACTTCCTTGATGCGGGTTTTGGCGTCGGTGACCAGGGCAAGAAAACCGGGGGCGTGGGTCGAGGCCATGGAGCGCTCCTTGGTGTGGTGATGATCGATGCACGAAATCTACTCGAAACGGAGCACGTCGGCCATGCAAATCCGGTTCAGGCTGCAAACAAGGCCGGCTTGCGGTTGCCGGAGGAACACGGGCCCTTGCGCGGGCTGCCAATGCCCGGCGCGCCGGCGCGGGCGAATATGCCCGATCAATGTGGACTGGCGGCTGCCACATTGTGGTCAAATGCCTGAACAGGCGATGGAGGAAGCGGTTCGATGAAGCGAGCGCGTAGCGCCGTGGGTGCCGGTGTGGGGAGCAGTTTGCATCGGGGATTGCCTGGCAGCTTGCTGGGCGGATTGCTGCTGGGGCTGAGCGCCGCGGCGGCCGCGCAGGGGAGCGGCTCTCCGGCGGTGGACGCCACGGTCCAGGCCAACCACGCCGCCGCCGCCGCGCAGCAGCAGATCGATCAGCTCGACGACCAGACCCGGGCGCTGCTGGAGCGTTACCGCGCCGCCCTGTGGCAGACCCAGCAGCTCAACGTCTATGCGCAGCAGATCGGCCCGCTGCTTGCCACCCAGGATGCCGATCGCGCCGCCCTGCAGCAGCAGCTGCAGCAGTTTGCCGGCAACTCGCATGACCTCACGCCGCTGCTGCTGCGCATGCTCGACAGCCTCGACCAGTTCGTCGCCCTGGACCTGCCGTTCCTGCAGCAGGAGCGGCGCGAGCGGGTGGCCGCGCTCAAGCGCCTGATGGGCGATTCGGGCACGCCACAGGCGGAGAAATACCGCCGCATGCTGGAGGCCTACAAGATCGAGGCCGACTACGGCCGCAGCCTCGGCGCGGAGCGCATGCAGCTCCAGCTGGAGGGCGGCGGTAAGGTGGTGGACGTGCTGCACCTCGGCCGCGTGGCGCTGTATTACCTGAGCCTCGACGGCGCCGATGCCGGCTGCTGGGATTCCGCCGCCAAGCAATGGCGCAGCATCCGCGGCCGCTATCGCGGTGCCATCCGCGAAGGGCTCAAGATCGCCCGCGAAACCGCGGCGCCGGAGGTGCTGGTGCTGCCGGTCCCGGCCGCCGCCGCCTCGCCGCAGGCGGCGCTGACGCCCGCCTGGCAGCTGGCCCTGCGCAAGCTGGGCGTGGACTTGCTGGATGCCCTGGCGCCGCAGGCCCATGCCGCGCCCGCCCAGGGTGTGGACGATCTGCTCAAGCAGATCCGCGACTCCGCGCAGCAGAATGCGCACATCGACCAGGAACGCGAGCAGCGCTTCGTCCGCAACCGCAACGATCAGCAGGCGCAGCTGGCCCAGGCGGAGGCCGAGGAGCATGCGGCCCAGGCCAAGTCCGACGGCATCCGCGGCCGCTATGAGGCCGGGCAGAAGGCCATCGCCGAGCTGAAGAGCCAGCTGCAGGCCCAGACCGGCGAACTGGGCCAGTCCTACGCGGCGGTGCGCGAGGCGGCCACCCAGTTCAGGAACGATGTGGCCGAGTCCTACATCAGCGCCCAGTTCCCGGAGCGGCTCAAGCTGCTCGACGCCCTGGCCGATCCCAACACTCTGCCGGGACCCAGGCAGCTGGAGGATTTCTGGTTCACGCTGCAGCAGGAGATGACCGAAAACGGCAAGGTCGCGCGCTTCGAGGCGCCGGTGATCGGCCTGGACGGCCAGACCAGCCGCATGCAGGTGACGCGGGTCGGCCCCTTCATCGCCTTCGCCGGCGGCCGTTATCTCATCACTCAGCCCGGCGCGCAGCTGCAGGTGGCGCAGCGGCAGAACTTCGACACCGGCCTGGCCCGCGCCTTCGAGTCCTACGGCGGCGGCTGGGCGCCGCTGCCGGTCGATCCCACCCGCGGCACCCTGCTCAAGCTGGCGGCGGAACGGCCCTCGCTGTTCGAGCGCATCAACCAGGGCGGGGTGGTGGGTTACGTCATCATCCTGGTCGGTATCGTCGGCGCGGCCCTGGCCTTGTTCCAGCTGGCCTACCTGTTCGCGGTGGGCGGCAGGATCGGGCGGCAGCTGCAGAACCTCGACGCCCCTTCCGCCGACAACCCCCTGGGCCGCGTGCTGTCCTGCCTCAAGGACGATAGCGCCACCCACGACCCGGAGGTGCTGGAAACCCGCATCTCCGAGGCGGTGCTGCGGGAAACGCCGCGGCTGGAGCGCTTCCAGCCGTTCCTGCGGATGGTGGTGGCCGCCGGCCCGCTGCTCGGGCTGCTCGGCACAGTCACCGGCATGATCATCACCTTCCAGGTCATCACCGAGATCGGCGCTGGCGATCCCAAGGTGATGGCCGGCGGCATCTCCCAGGCCATGATCAGCACCGTGCTGGGCCTGCTCATCGCCATTCCCATCCTGTTCATCAACAGCGTGCTGGCCGCGCGCTCGCGCATCCTGGTGCAGATCCTCGACGAGCAGAGCGCAGGGTTGCTGGCGGCGCGGCTGGAGCAGCAACATGTGGTCCGTTAATGCTCCCATGAGCGTCGCCCCATCTCATTTGCAGGAGACATGCTTCCTGGTCCCTTCTCCCCTTGGGGGAGAAGGACAGGATGAGGGGTATGCCCAAATTCGCGGTGCTGCCAATGGTGAGCGCGGCGCGTGGGGCTACCCCTCACCCAACCCTCTCCCCAAAGGGGAGAGGGCTTTGGCGGTGCGCGGGATGCAGGAGTGCCACCATGCTCAGTAGCCTTGGCGATGCCCTGGCCGCCGGCTTCGCCGCGCCGTTCGAATCCCTCGGCGATTTCTTCCACCTCGGCGGCTGGGTGCTGAAGTGGATCCTGCTCGCCGCGCTGGTGATGTGGACCCTGATCCTGGAGCGCTACTGGTACTTCGCCCGCATCCACCCGGCGGAACTGCGGCAGCGCCTGGCGGCCTGGATGGCGCGGCGCGAGCGGCGCTCCTGGTACGCGCGCCGCATCCGCGAGCAGCTCATCTCCGAGCTGAAAGTGGGGATGAGCGCCACGCTGCCGCTGATCCGCGTGATGGTGCCGCTGGCGCCGCTGCTTGGCCTGCTCGGCACCGTCACAGGCATGCTGGAAGTGTTCGACGCGATGACCGCCGCCGGGCAGTCCGACGTGCGGGCCATGGCCTACGGTGTTTCGCACGCCATGATCTCGACCCTGGCGGGCCTGGTGGTGAGCCTGTTCGGCCTGTTCTTCTCGGTGCAGCTGAGCTCGCGCGTCCGCGCCGAGTCCGAACGGCTGCCCGATCTGCTGCTGCCGGAGTAAGGGCCCGTGAAGATCCGCCGCCATACCCACCAGCAGGAGGAAGTGCACATCGACCTGGCGCCGATGCTCGACTTCTTCCTCAACCTCCTGATCTTCTTCATCATCAGCACCGCCTTCGTCACCGAGGCCGGCATCAAGGTTAACCGGCCCAGCGCCAAGACCGCGGTGAAGCTCGACAACAGCAGCATCTTCATCGCCATCTCCGCGCAGGGCGAGATCGTGGTCGACCGTCAGCACGTCGACGTGCGCCTGCTGCGCGCCACGCTGGAGCGCCTGCGCAGCCAGAAGCCGCAGGCCCCGGTGGTGATCCAGGCCGACCGCGACGCGCGCACCGGCTTGGTGGTGGATGCGATGGACCAGGCCAAGCTGGCGGGGATCCAGGATGTGGCGATTGCGGCCACGCCGGTCAGCGGGCCGGGGGGGCGGTAGTGGCTCCAGCGAGCAGTCCAATTGCGCTCGGGATGACGGAGGGTAGATCGGCCTTCAGGCCGACGCTTTGTCGGGCTGAAGCCCGACCTGCAAGTGCCTCTCTTTGGCATCGCCGATGACCGCTTCGGCCGCAATTGCAAACACCCCTCCGCCGCCCCGCGCCGCGCTGGAACGCCTGCGCTGGCTCCTGATCCCCCTGGTCTCCCTCGTCATCGTCCTGCTGCTGGTGATCCTGATGCGCTGGATGATCCGCGCGCCGGAAGGCACGGCGGCGCCGCAGGAGCAGGCCGATGCGGTGCAGATGGTCGAGCTGAAGAAG
>CAJCJI010000389.1 GCA_903970595.1 Verrucomicrobiota bacterium
GCATGCAAACCAGATCGTCGCCTACCTGCGTGTGACAGGCGCATCCCGCGGTGCGCTGGTCTATCTCAGCAGGGGTGAGATCGTTTGGGTACATCACGGCGGCTAAATGCCCGCTTCCCAGCAGGGTTCCAAATTTGAGAGCATTACGATCTGTGGGGTCTCCCCGGCTGACGCACGGAGGAAGGCTGGCGTCCCTAGGCCGTCGGTGCGCCAAACCCCACAGATCGTTGCTCTCCTTCACCGCGCAACCGTAACCGTCCGGTGATCACCGCCTTGCTGGGTCCTGGCAGTGCATGCTGACACTGTGACCTTAGAGTCCACCTTAAGGTCCTCCTTAAAGTCATGCCGGACAGCACGATCGAGATCATCAACGGGCGGGAAGGGCGCCGGCGGTGGGGCGTGGAAGAGAAGCTGCGGATCGTTGCCGAGACGCATGAGCCTGGTGCGACGGTTGGGGCGGTGGCGGCGCGGCACGATGTCTATCCGAGCCTGTTGCGCGCGTGGCGCCGTCAGGTGCGGGACGGGCATTTGGTTGCGACGCAGGGGCAGCACTTTGTGCCGGTGCATCTGACCGCCCCGCCATCGTTGGCGCCGGCCACAGCGCCAGCGATCAATAACCCCCTCGCGACGGACACGATCGAGATCGTCTTGCCCGATGGCAGCCGCGTGCGCGTCGGCAGCGGCGTCAACCTGAACGCTCTGCGCCGCGTCGTGACAGCACTGCGCGGATGATCGCCCTGCCATCCAATGTGCGCGTCTGGCTGGCCTGCGGGCGCACCGACATGCGGCGCGGCTTTGACGGTCTGGCATCACAGGTGCAACAGCAACTCGGTCATGACCCATTCGACGGCCAGCTTTTCGTCTTCCGCGGCAAACGTGGTGACCTGATCAAGATTTTATCCTGGGACGGCCAGGGACTGTGCCTCTTTGCCAAGCGGCTCGAGAAAGGCCGCTTCGTCTGGCCACAGGCAAAAGAAGGTGCGGTGTCGTTGACGCCGGCGCAACTGTCGATGCTGCTGGAAGGCATCGACTGGCGCATGCCGGCGCGCACTTGGCGTCCGGAGCTGGCGAGTTGAAAATATGTGCCGGCGGCAAGAAAAGACTTGGCGCGACGCGAATCGGTATTGGAAAATTCCGCCATGCCCGCACCGCTCGACCCAGCAACACTGCCGCTCGACATCGCTGCACTGCGCGACTTGTTGCTGCAACGCGAGACCGAGCATGCTGCTGAATTGCAAGCCGCGCGTGCCGGACTGCAAGAACAGGTGCTGCGCAACGAACAACTGAAGCTACGGCTGGCGAAGCTGTTACGAGAACGGTTCGGTGCCTCGTCGGAGAAGCTGCGCACCGCGATCGAGCAGTTGGAACTGATCCTGGGCGACCTTGAGGAGCAGATCGCCGAGACCGCGCCGGCGGAGCAGCAACAACCCGCTGCGTCCGAACCGACGGATGCCGTGCGGCGTAAGCCGGCGCGCCGGCCGCTTCCCGAAAGCCTGCCGCGCACGACCGTGGAACATGCCGCGCCCTGCGCCTGCCCAAAATGCGGCGGGGCGCTGCACCGGCTGGGCGAAGACGTCACCGAAGTGCTGGACTACGTGCCGGCGGTGTTCCGCGTTATCCGCCACGTACGTCCGAAGCTGTCGTGCCGGGGCTGCGACAGCATTGCCCAAGCCCCGGCTCCCAGCTTGCCGATTCACCGCGGCCTGGCCACGCCGGCGTTGCTGGCGCATGTGCTGGTGGCGAAATATGCCGATCATTGCCCGCTGTATCGCCAGGCCGAGATCTATGCGCGCGGCGGCGTCGAACTGGATCGTTCCACCCTTGCCGATTGGGTCGGACAAACGGCGCGCCTGATGCGCCCGCTGGTCGATGCCATCGGCACGCATGTGATGGCGGCTGATCGGATGCATGCCGATGACACCACGGTGCCGGTGTTGGAACCGGGTCTGGGCAAAACCAGCACCGGACGGTTGTGGTGCTATGTACGCGACGACCGCCCGTTCGCGGGACAGGCACCGCCGGCGGTGCTGTATCGTTACAGCCCCGACCGAAAGGGCGAGCATCCGCGCCAGCATCTCGAACGGTTCCGCGGCATTTTGCAGGCGGACGGCTATCAAGGGTATGCCAGCCTGTACGACCGCGGTGTGACCGAGGCGGCGTGTATGGCGCATGCGCGGCGCAAGTTCGTCGACGTCTATAAGTCCGACAAGTCGCCGCTGGCGAACGAAGCGCTGCAACGGATCGCGGCACTTTATGCGATCGAGGCAACGATCCGCGGCCGCCCGGCTGCTGCGAGGCTGGCGGTTCGCGCCGAGCAGAGCGCGCCCGTGTTCGCCGATCTGAAAGGCTGGATGGAGCAAACCCTGCGTCGCGTCTCGGGCAAAAGCGACCTGGCCGGCGCTATCCGTTATGCCCTCTCGCGCTGGGATGCGCTGACCCTGGTGTTGCGCGACGGACGCGTTTGCCTCGACAACAACGCGGCCGAACGGGCCATGCGGCCGATCCCGTTGGGACGCAAAAATTGGTTGTTCGCCGGATCGCACGCCGGGGGAGAACGTGCCGCCGCCATCTATTCGCTGACCGAGACGGCCAAACTCAACGGTCTCGACCCAGAGGATTATCTGCGCCAGGTGCTGGAACGAATCGCCGATCATCCGGTCAAACGGGTCCATGAATTGCTACCGTGGAACCTCGCCCAGGTCCGCACAAGGCTGGATCAGCGAGATGCTGCCTGAGAGGATTGTAGCCAAGTCTGCAAACGTCTCCAGGCGGTGCTGACCGGACGGTTACTTCGGTGGCTGCGCTCTAACGCGAGTCGAGCACTTTGGTCTGTTCGAGGGCGGGCCAGTGGTAGTCGGCGACGGACCAGGGGTGCTGCGGGGTCACGAGCGTGGTCCAGGTGCGGCAATCGACGCGCTTCCAGCTCAGGTCGAGCGGTTCGGATTGGTTCAGGCTGGGGCAGCGGCCGGAATGGGTCAGGTTGTCGGCGGCCTCGGTCGCTTTGGAGGCGGACCAGAAGGACGGGTGGGCCCAGCGTTCCCAGCGGATCAGGCCGAGGTTTTTGGCGAAGTAGAAGCGTTCCAGATGATCGGCGGAGGCGATGCCGGTGCCGCCGTAGTGCTCCGAGACGATGGTATCGAGCGGGATGCTCCGGGTTTGGAGGGA
>CAJCJI010000390.1 GCA_903970595.1 Verrucomicrobiota bacterium
CTGATCGAGGTGTTCAAGGCCCACGACATCGGCTTTTTCTTTTACAACGGCGGCGGCGACTCCGCCGACACCTGCCTGAAGGTCAGCCAGCTGGGGGAGAAGCTGGGTTACCCGATTCAGGCCATCCACGTACCCAAGACCGTGGACAACGACCTGCCGATCACCGATACCTGCCCCGGCTTCGGCTCGGTGGCCAAGTACGTCGCCGTGTCGATCCGCGAGGCCGGGTTCGACGTCGCTTCGATGGCCAAGACCTCGACCAAGGTCTTCATCATGGAGGTGATGGGCCGTCACGCCGGCTGGATCGCCGCTGCCGGCGGCCTGGCGGCCGAGAAGGAAGGCGAGGCACCGCAGATCATCCTGTTCCCGGAGATCCGCTTCGACGAGGCGTCCTTCCTGGCGCGGGTGGACGAATCGGTCAAAAAAAATGGCTACTGCGCGGTCGTCGCCAGCGAAGGGCTGCAGAACGCCGCCGGCGAATTCCTGTCGGAGGCCGGCGGCAAGGACGCCTTCGGCCACGCCCAGCTCGGCGGCCTGGCGCCGCTGCTGGCGGGCCTGGTGAAGGACAAGCTCGGCTACAAGTATCACTGGGCGGTGTCCGACTACCTGCAGCGCGCCGCCCGCCACATCGCCTCGAAAACCGACGTCGAGCAGGCCTACGCGGTGGGCAAGGCGGCGGTGGAGTTCGCCGTCGCCGGCAAATCCGGGGTGATGGTGACCATCGTGCGCGACGCCGCCGAGCCCTACCAGTGGAGCATCGGCGAAGCGCCGCTGAGCCAGGTGGCCAATGTCGAAAAGAAGATGCCGCGGGACTTCATCACCCCAGACGGCTTCCACATCACCGAGGCCTGCCGCGCCTATCTGTCCCCGCTGATCCAGGGCGAAGACTACCCGCCGTACCGCAACGGCCTGCCGCAGTACGTGCAGCTGCGCAACTTCGCAGTGCCGAAAAAGCTCAAGAGCACCTTCGAGCTCAAATAGCTATTCCCCGCGGTTTGGAGCTATGATCCCTGTACACCGCTTGATGCGGGCTCCGAAGAATATCAAGAGGCGCTGACACAAGCGTCGACCGGACCCAGGCAGGCAGTGCTGCAAAACTACGTTCATCACTCTTTGAGGGGGAGGTACCTCAATGCTAGTCGAGTACGGTTTGTGGATCGCTTTGGGCTGCGCGGCGGCGGCGGTTCTCTACGGCATCTTCTCGGTGCAGTGGATTCTGGCCAAGCCCACCGGCAATGACCGAATGCGCGAGATCGCCGCGGCGGTGCAGGAAGGCGCCATGGCCTACCTCAACCGCCAATACACCACCATTGGCATCGTCGGCGCCGTGCTGTTCGTATTGCTGGGCTTGTTTCTGGGCTGGTACACAGCGATCGGATTCCTGATAGGGGCGGTGCTGTCCGGCGCCACCGGCTATATCGGGATGAACATCTCGGTGCGCGCCAACGTCCGCACCACCGAAGCCGCGCGCCACGGCCTGGGCGCGGCCCTGGATGTCGCCTTCCGCGGCGGCTCCATCACCGGCATGCTGGTGGTCGGCCTGGGCCTGATCGGCGTTGCCGGTTACTTCATGGCGGTGAAGGGCATCGCCGGTCAGGAGGTCGCCCTGAAAGCCTTAGTAGGCCTAGCTTTCGGCGGTTCGCTAATTTCCATCTTCGCCCGTCTCGGCGGCGGCATCTTCACCAAGGGCGCCGACGTCGGCGCCGACCTGGTGGGCAAGGTGGAAGCCGGCATTCCCGAGGACGACCCCCGCAACCCGGCAGTGATCGCCGACAACGTCGGCGACAATGTCGGCGACTGCGCCGGTATGGCGGCCGACCTGTTCGAGACCTATGCCGTGACCCTGGTGGCGACCATGGTGCTGGGCAACCTGCTGGCAGCGGATTTCGGCGTCAACGCGGTGCTCTACCCGTTGCTGCTGTGCGGCATCTCGATCCCGGCCTCGATCATCGGCAGCTTCTTCGTCAAGACCAACGACGGCGCCAAGATCATGAAGGCGCTGTATATCGGCACGGCGGTGTCCGGCGCGATCGCAGCGGTGGCGTTCTACCCGATCACCACTGCCCTGATGGGCGCCAAGGCCATGCCGCTGTACAGTTGCGCCCTGATCGGCCTGGCGCTGACTGGCGCCATCATGTGGATCACCGAGTACTACACCGGCACGCAGTACGGGCCGGTGCGGCACATCGCCGCGGCATCGCAGACCGGCCACGGCACCAACATCATCGCCGGCCTGGGCGTGTCGATGAAATCCACCGCGCTGCCGGTGCTGGCGGTCTGCGGCAGCATTTACGGCTCATATACATTAGCCGGCCTCTACGGCATCGCCATCGCCGCCACTTCGATGCTGTCGCTGGCCGGCATGATCGTGGCGCTCGACGCCTACGGTCCGATCACCGACAACGCCGGCGGCATCGCCGAAATGGCCGACCTGCCGCACGAGGTGCGCGACATCACCGACCCGCTCGACGCGGTCGGCAATACCACCAAGGCGGTGACCAAGGGCTACGCCATCGGCTCCGCCGCGCTGGCCGCACTGGTGCTGTTCGCCGACTACACTCACGCGTTGGAAAAAGCCGGCAAGCTGGTGGCTTTCAGCCTGTCCGATCCGGCCGTAATCATCGGCCTGTTCATCGGCGGCATGGTGCCCTACCTGTTCGGCGCCATGGCGATGGAAGCGGTGGGCCGCGCGGCCGGTTCGGTGGTGGTGGAAGTGCGTCGCCAGTTCCGCGAGATCAAGGGCATCATGGAAGGCACCGCCAAGCCGCAGTACGGCGTGGCGGTGGACATGCTGACCAAGGCGGCGATCAAGGAGATGATCGTTCCCTCGCTTCTGCCGATCTTGGTGCCGATCGTAGTGGCATTCGGCATGCGTTGGCTGATGGGCCCGGATGCGGGCGTGCGTGCGCTCGGCGGCGTGCTAATCGGCACCATCGTCACCGGTATCTTCGTGGCGATCTCCATGACCACCGGCGGCGGAGCCTGGGACAATGCCAAGAAATACATTGAACTGGGCAATTTCGGCGGCAAGGGTTCGGAAACCCACAAGGCGGCGGTGACCGGCGATACCGTCGGCGATCCCTACAAGGACACCGCCGGCCCGGCGATCAATCCGTTGATCAAGATTATCAATATTGTGGCGCTGCTTCTGGTGCCGCTGCTGTAGAAGTGGAATCATCAATCGAAAGGGCGCCCAGCGGGGCGCCCTTTTCGTTTTGAACTCCGGCGCCCCGTTTCCGTCGATACAATCATTACCCGGTACTATCTTGTGTGGGCGCAATGACCATCGCAGCCACCACCAACAAAGGCCAGGTTACGATTCCCAAGCGGATACGCCAACCGCTCGGCGTCTGCCAGTGCAGCAAACTCGCTCTTGATGTTGAAGGCGCCATGGCCCGAGTCCAATCACGTGGTTGGCCCGACTGTAAGTATTAGTTGATTCCAACCAATAGATCTCAAAGAGGGGGCCGAGTATGTTTTGCAGTAATTGCGGTGCCGCGGTCGGTAAAGACGTCAATTTCTGTTCGGCCTGTGGAAAGCAGTTGAACGCAGTGCTGCCTCAGCCCCTGCAATCCAAGGAAGCCGCGTTAGCCGAACAGGCAAGACTGCAGCAGGCATTGCTGACCAGCACCGCAAAGCCCAAAAGGCCGAATTATATTGTCAGGCATTTCAAAGGCCAGCTTCCTTTTAGCCTTTCTTTTTGGGTCAATTTTCTCTTATTGAGCTTGATCTGGTCTGGAATTAAAGTCTATTTTAAAAATAATACTCCAGTTTGGCTCGACACAAATAACAAGTTATTTTATGCAAATGTTGTATTTGTACTATTTGGACTTGTCCTAGGTGGATGGCAGTTTGTCGGGGCTTGGAATTGTGCCAATAGAGAAATAAAAGAAAAGCCATCAATTCCCCTACAAATTGGACGCGGGATCGTACTTATATTTCTAATACTGTATGTATTGTCCATACTCACAGGATTTATGGGCTTGGGAGAAATGTACGTTAAATTCTACAAGCATTAAGCGCTGTATCAATCAGATAATTATCTGAGATAAAAATGTACGGATTAATCGGAATAGCCTTTTTCGGCCTTCTTGGCTTGATGGTGAAATATCAAGGTCTTTGGGCTTTACTTTAATAAGTCGTTTGAAAAATTCTTTACCGGTTCAGGTGAAATGAAGTATGAACAGCCTATGTCGAGATTAACTTTGGTTCGTGCAAATCAAATAATAGATCGCATCTCGGAGATTTCTTCCAGTGGGGGTTATCTTCGACCTGTTCCGTTGTCCAAGATCGGAGCCTCCAGCACTATCGAGGTTCTACGTGCCTTGTACCGTGTCTCTGCTGAGACATTCAGAACTGCTTATCTCAATGACTCGCCTCAGAACCGAGGCATTTTGAAGAATTTCATCACTTCTGCAGGCGGGACGGGCATGTGGATTGCCGTTATGTTCAGGCCCGACAACAAAATGAATGAGGTTGGAGAGGTAGATGGGAGCGCTCAGCAATTGGAAACAATTAACTCATTCGTTGAGTTCCTGAAAACAATTGACCCTGCCTCAAACGACTATTGGGTAAAGGTAAGTGCTCGGATTGGCCTTGAACGTTGACTCCGTCGGCGATCCCTATAAGGACACCGTGGGGCCAGCGATCAATCCCTTGATCAAGATCATCAATTTCGTGGCGTTGCTGCTGCTGGTGCCTTTGTTATAGTCCTAGCATACCGATTCAAAAAAGGTGCCCTGTGGGGCGCTCTTTTGGGCCACTGGCAGCCGCTCCCACCCGGTGCCAAAATCATTACCCGATATTGCTTCAAGCCAACGCAATGACAACGATGTCCGTCACCAGCAAGGGCCAAGTCACGATTCCCAAGCGGGTGCGCCAACTGCTCGGCATCGGGCCGGGGAGCAAGCTTGCCTTCGACGTGGAAGGCGCAGACGTCCGCATCCGTCTGGTTCAGCCCGAAGCTAAGTCGCGCATCGAGGACGGCCCGGCCATACTCAAATATGCAGGTCCGCGTATCCCGGTGAGTGAAATGCATGGCGGCGCAGCCATTCGCGGGCTGCGCTCAAAGCTGCGGGTGCCGACGAAATGAGCTTCCAGCCCGTATAATCCGCGTTCGTTTGTTCCCCCAACGCGATCCGGAGCCCTTTTAGATGTCTTTCCTGAATATCCCCCCCGGCAAGAACGTGCCCGAGGACGTCAATGTCATCGTCGAAATCCCGATGGACAGCGAGCCGGTCAAGTACGAGGTGGACAAGGATACCGGGGCGATTTTCGTCGACCGCCTGCTGACCACGCCGATGCGCTATCCCTGCAACTACGGCTTCGTGCCGCAGACCCTGGGCGGCGACGGCGATCCGCTGGACGCGCTGGTGATGATGCCGATGCGCCTGCTGCCGGGTTCGGTGATCAATTGCCGGCCGATCGGCTACCTGCAGATGACGGACGAATCAGGCCAGGACGAAAAGCTGGTGGTGGTGCCGAGCACCAAGATCAGCCCGCTGTACAAGGACGTGGAGACGGTGCGCGCGCTGCCGGCGCTGATCCGCGACCAGATCGCCCACTTCTTCCAGCATTACAAGGATCTGGAGAAGGGCAAGTGGGTCAAGATCGACGGCTGGCACGGCCCCAAGGACGCGATGCGCTGCATCGTGGAAGGCGTGGAGCGCTACAACGCCTCGAAGAAGTAAAGTGAACCTCGGCCCCGCCCCCGGCAATATGCGAGCACCCGCTTGAAGGTGCTGGTGATCGGCGGCGGCGGCCGCGAGCATGCCCTGGCCTGGAAACTGGCCGCTTCGCCGCGCGTAAGCGAGGTGCTGGTGGCTCCCGGCAATGCCGGCACGGCCACTGAGCCGCGCTGCCGCAATGTGGCGATGGCGGCGGAGGATGTGGCGGGTTTGCTGCATCTGGCGCAGGCCGAAGGCGTGGGCTTCACCGTGGTCGGCCCCGAGGGTCCGCTCGCCGCCGGCGTGGTGGACGCGTTCACCGCCGCCAAGCTGCGTGTCTTCGGGCCGACCCAGGCCGCGGCGCAGATCGAGGCGAGCAAGGCCTTCACCAAGGATTTCCTGGCCCGCCACCGCATTCCGACGGCGCAATACCGCGTGTTCACCGAGATCGAACCGGCGCTGGCCTACGTGGCCCAGCGCGGCGCGCCCATCGTGATCAAGGCCGACGGCCTTGCCGCCGGCAAGGGCGTGGTGGTGGCCGAAACCGTGGCCGAAGCGCAGGACGCGATCCGCGCCATGCTCGGGGGAGGCATGGGACAGGCGGGCGCCCGCGTGGTCATCGAGGATTTCCTGGCCGGCGAGGAAGCCAGCTATATCGTGGTCGCCTCCGGCACGCGCTACGTGCCGCTGGCCTCGGCGCAGGACCACAAACGGGTGTTCGATCACGACCAGGGGCCCAATACCGGCGGCATGGGCGCCTACTCGCCGGCGCCGGTGGTGACCCCCGAGGTGGACGCGCGGGCGCGGGCGGAGGTGATCGAACCGACGCTGCGCGCACTGGCCGCAGAGGGGCGGCCGTTCACGGGTTTCCTCTACGCCGGCCTGATGATCGCGCCGGACGGCAGCCCCAGCGTGGTGGAATTCAACGCGCGCCTGGGCGATCCGGAGACGCAGCCGATCCTGATGCGCCTGGATTCGGACCTGCTGGATCTGCTGGAGGCCGCCGTGGCGGGCGACCCGACCCGGGCGCCGCCCCGCTGGAAGCCGCAGGCGGCGCTGGGCGTGGTGATGGCGGCCGCCGGCTCCCCCGGCGCGATCCGCAAAAACGATCCGATCAGCGGCCTCGGCGCCGACTTGGGCAATCGGGCCAAGGTGTTTCACGCCGGCACCAGCCTGCGCGACGGCCAGGTGCTGACCAGCGGCGGACGGGTGCTGTGCGTCTGCGGCCTGGGCGCCGATGTCGGCGCGGCGCAGGCCGCCGCCTATGCGGCGCTGTCCGGAATCCGCTGGGAGGGCGCGCACTACCGGACCGATATCGGCTATCGTGCGGTTTCGAGGGAGAACGCGACATGATCGGGAAAGCAGCATGCAGGCGTACCGGCGCGGCGCTGGCCGCGGCAGGATTGTGCGCATTCGGCGCGCAGGCGCAGGCCCCGGCGGTTGCCGCGGCTCCGCAAAGCCTGGCGCCGCACGTCTACGGCCATATCGAGCGCGCCCTGGTGACAACCGGCTCGAACCCCCTGCAGGTCCATGCACAGCTGGAAGGCGGCGGTGAGGCCACCGTGCTGTACGTGACGGACATCAAGTACGCCAGCGGCGAAGGCGGCATGTTTGCGCACTTCACCATCGACAACGGCGAGGTCATGCCCGGCCGCTCGATCAGCCTGGCGCTGCCGGTGATCAAGGACCACCTGGTACGCGGCCGCGACGGCGCGGTGGCGCATCATCCGGTCGTGGCCATGGGTTTCTGCATCGGCACCGTGGCCTTCACCAGCAACGTGTTCCTCGAACCGCGCACCACCTATACACCGCAGCTGCTGCTGGGCAAGGCCGACGCGGCGCAGTTCGCGCCGGTGGACCCGCAGAAGAAGGACACCGGTGACCCGAATTGCGCGGCGCCGGGTTCGTCTCACTAGAAGCGCTTGCACATCGTAGGGCGGGCCGTGCCCGCCGTGCCGTGAGTTGCATCAAGGAAGGCGCAGACGGCGGCCACGGGCCGCCCTACTGTTGATTCAGAGCTTGTACGCCGCGCGCACCAGGCGCGCCAGCATGCGTTCGCGCAATCCGCTTGGCTGTTCCAGCCGCAGGTGCCGCAAGGCGCCGCCAACTTCGGCTTGTGCCGCAGACGCCGGCGCGGCCAGGGCTTGCAGCAGTTGCCAACGGCCGCTCCAGCCCTGCGCCGCCCCCTGCAGCTTGCGCAGCCGTGCGGCCAGGGCCAGGTCTTCGGCGCTGAGGTCGCAACCGAAGGGCAGCGCCGGCAGGCGGCCGGACTGCTGGTGCGGCGCCAGCACCGCGGCCAGGCGCTGCGGCAGGTTGGCCTGCTGCTCCGGCGGTATGCGGTAGTCCGCCGCCAGCTTGCCGGCGCGCTGCGCCTGGCGCAGCAGTTCCGGCTGGAAACGGCTGTCGGCGATCGCCAGCAGCGCCGCGATGCACTCGCCGTCGGTCTTGCCGCGCAGATCGGCGACCCCGTACTCGGTGACGAAGACATCGCGCAGATGGCGCGGGATGGTGGCGTGGGGATACTCCCACACCAGGTTCGATTCCAGCGTGCCGCCGGCGCCTCGGGTGGCGCGCAGCAGCAGGATCGAGCGCCCTTCCGGCAGCTGGTGCGCCATCGACACGAAATCGAACTGGCCGCCGACGCCGGACACCACCTGCCCGTCGGACACCTGGTCGGACACCGCGGCGCCGAGCAGGCTCAGCTTCATGGTGATGTTGATGAAGCGCGGATGGCGGCGCTGCAGGCGCTCCAGGCGGTAGTGGGTGTAGATGCGGTTGACCTCGGCCACGCTGGTCATGTCGATCAGCGCGCGCTGGTCCTCAGACAGCTCGCGCAGGCGCCGGTAGAAATCGGCCGGGCCAAGGAAGAAGGCGCCTTGCAGCACCGTGCCGCCGCGCTGTTCGGCCTCGCTGGCGCGGCCTTCGTTGATGCGCTGCTGCACCTGCTCATCCTCGTGCACATGGCGGCGCACGATGCCGTCCTCGAACAGGCTGAATAAGGGGTTGGAGATCAGCTCGCTGGCGACGTACAGCCCCTGGTCGAAGCGGCCGCGGCCGCCCAGGCTTTCCGCCTGCGCATCGGCGCCGAGCGCGTCGAGCATGGCGGCATAGCCGGCGTTGTCGCGCTGGCGCAGACGCAGGGCATGGCAGGCGGCATCGCCGAGCGCGCCGATGCCCACCTGCAGGGTGCCGCCGTCGCGCACCAGGCTGCTGGCGCGCAAGCCGATGGCCCAGTCGGCAGTGCCGACCGGCTCGTGAGGGACCGCGAAGGGCGCGTGGTCCAGTTCCGGTGCATCGACGATGAAATCGAAAAAGTCCTCGCCGATTTCGGCGTGGTTGCCGAACCAGGGCAGCTCGCGGTTGACCTGGGCGCAGGCCAGCCAGGGGCGATCCAGTTCCCGCATCAGGGGCAGCAGTTGCAGGCTCACGTCCGGATTGCTCGACAGGCTCAGGCGGCGGCGGCCCTGCTCTTCGCGCAGGGACACGGACTGCAGCAGCAGGTTGACGCCGCGCCCCAGCATGTCGCGCGCCACATGGGTGTAGTTGCTGCTGATGTAGTCCTGCTGCGCCGCCGGGTCATGCAGCTCCGCTCCCGACTGCATGTAGAACTGGATCACCCGCACATTGGGCGGCAGGCGCCGCGCGTGGAGATCGTCGAGGAACTCCAGCCGCGGATAACCCGGCCAGACCCGCTCGCGCACCGGCCGCAGGAAGCGCTCTTCAAGCTCCGACTTGCCGAGCGGCGGGTTCAGGCACAGCGCCGTGACCAGGTCGAGCTTTATCGAGGCATCCGCCCTGGCGCGCCGGTACAGCGCGTTGAGCAAGGCATTGGGCTTGCCGATGCCCAGCGGCGTACCCAGCACAATGCGCTTGCCGAGGCGCTCGAGGATGGCGTCGACGCAGGCCTCGCAGCTTTGCAGGCGAACACCTTTCAAGATCGGCTCCAGGGTGGGACGGGGACTGCGCGGCACGCCATGGTAGCAAGCCCACTAGAGCATTTTTGGTTTAGGTGCGTACAAATATTCCCCCTCTCCCGCCTGCGGGGTCAGGTTGACCGCAGGGCCGGGAGAGGGGCTTTGAAGCCAGGGAAAGCCCCTCTCCCCTACCCCTCTCCCGCAGGCGGGAGAGGGGACAGCATAAGTAGTACGTACGTATGAACTTAAACGAGAAGTGCTCTAGCTCGTGGAACTGGCGTCCGCGCCCGCCTCGCTCTGCAGCCAGTCGGCGAACTGCCGCACCTCCGGGCGCTGCGCCGCGGCCGGCTCCAGCACCACGTAATAGGCCCGCGAGGAGCGCGGCCGGCGCCCCAGGTAGCGCGACATCTCGAACGGCGCCACCAGCTGGCCACGGCGCAGCTGCCGCTGCATCAGCGGCAGCCGGCCGAGAGCTACGCCATGTCCTTCCACCGCGGCGTGGATCACCTGGTCATAGTGACTGAAGCGCAGCACACCGGCCGGCTGCAGCGCCGGCAAGCCCATCGCTTCCAGCCAGGTCTCCCAGTCGAGGATGGCCTGGCGCGGCGGCATGTCGTCGAAGTGCAGCAGCACATGGTGGCGCAGGTCAGCAGGCTCCTTCAGGGGCTTGGCCGGGTCCTGCAAGAGCTGCGGACTGCACATCGGCAGCACGTCCTCGCCGAACAGGCGCGGCGCCTTGGGCGGGGCGCGCTCCGGCGGGCAATAGCGGATCGCCACGTCGATGCGCCCGCGGCTCAGGTCCACCACCGAACTGTTGGCGGAAATACGCACGTCCACGCCGGGCCAGGCCTGGCGGAAGGAAGGCAGGCGCGGCACCAGCCATAGCGAGGCAAAGCTGACCGTGGTGGTGACCGTGACCAGGTGCGAGCGCTCCGGCGCGATGCGCTCCAGCGTTTCGGCCAGATCGGCCAGCATGCCGGCCGCGGTGCGCTGAAGCTGCTGTCCAGCGTCGGTCAGCAGCAGCGCGCGATGCCGGCGCTGGAACAGCGGCTGCCCCAGATGCCGCTCCAGTCCCTGCACCTGGCGGCTGATCGCCGACTGCGTCAGATGCAGCTCCTCCGCCGCCTTGGTGAAACTCAGGTGCCGCGCCGCGGCCTCGAAGCCGCGGATCAGGTCCAGCGGCGGCAGGCGCTTATGCATGCGTATGACTCATGTGAGAGGTTCCAAAACATCGTTTGAAGCGCCTTGGTATCAGGCGCAATATCCTCGCGCCGCAAAGCTTCCCGCCGCCCATCATTGCATACGAATGGCGCATGCGACAGGGCATCCGGGGCAGGCGGCAAGGAGCAAGGTAATGCGCTCAGCCATCCCCCAGCCGACCGCTGGACATCCCAGTCCCGGCATCCGCTCCGCCCAGCGCCGGGCGGCCCCCGCCTTCAAAACTTGGCTGCGCCGGATCGAACGGATCTACGGCCAGGCAGCCCTGCTGGATCTCCACCGATGAGCCGCGTATTCGCCGCCGGTCCGGGTGTGCAGACCCCGACCCGGACGACAGGGGAGGGACGGAAGCTGGCCGTGGAAGCACTTTGGATGCTGTGCCCCTCCGTGGCTACAACCGCGCTGCTGTTGCTGTCCTTGCAACTGCCTTGGCAGCCGGAGGCCTCGCAGATCAAGCCCGAGGCGCCGGCGATGGTTCGGCCGGGCGGCTCCACCGCGGTGCAGCCGGCGAAGACTCTGGAACTGCAGCAGCCGCGGCAAAAAGCGGTGTGGCGGATGGCCGCGCAGGAGTAAGACGATCTCCATGCGTGCCATGTGTGCCATCGTTTTGAGACGGCACGCATGCGGCGAGCGGCGCAGATGCGGTCTTGAGGAGCCGTTGCTCTGAGAGGCACGGGCGGGCCCGCTTCTCGGTACCCAGGTCCTGACCCGCACCGGGTAAGGGATATTTTTCCGCGGGTTGGGAGGCATCGGGGCTTGTTTTCACCATGTGTGCCATGCGTGACAGCTTTTTGGTGCTGTTACGCATGGGTGAAAATGAAAATCAATGGAATGGACGCCCCCACCTTTACGGCATCAATGTGCCAGAGTGGAAGTGCGATCAACCACTCAACAGATGAGGGCGTCCACCATGAAGATTACGACAGTCGGG
>CAJCJI010000391.1 GCA_903970595.1 Verrucomicrobiota bacterium
CCGCACCCATTGCTTCGCAAGCACCGTGTCGGGGCCGCCCTACCCTTAGTCCCTGAAATTCTCGAACTGCAGCGGCAATTCCATTTCCGCCTTGCGCAGCAAGGCGATGGCCGCCTGCAGGTCGTCGCGCTTCTTGCCGGTGACGCGCAGCTTGTCGCCGTTGATCTGGGTATCCACCTTGAGCTTGGCTTCCTTGATGCGGGCCGCGATCTTCTTGGCCTGCGCCTGCTCGATGCCCTGCTTGATGGTGATCTTGCGCCGCGCTTCGGCTAGGTTGCTCTCCACCTCGCCCAGCTCGATGGCGCGCAGGTCGATGCCGCGGCCGGCCAGGCGCGGGCGCAGCATGTCCAGCAGCTGGTCGAGCTGGTATTCGCTGGGCGCGAACTGGGTCACCACGTACTCCTCCAGCTCGAAGCGCGCATTGGTGCCGCGCAGGTCGTAGCGGTTGCCCAGGTCGCGCCGGGCCTGGTCGACCGCGTTGGTCAGTTCGTGCTTGTCCACTTTGGAGACGATGTCGAAGGAGGGCATGGCGATAACGGTGACCGGAACGGGTGCCTGGCGCAGTATTGGCATTTTCGGCGGCATTTGCCACCGGCGCGCCCCCAGGCGCCACACTTGAGCGCTTGTTAAGATGCGGCGGCTGCGCAAGCCAGCACACCGCTTTTCGCCATGACCCCAGCTCCGCCGATGCGCGTGCTCTCCGTCATCCCGCCGATGACGCAGCTCAACACGCCGTATCCGTCCACTGCCTACCTCACCGGCTTCCTGCGCTCGCGCGGCATCGACGCCGTGCAGGAAGACCTGGCCCTGGGCCTGGTGCTGAAGCTGTTCAGCCCGGAGGGGCTGCAAGAGGTCCGCGATTGCATCCAGGCTCTGCCGCCGCGCAAGCGCACGCCGCGGGTCAAGGCTTTCGACGCCGCCTTCGAGCGCTACCTCGCCACCGTCGAGCCGGCCCTGGCCTTCCTGCAGGGGCGCGATCCCACCCTGAGCAATCGCATCTGCGGGCGCAACTTCCTGCCCGAGGGCCCGCGCTTCGCCGCCCTCGACGTCTATGTTGACGCCGATGGCGACGGCGGCGACCCCCTGGCCTGGGCCTTCGGCGCGCTCGGCCTGCACGACCGCGCCCGCCACCTCGCCACGCTGTACCTCAACGACCTGGCCGACGTGCTGCGCGACGCCGTCGATCCGCGCTTCGAATTCGTGCGCTACGCCGAGTCCCTGGCGCAGAGCCAGCCAAGCTTCGAGCCGCTGGCCGCGGCGCTGGCGGCGCCGCCCAACCTGGTCGATGACACCTTGCGCGAACTGACACTGGAGGCACTGCGGCGCCACGCGCCCGGGCTGGTGCTGCTGTCCGCGCCCTTCCCCGGCGCCGTGTACGCCGCCTTCCGCATCGCCCAGACCATCAAGGCGCAGCATCCCGAAATCCTCACCGTGCTCGGCGGCGGCTTCGTCAACACCGAGCTGCGCGAGCTGGCCGAGCCGCGCGTGTTCGATTATTTCGACTACGTCTGCCTCGACGCCGGCGAGCGCCCCCTGCTGGCCTTGCTCGAACACCTGCGCGGCGCGCGTCCGCGCGAGCGCCTGGTGCGCAGCTTCGTGCGCGGCGGCGATGGTGCGGTCCGCTACATCGACTGCGGCGAGCCCGACCTGCCCTTCGCGCAAGTCGGCACGCCGACCTGGGATGGCCTGCCGCTGGACCGCTACCTGTCGGTACTGGATATGCTCAATCCCATGCACCGCCTGTGGTCCGACGGCCGCTGGAACAAGCTGACCGTGGCACACGGCTGCTACTGGAAAAAATGCAGCTTCTGCGACGTAGGCCTGGACTACATCTCCCGCTACGACACGGTCGGCGCCGCCCTGCTGGTCGACCGCATCCAGGCCGTCGCCGCCGAGACCGGGCAAAGCGGTTTCCATTTCGTCGACGAAGCCGCACCCCCCAAGGCCCTCAAGACCCTCGCCGCCGAACTGCAGCGGCGCGGCCTGGCCGTCTCCTGGTGGGGCAATATCCGCTTCGAGAAATCCTTCACCCCCGAACTGTGCCGCCAGCTCGCCGACAGCGGCTGCATCGCCATCTCCGGCGGCCTGGAAGTCGCCTCCGACCGCCTGCTCAAGCTGATGAAAAAAGGCGTCTCGGTGGAACAGGTGGCGCGGGTCACGCGGGCCTTCAGCGATGCCGGCATCCTGGTGCATGCATATCTCATGTATGGCTTTCCCACGCAGACGGTGCAGGATACGGTGGATGCGCTCGAATACGTGCGGCAGCTGTTTGCCGCCGGATGCATCCAGTCTGGGTTCTTTCACCGCTTTGCCTGCACGGTGCATTCGCCGGTGGGGAAGCATCCTGAGCAGTACGGGGTGACGCTGGCGCCGCAGGCAGCGGTCTCATTCGCCAGGAACGATATCGCTTTCTTCGATCCCGCCGGGGTCGATCATGATGCGCTGGGCACGGCCTTGAACAAGGCTTTATACAACTATATGCATGGGCTGGGGTTGGAGGAGGATGTGCGGAGCTGGTTTACGGGGAAGGTGCCGCGGAGCACGGTGCCGCGGCATTTTATTGAGCGGGCCGTTGCAGATTAGTCTGTCATTCTGAGCGCAGCGAAGAATCTGGCCTCGCAGCTCCGAGACTTTTGCGCACGCGCGTGCGCAAAGCTTCAAAGAGAGGCATTAGTCCCTCGATACGGCGCTACGCGCCCACTCGGGACCAACGGAGTTCGGTGTTGTTTGGGCTAGAGAAGCATCCCTCACCCCAAACCCTCTCCCGCAAGAAGAAAGGAAGAAAAGCCTGCACCCCCAAACGGACGAAGCCACCCCGCCCCGGAATCCACATGCTGAACATACATAAGCCAAACCTCCGGAGGACCCCACGCCATGTTGAGCCTGCAACAAATCTCCGACCGCCTCGAAGTCCAGCAACTCTTCACCGACTACGCCACGGCCATCGACCGGAAAAACTTCGACGCCCTCGACGCGGTCTTCACGCCCGACGCCTACATCGACTACCGCGCTATGGGCGGCATCGACGGCCGCTACCCGGAGGTCAAGGCCTGGCTGGCGCAGGTGCTGCCGAACTTCCCCAACTACTTCCACATGGTCAGCAACATCGCGCTGAAGATCGAGGGCGACCGGGCCAGTTCCACCATCGTCTGCTTCAACCCGATGCAGATGAATCTGCCGGACGGCAAGTCCCAGGTAATGTTCCTGGGCCTGTGGTACGACGACAAGCTGGTGCGCACCGCGCAGGGCTGGCGCATGAGCGAGCGGGTGGAGCGCAAGTGCTTTGACTACAACGTGCCCGGCGGCGTGGGGACAGGCTGAAAATCGTAGGGCGGGCCGTGCCCGCCGCTGCTGAAATTTAGGGTAAAACAGCCGGCGGCCACGGGCTACGCCCCGGCGCGTTCAGCCTCTACCTGCGGATTCTGCGCCGGCATCGCAAACCGGCACAGCAGGATGCCCGCCATCACGATGACCCCGCCCAGCACCTGCTGCGGGCCGAAGCCTTCGCCCAGAATCAGCCAGGCGAAGACCGTGGCGGCGATGGGCTGCACCAGCAGGGTCACCGAAGAGAATGAGGCCGGCAGGTGGGCCAGGGCCCAGGCGATGAGGCCCTGGCCGCCGATGTGCGAGATCAGCGCCAGCGCCAGCAGGATGATCCAGGAATGCGCGTCGGGCGGCCAGAACGGCTCGCCGGTGGCCAGGGTGATCGCCAGCAGTACCGCCGCGGCGCCGGCCGAACTGCGCAGCATCACGTCCAGCGCCGAGAAGTTCCGGCGGCCGCGGCTGACCAGGAGTTGATAGGCCGCGTAGAACATGGCGGTGACGATGGCGCACAGATCGCCCAGCACGGTCTCGCGGCCGATGCGCAGGCTCCCCGCCAGGAGCACCACGGCGCCACTCAGGGCCAGCACCAGTCCCAGCCAGAAGCGCGGCGCATGGCGCTGGTGGAAGTAGAAGTGCAGCACCAGGGTCAGGAACACCGGCGCCAGGTTGGTCAGCAGGGTGGAGTTGGCGATGGAGGTGAGGCGGATCGACTGGTGCCAGATGGCGAGGTCGCCGGCAAAGGCCAGGCCAGCCAGCCACAGGACCCGGGTGCTGTCGCGCGGGTCCGTGGAGCCGTTGCGCAGCGGCCGGCCCTGGCTGAGCCGCTGCATCAGGAACAGCACCGGCAGGGCCAGGAACACGCGCCAGAAGGCCGCCGAGGTGGGGCCCACGCCGCCCAGGCGCACGAAGATCGGCGCCAGGCCGATCAGCACCGCGCCCAGCACCAGGCCGGGCAGGGCATGGCGGACGCTGGCGGAGGCAGTGGCGGACATAGGAATTGGTCTGCGCGGAGGCGCGGCTCGGGCGATTCGGGGCGATTTGGGAATCGAAAGGGAACGCCGCGATGATTGCGCACACTAAGATTGAGAAAACACCGGCATTTTATGCATTACGACCCCTTCATGCTGAAGATCGTCGCCGCGCTCCTGGGCATCCTGGGCGTCGCCTTCGTCTCGCGCGCGCTGCGCCAGCCGCACGTGGTGGGCTACCTGGCCGCCGGGGTGCTGCTCGGCCCGCATGGCCTGGCGCTGCTGACCGAGCCCGACACCCTGTCGCGCATCGGCCAGATCGGCGTGCTGCTGCTGCTGTTCTTCATCGGCATGGAAAACAACCCGCGCGACCTGCTGACGCGCTGGCGCATCACCTTCATCGGCACGGCGGCGCAGATCGTCGCCAGCGTGGGCTGCATCTGGCTGCTCGGCTACTGGCTGGGCTGGGCTCCGCCGCGCATCGTCCTGCTGGGTTTCGTGGTCAGCCTGTCGAGCACGGCCCTGGTACTCAACTACTTGCAGGAAACAGGCCAGACCGGGGCCAAGATCGGCAAGGACGCCCTGGGCGTCCTGCTGGCGCAGGACATGGCGGTGATCCCCATGCTGATCGTGATCGGCATGTTCGGCAGCGGCGGCATCGACGGCAAGACCATCGCGCTGCAGCTGGTCGGCGGCGGCTTGGCGCTGGGCTTGCTGGCCTGGATCGTGTTCGGCAAAAACCTGCGCCTGCCCTTCAGCGCCAAGCTCAACGACGACCGCGAACTGCAGATTTTCGTCGCCTTCGCCCTGTGCCTGGGCTTCGCCTTGCTGGCGGAGGGCTTCCAGCTCTCGGCCAGCCTGGGCGCCTTCCTCGCCGGCCTGCTGGTGGGCGCGGCGCGCGAGACCGAGTGGGTGGCGGACCGGATGGAGCCGTTCCGGGTGGTGTTCGTGGCCCTGTTCTTCGTCTCGGTCGGGCTGCTGGTGAGCCTGGACTTCGTGCTGGAGCACGCCGTTCTGGTCGGCTGCATCACCGTGGCGGTGCTGCTTGGCAACACCCTCATCAACGCCCTGATCTTCCGCGCCCTGGGCGAGCCCTGGCGTTACTCCATCTATGCCGGCGCGTACCTGGCGCAGATCGGCGAATTCTCCTTCGTGCTGGCCGCGGTGGGTGTGCGCCACGGGCTGATCACCGGGTTCGAGTACCAGCTGGTGATCGCGGTGATCTCCGCCACGCTGCTGCTGTCCCCGGCCTGGATCGTGCTGATCGGCCGCGCCCAGCGGCGTATGCTGCACTCGCGCAAGGCCCGCCTGAGCGCCGCCGCGGCCCCGCCGGCGAGCGGCGGGCCGCGCGCCGTTGAGTGATTCCGCACTATTGCCGAGGCGGACAAAAATCTGGTGACGCAGCGTTCTTATACACACCGTAGGGGGAACGCCATTCACGGTGAAGGTCAAGGGCCTGCGCACAGCCGCCTTTTAAAATACCGCATAAGACATTGATTTTGATATTGTTATATTTATGAAACCTCTGCGGCGCCGGTTTGTCGCCCGCCGCAGATCGATACGGGGCGCTTTTCTGTCCACACAATTATCCACAACGTGAGCATGCAGCTGGTCAGCGTGGCCATCGCCGCGCCGCTGCGGCGCTGCTTCGACTATGCGGTGGCCGGCAGCGACCCCGCCCGGCTGCAGCCGGGGGTGCGGGTGCGGGTGCCGTTCGGGCGGCGCGAACAGATCGGCGTGGTGGTGGAGGCGCCGCGCGAAGTCGCCGCGCCGGAGTTCGAGTGCCGGCCGATTACGGCGGTGCTGGACCCCGCACCGCTGCTCGATGCCGAGCTGCTGGCGCTGTGCCGCTGGGCCGCCAGCTACTACCACCATCCTCTGGGCGAGGTGCTGGCCGGG
>CAJCJI010000392.1 GCA_903970595.1 Verrucomicrobiota bacterium
GCGCTGGGGCCGCAGGCCATCCTCGGCGCCAGCTGCGGCCCTTCGCTTGCGCGCGCGGACGCGGCCGTGGCCGCCGGCGCCGACTATGTCGCCTTCGGCCGCTTTTTTGCTTCCAACACCAAGCCGGACGCGCCGCCGGCCTCGCTGGAATTGCTGCGGCAGGCACGGGCCCGGTTGAGCCTGCCGGTGTGCGTGATCGGCGGCATCACGCCCGGCAATGGCGGCGCGCTGCTGGCGGCAGGGGCGGACCTGATCGCGGCGGTGGAAGGCGTGTTTGGCAACGCCGAGCCCGTGGCGGTGGAAGCGGCCGCGCGGGCCTATAGCCGATTGTTCGCAGCGCCATGCTAGCGGCAAAGCCAAAGCGATCTCGCGCAAAGACGCAAAGCCGCAAAAAAGCTTTTGTACCTAAAGCTTCAGCTTTTTCTTTTTTAGCGGCTTTGCGTCTTTGCGCGAGCCGTTTTTAGCCGTTTGCTGGAAACTTCCACCCGATAACTGGAAACTGCTACTCACTCATGGATCGTTCCGAACAACTCTTCGAGCGCGCCCAGCTCAGCATACCGGGCGGGGTCAACTCGCCGGTGCGCGCGTTCCGCGCGGTAGGCGGGGTGCCGCGCTTCATCGCCTCCGCGGACGGCGCCTGGCTGACCGACGCCGACGGCAAGCGCTACGTGGACTACGTCGGCTCCTGGGGGCCGATGATCCTGGGCCACCAGAATCCGGCGGTGCGCGAGGCGATCCTGCGCCAGGCCCAGGTGGGGGTGAGCTACGGCGCGCCGACCGAGCTGGAAATCGAGATGGCGGAACTGCTGTGCGCGCGGGTGCCGGGGCTGGAGCAGGTGCGCCTGTGCAACTCCGGCACCGAGGCCACCATGTCGGCGCTGCGCCTGGCGCGCGGCTACACCGGCCGCGACTGCATCCTCAAGTTCGAGGGCTGCTACCACGGCCACGGCGACGCCCTGCTGGTCAAGGCCGGCTCCGGCGCGCTGACCTTCGGCGTGCCGACCTCGCCGGGCGTGCCGGCCGAATTCGCCAAGCTCACCCTCACCGCCGATTACAACGACCTGGACTCGGTGGAGCGGCTGTTCGCGGCCAACCCGGACCGCATCGCCTGCATCATCGTCGAGCCGGTGGCCGGCAACATGAATTGCGTGCCTCCGGCACCCGGCTTCCTGGAAGGCCTGCGGCGCCTGTGCACGGAACACGGCGCGCTGCTGATTTTCGACGAGGTGATGACCGGCTTCCGCGTGCATCCGCGCGGCGCCGCCGGGCTCTACGGCATCACGCCGGACCTGGTGACGCTGGGCAAGATCATCGGCGCCGGCTTGCCGGTGGGCGCCTTCGGCGGCCGCCGCGACATCATGCAGAAGCTGGCGCCGGTGGGGCCGGTGTACCAGGCCGGCACCTTGTCCGGCAATCCGCTGGCGATGGCGGCGGGGCTGGCGCTGCTGCGCCAGCTCGACGACCCGCAGGTGTATGCGGAGCTGGAAGCCGCCACCTCCGGCCTGCTCGACAGCCTGCGCGCCGCCGCCAAGGCCGCCCGGGTGCCGTTCACCACGGTGCAGGTCGGCAGCATGTTCGGGCTGTTTTTCACCCGTGCCGCGGCGGTGACCAGTTTCGCCGAGGTGATGGCTTGCGACGCGGCGGCGTTCAAGCGCTTCTTCCATGCCATGCTCAAGCGCGGCGTCTACCTGGCGCCCTCCGCCTATGAAGCCGGCTTTGTCTCCGCCGCCCACGGCGACGAGGAGATCGGGCTGACCTTGAGCGCCGCCCGCGCCGCCTTCGCCGAGCTGGGCGCTTCATGAGCGAGAACGCCGGCCTCATTGCCAAGTTCCGCAAGAACCTCAACCGCGGCGACTCCTGGCTCACCTACGACCTGGGACGGCTGTTCAGCGCCGACGCGCTGAAGGAGGACGCCATCGACGAGTTGGGCGACCGCCTGCTGCTGGCCGACGCCGGCATCGAGGTCACCACCTGGCTCACCGAGCGGCTTGGCGCGGACCTGCGCGCCGGGCGCATCAAGAACGAGGCGCAGCTGCGCGCCGCGCTGAAAAAGGCCCTGCTGGAAATCCTGCAGCCGATCGCCAAGCCGCTGGTGATCCCGCCCTACATCAAGCCCTACGTGCTGTTCGTGGCCGGGGTCAACGGCGTGGGCAAGACCACCACCATCGGCAAGCTGGCCGCGCGCTTCAAGAACGACGGGCACCAGGTGCTGCTGGCCGCCGGCGATACCTTCCGCGCCGCGGCGGTGGAGCAGCTGGCCACCTGGGCCGCGCGCGCCGGCGTGCCGATGATCTCGCAGGGCGCCGGGGCGGATTCGGCCTCGGTGATCTACGACGCGGTGCAGTCGGCCAAGAGCCGCGGCGCCGACCTGGTGATTGCCGATACCGCCGGCCGCCTGCATACGCAAAGCCACCTGATGGACGAGCTGCGCAAGATCAAGCGCGTGGTGCAGAAGCACGACCCCTACGCGCCGCACGAGGTGATGCTGGTGGTGGACGCCACCACCGGCCAGAATGCGCTGAACCAGGCGGTGCAGTTCCACGAGGCGATCGGCCTGACCGGCATCACCATCACCAAGCTCGACGGCACCGCCAAGGGCGGCGTGCTGCTGGCGATCGCGCGGCGCCTGGCGCTGCCGATCCGCTTCGTCGGCCTGGGCGAGGCCCTGGAAGATCTGGAGCCGTTTGAAGCAGAGGCCTACGTTGAGGCACTGATCGGGGGGGATCGGGAGGCGGGAGGCGAGAGGCGAGAGGCGTGAACTGCGAAAAGCCTTGCGCGCACACGCGCTTTCGGCAACGATTCTTCATGCCCTCTGAATTCTTCGGTGCCAGCCTCCAAATAAAGCTGAATCAAGCAGCCGGCGCTCGCGCTTTTGCGCCTCCCGCCTCCCGCCTCCCGCCTCCCG
>CAJCJI010000393.1 GCA_903970595.1 Verrucomicrobiota bacterium
GGCAGCGTCGGGGACTCCTACGACAACGCCCTGGCGGAGACCATCAACGGCTTGTACAAAGCCGAGGTGATTCACCGGAAGCCATCCTGGCAGCGTCGCGAAGACGTCGAGTGGGCTACGCTGAACTGGGTCGACTGGTTCAACAACCGTCGGCTGCTGGAGCCCATCGGCAACATTCCGCCAGCCGAGGCTGAAGCCGCTTACTATTCACAAATCCCCGAGTACGCCAAAGCAGCGTGACTCACACCAACGAGTCTCCAAGATTTCCGGGGCGGTTCAGTATTGCTATCCCCAGGCCGCATCAATACGGGCCCGCACAAATCGATGAACCCTGGAATCGCCCACAAGATTGTATTGGGCGGAGGACCTCGTCCCGCCCTCTGTTTTTAACGATCCATGCTCGCAAAACGCATCTTCACGCGGCCGGCAAGACAACACCCTGCCCTTGTGCGATGCCTTCAACGCAAAACACCGCCCGGCTTGCACTGGGCGGTGTGCGGAGTCCTTTCATTATGGAATGGAACCCTCGTGTTACACCCCGCCGGGCCTGAGTGGCGCAGGTTTGGCCGAGGCTGCCCTACCGATTCTAGCCCCGCGACCTGCAAGCATGAGCTTGAGTTACGCCGGCTTGCCCAAGGCTGCTAGCGGGCGGGTTGCTGGAGCCTCCCGAGCCGGCCGCCGCTCGCGCAGTTTCAGACCGCTGCCAGCAGGCAATATTGCGGCACTTTGCCGGCGATGTTCGTGGACCTTGCCGGCAAAGTGCCCACACCTTGCATGCGGTGATCGCTCACCTTGCATGCAGGGTGAGGAGACCTTGCATGCGATGTCCGTACACCTTGCATGCTAGGTGTGGACAGCTTGCATGCAACCTCTGCTGACCTTGCATGCAAGGTGTGGGGACATCGCATGCAAGGTGTAGAGACATTGCATGCGATGTGTGGAGACCTTGCATGCAGGGAGAGCACAGCTTGCATGCAAGGTCACCGGCACTTGCAGGCAAGGTGTGGGCAGCTTGCCGGCAAGGTCTGCGTGCCTTGCGGGCAGGATTTAGCACCCTCGGGAGCAGGCTGTGCGTACTTGTTGAGCGATGATGATAGTGATCGACGGAGCAATCCGCGCAAATAGAGCCACTTAAGTGCAAGTTCGCTAATTGTCAGGCGGGACGATGCCCCACTCCGGCGCGGATTGCGCGAGCAGGCGCGGGGCTGAGCGCCCTCGCCCTGGGGGTAAACCTTCCTGTCAAGCGAGTTCAAGTCCCGCGGTTCCACAGGCGGGTACCCGGCTCCGCAATGCCCATGAACCTCGGCTTTTCGGTGGAGCCGCCGTTTGCGGCTTTCCTTATGCCGGGTTCGACCGGCCTCAAGGCGAATGCGTGTTTACATCACCGCTCAATGGGTATTCACATCCGCCGGCACGCGGGCAAAGGCTTCGGGCATTTCGGCGAGGGTGAAGCTGAGCACGGCGAGCAGTGCGACTTCGCGGCGCAGGTTGTCGGGGTCGACCTTGTCGAGCGTGTCCGCGGCGGTGTGGTGGTAGTCGAAGTAATGCCGGGTATCCAGCACCGGGGCGAAGCGCGGTACGCCGGCGAGCGGGCCGATGTCCGCACCAAGCTCGCCTTTGCGGCGATCGAAGGCGGTGATGTCGAGCGGGGCAAGAGCCGCGAATACCGGGTTCAGCCAGTCGCTCTGCGCGGGCAGGATATCCGCCGATATGCCGAGCGGACGGCCAAGGCCGAAGTCGCTTTCAATGGCGGCCGTCTGCGTGGGCAGCTGGTACTTCACCGATTCGTAATAGGCCTTGCTCCCGCCGGAGCCGTTTTCTTCGTCCATCCAGGCGATCACGCGGATCGTGCGGCGCGCATGCAGATGCAGGGTTTGCAGCACTTGCGCCACGCCCATTGCGGCGGTGAGGCCCATGCCATCGTCCATCGCGCCCGTGCCGAGATCCCAGGAATCGAGATGGCCAGAGACGATGACCACCTGTTCGGGCAACTCGCGGCCGGGGATGTCGGCGATCACGTTATGGCTGTCCACATCCGGCAGGCTTTGCGGGGTCAACACCAGCTTGATCCGCACGGGGCCTTGCGTCGAGAGTCGGGCGATGAGGTCGGTATCTTCGGTGGTCAAGGCGGCGGCGGGAATAGGCACCTGCCCCGGCCGCCATTCGGTGATACCGGTATGCGGCAGGCGGTAGTCCGCACCGCCGACGGATCGCACCAGCACGGCCAGGGCACCCATCTCGGCGGCGACGGAAGGTCCGCGCGTTCGATACTCCGCCGCAGCGGCGTAGGCAGAGCCGGCATGTCCACGCTCGGCCAGTAATTGGCTGAAGTGTTCATCGAACACCACAATGCTGCCCTTCACCTGCTGGCGCTGGGCGGCGAGTTCGCTGAAGTCGTGAACCAGCAACACCGGCGCGACCAAGCCCTGCGCGGGGGTAGCGGCGGAGGCACCGAGTGCGGTGAGCGACAAGTGCTGGGTAATGCCTTGCGGCTGACCGGGATACGCCACCAGTTCACCCGTCTCAAGCCCGCGCACCCAATGCGTGGCCTTGCACGGTTGCAGGGTGACGTTCGCGCCGATCGCACGCAGTGCTTCCGCAACTTGCGCAACCGCCGCCTCCGCACCCCGCGAACCGGCCAGCCGCGGGCCAATGCGATCGGCCAGATCGCTGAGTTGCTGATAGGCCCAGCCGCTGGTCATCGCGGTATCGCGGATGTGCGCGAGGGTGTCTGCATCTATCGGGTTCAATCCGTTCTCCGCATTCGGCGCCGTTGTGGGATCGTCCGCATTGGCGGCAACGAGAGATGCGCTTGAAGCTAGAAAGACAGCAGCCGCGAAGCAACGGAATCCGCGCATCGGTGATGCCTGCAAGTGAGGAATGCGATTAGTGTTGAGCAAAATGGCTTCGCCCGCAAAGGGGATCGGGTCGCGCGGAACATGGCCTTCAGGTGGATCGCAATCAAGGCCGGTATCAGCGTGCGATCAGTGAGAGAAAGACAAGGCTATCGGCAGCTTATACAGCAGGCTCCATCGCACCGGCGACAAGGCGTGCCGTCGTTTGCGCCCAGCGTGTATTGGCGAGCCAGCCGAGCAGACAGACTGCCAGGCCGCTGCCGACGACGATCCACCAGACGGCATGCGTGGCTTGCGGAAACCCGCTGCTGGCAATGGCATCAGCACTGATGCTGGCGCTGACGATGGTGCCAGCAATCGCAACGCCCAGCGAGGCACCGACCTGCCGGCTGGTGGATGCCACGGCCGCGGCCAGCCCGGCTTGTGCGCGCGGCATGCCGGAAACCGCCGTGTTGGTGATGGGTGCGTTCACCAGCCCGAAGCCGATGCCGAAGATCACATAGGCCGAGATCAGCCAGGCGATCGAGGTGGTGGCCGTCAGCTGCGTCAGCATGACGGCGCTGAGCGTGGTCGCCATGCCTGACATCAACAGGGGTGATCGCGTGCCATAAGCGCCGACGAGTCGCCCCGACAGCGGCGAACAGAGGATCGTCGCCAGTGCCAAAGGCAAGGTCCGCAAGCCGGCCTGGAATGCAGATAGGCCTCTGACTTCCTGCAAATACAGGGCATTGAGGAACAGGAAGCCGGAGAAGGCGGCGAAGCTGAAGATGGCAGTCAAGGCGGCGCTGCTGAAGGGAATGCTGCGGAAGAAACGCAGGTCGAGCAAGGGATCGCGGCGGCGCGGCTCATAGATGAGCAAGGCGATCAAGGCCGCTAGCGAAAGCCCGAACAAGCCTTCAATCAATGGCGAATGCCAGCCGGCACGCGGCCCTTCGATGACAGCGCTGATGAGGGCCGCGAGGAGCGTGAACACCAGCACTTGCCCGACGGGATCGACCCGGCGCGCACGCGGTGCTTTCGATTCCGGGATGAACAGCGCGGATAGCAAGAAAGCCAGCGCGGCGATCGGCAGGTTGATCCAGAAGATCGAGCGCCAGCCGATGCCTTGCGTCAACGCGCCACCCACCAGTGGACCGAGGGCCATCGAGATGCCGGCGATCGCACCCCACAGGCCGATGGCGCGGGCACGCGCTTTTGGCTCGACGAAGGTGTTGGTGATGATGGCCATCGCCACCGGATTGAGCATGGTCGCGCCGAGCGCCTGCACCACGCGGAACAGGATGAGGCTACGGATATCGGTGGCTAAACTACATAGCAGCGAGCCGAGCGCGAACAGCATCATGCCGGTCTGGAAGATGCGCCGCCGGCCTAGACGATCGGCCATCGAGCCGCCGAGAATCAGCAGGCTGGCGAAGACCAGCGTGTAGGCGTCGATGATCCATTGCAGCCCTGAAATCGATGCGCCGAGATCGAGACGGATCGCCGGCAGCGCTACGTTGACGATGGTCGAATCCATCGAGATCATCAACAGACTGAGGCAGCAGATGGCAAGAATCAGATTCGGCCGCAGCGTTTGCGGAGCGGGTGGAAGGTCCATCGTCATGAGGGGTAATCCGTTCAAGCGTTGGCACGGCGAGGGCTCAGCCCTGAAATGAGGAGCTACGAATCGGCAGAGCTTCGGCGAATAGACCGGCGATTCAAGCCGGGCTTGAGGTAAATATTTTGGGAAAGCTTGGGGAAAGTACCGGGAGACAGTCTTGTGGATGTTGGCTGATTTTAATGCGGGATGCCGCCGGATCGAGAAGCAATAAAAAACCCCGTCTGGCGGGGCTTGCATTGACTTCTCAGCACTTCTCAGAACTTATCTGGACATCTTACGGATTGTTAATTGGAGGCTCGGGCCGGAATTGAACCGACGTACGGGGATTTGCAGTCCCCTGCATCACCACTCTGCCACCGAGCCTTAGCGAAATACTGAAAGTCGAACTTCGGCCTGCCTCGTTATCGAAAACGCAAAACCGTGACCCCGAAAAACAAAAACCTCGTTGCTCACGAGGTTTTTTCGGCAGCAAATGAACTGGAGCGGGAAACGAGGCTCGAACTCGCGACCTCAACCTTGGCAAGGTTGCGCTCTACCAACTGAGCTATTCCCGCTTGCTGAGGCCGCTATTGTATGGGGCGAACGCAGCGTGTCAAGTGTTCGGGCGCGGTTCGCTGATGGCGCATTCGTGAAGCTTCGGATAACAACTTGAAGCCGCTCCGGGCCGAGTCCGCCAGCTGAGGTCTTGAACGATATCCATTCGGAGGATTTCCGATCCGGCCGGCTGATCCGCAATCAAATCCATGCCAGTCGGCGTTGCGAGGATCGGACGATCTCAAGAGTTGTCGCGCATCACCGGCCAGGCGGCGCGTAGGTAGCTGATCATCGACCACAGCGTTAACGCGGCCGCGGCGAACAGCAGGAAATAGCCGAAGTCGTAGATCGGAATAGTCCAGATCGGGGTTTGCCACAGCATCAGGCTGATCGCCGTCATCTGGAAGGCGGTTTTCAGTTTGCCGATGTAACTCACCGCAGCGCGGCTGCGCTGACCCAATTCCGCGAGCCATTCACGCAAAGCGGAAATGGTGATCTCGCGTCCGATGATGACTGCTGCTAGCACCGCCATGATGCCGCGCGGATCGTCGCGCAACAGCATCACCAGCGCGACTGCGACCAGCAGTTTATCCGCAACCGGATCGAGAAAAGCACCGAAAGCGCTGGTCTGGTTCAAGCGGCGCGCGAGCCAGCCATCGAGCCAGTCGGTGATCGACGCCGCGATGAACAGCAGCGCCGCACAATGCCGCGCCGGCGGCCAATCGGTATAAAACAGCGCCAGCACGAGCGGAATGACGGCGACGCGCCCGATCGTCAGCAGGGTTGGAGTATTGACTCTCATGGTGAGAGTGTCGTGGTTGGGTCGGTCTGGTGCGCGGCGCGGACTACATCGGCAACTTCATGGGATGAAAGTTTAGTCGAACGGAGCCGATCGGTTTTCCGGTTTTCAGCTACGGAGATTTCTGATGATTCCGGCTGAATTCTTTTCGATCGACGAGGAGGCCCGAAACTTCTCGCCTGGCTGGGTGACATTCAATACCGACAATCTCCGGCACTTGGCTCAGACCTTCCGGATCGGCATTAGCCGGAGAGCGCCCAGTCTCAGCCGTGAAAACTGGCGTAAATACGCTCGGCCAGTCGCCGGCTGATGCCGTCGACGCGCGCGAGTTCATCGATGCCGGCACGCTTCACCTGGCTCAATCCGCCCAGCGTTTTAAGCAGCGCCCTTCGCCGCGTCGGGCCGAGCCCTTCGATCGCTTCGAGGCTTGAGGTCAGCCGCGCCTTGTCGCGCCGCGCACGATGGCCGGTGATCGCAAACCGGTGCGCTTCGTCGCGGATACGCTGGATCAAATGCAGCGCGGGAGAGTCCGGCGGCAGCATCAATGGCTGCTCGCGTTCCGGCAGAATCAGCTGTTCGAGACCGGGCTTGCGGGTTGGCCCTTTGGCGATGGCCACCACGCGCAGATTCGGAAATTCGATTTCGGCCAGTGCTTCGAGTGCGGCGGCCAGCTGGCCTTTGCCGCCGTCGATGAACAACACGTCCGGCGCCTGCGTTTCGCCGCTCTTGATGCGCGCATAACGCCGATGCACGGCCTGCTTGATCGCCGCGTAATCATCGCCCGGCGTGATGCCTTCGATGTTGAAGCGGCGATAGCCGGATTTGAGCGGGCCTTCGCCATCGAACACCACGCAGGATGCGACCGCTTTCTCGCCGCCGGTATGGCTGATGTCGAAACATTCGAGCCGTTGCGGCGGCCGTTCCAGATCCAGCGCCTGCTGCAATTCGAGCAGGCGTTGATCCATGCTGGCGGATTCGACCAGGCGTGTGGAAAGCGATTGCGCGGCCGTACTCGTCGCCATCGTCAGCAGCTTCACTTTGGAGCCGCGCTGCGGCTCGCTGATGCGCACCTTGCGGCCGGCGCGCGCGGCAAGTGAATGCGCCAGCCATTCGCATTCGTCCGGCGTGTGGCTGACCAGAATCTCCGGCGGAATCGGCCGGTCGAGATAATACTGCGCGATGAAACCGGCCAGCAGTTCGCCCATTTCGACATTCGGCGGATGGCGCGGAAAAAAACTGCCGTGGCCGAAGTTGATGCCGTCGCGCACCGACACCACGACGATGCAGCTTGATGAGGCATGCGGCGCGGCCACGATCACATCCAGCTCATCCGCACCGCCGGTGAAGCTGCGATTCTCGCGCACGCGCTGAAGTGC
>CAJCJI010000394.1 GCA_903970595.1 Verrucomicrobiota bacterium
CCGATCAATCGATGAAGCGGCAGAAGTCCTGCAGCGGCGCCCGCTCCGCCCGCATGCGGCTGACCGGCGCCGCGGGATTCTCGTAGCCGATGGCCATGCCGCAGAACAGCATCAGTTCCTCAGGCGCCGCCAGAAAGCTCCGTACCGTCTTATGGATGATGGACCAGCACTCCTGCGGGCAGGAATCCACGCCGGCTTCGCGCAGCAGCAGCATGAGGCTTTGCAGGTACATGCCCAGGTCCGACCACTGCGGCGGCCCCATCTGCCGGTCGACCAGGCAGAACAGGCCCACCGGCGCGCCGAAGAACTGGAAGTTGTTGGCGAACCAGCCCAGCCGGGCAAACTTGTTCTCGCGCGCAAGGCCCAGCGTGGCGTAAAGGTCTTCACCGTTCTTGAAGCGGTAGTCCCGATACGGCGCCTTGAGGGACTTGGGGTAGATGTCATATTCCAGCGGTGCCTCGCCCATCGGCGACTGCCGCACGGCCTGGGCGGCCTGCGCCTTGAACCGGGCCAGCGGCTCGCCGCTCACCACGTAAATCCGCCAGGGCTGCAGGTTGCCGCCGGACGGCGCGCGCGCCGCCTTGGCCAGCACCTCTTCGAGCAGGGAGCGCGGCACCGGGGTCGGCAGGAAGGCCCGTACCGAGCGGCGCGCCAGCACGGCTTCGCTGACCTTCATCACCGGTCCCCCATGAGCTTGCGCTGCTCCAGCCGCCAGACCAGCTTGAGGCCCGACCAGGTGTCGTCGACCGCGCAGACCTTCACGTCCACCAGGCCCAGCGGCAGCGCCAGTTCGCGGATGGTGTCTTCGCGGATTTCGCTGGCCACGCCGGAGGATTTCTTGGGCCAGGAAACCCACACCATACCCTGCGGCTTGAGGTTTTTGGTCAGGGTCTTGAGATGGGCGGCGAGGCCCGCCCGGCTGGTTTCGAACAGATGCACGCAATCGGCGGCGGCGTTGATCCGTTCACTGATCTGGACATTATCCGGCATCTCCCCGAGCAGGCCCGCATAATCCATCGGCGCGCCTATGACGGTCAGGCTGAAGCCCGGCTTGATGCCCAGTTTCCTGACCAGGGGGGTACCGGAATATCCCGCCATCGCCCGACTCCCGATTTCTTACGGTGGCCTAATAATGGCTAACTTAAGGGATTCCAGGGAGCTTGCACATGATCGGGTTCTTGTTCGTCGCCGGGCTACTATTTGCCCTGGCCGGGTTCTACAGCCTGATCGATCCGAACACCGCGCTGGGCGTGTTGGGACTGCATATGGAAGCGGTCAACAGCTTCAGCCAGGAGCGGGGCACCGCCGGCGGCGTCACGCTGGCAATCGGCATCTTCCTGATCGCCGGCGCCCACTACCCCGGATTGAGGCGGCCGGCCCTATGGATGGTAACGGTGGTGCTGGCCGGTCTGGAGGCCGGCCGGCTGCTGAGCCTGGTGCTCGATGGCGTGCCGGGCATGATCGTGTGGATTTACGCGGGGCTGGAGGTCCTGGGCCTGGTACAGGGCATTTACTGGCTGCGGCGGGAGATCATACAAGACCCGCGGTAGTCCCCGGGCTACTTCGCCGCTGGCCGCCGGGCTCAGGCCGCGCTGCTGGTCAGCACCCCGTGCCCGGCGTCGGTCAGGCGATCGTGATGATCGATCAGGCCCGCGCGCCGCAGTGCCGCCAGGGTCAGCATGCACTTGCCGTAGTCACCGCGCACATGACACTCGCCGAAGGGATCGCGCCCGGCGGCGATGTTGTTCAGGGCCATCAGCTCCATTTCGCTGAGTTCACGGTTCATGGCGACTCCTGTGCGCTGTGTATAGATTAACGGCAGTACCCTACGGTCTTGGAGTGGGTATAACAGCCTAATGCTGAATCGGGGCTGAAGAGCGGTAGCGCATAGGATGCCCGGCGGTCAGGTGCTGACCAGCTTCCACACGCGAAGCTGCTGCAGCCGGTCCTCGACGAAAGTGCCGGTCACCGTGACATTGATATTGAACGTGCCCCGCGCCAACAGTTCCGGCGAGTCCTTGAACAGGACCCGCTCGCCGGCCGTCATTTTCCGCTCGCTTTCGAACAGGCGCTGGCCGGTGTCGCCTTCCCAGCGCAGCGGCTCGCCCAGCACGGCGGCGAACTGCGCCTTGCTCATGCCCAAGCTCAGGCCGGACAGATCGCGGGATGCCTCGGCATTGCGGCCATGCAGTTCGCGGCAGCCCTCGGCGCTGCCGCTGACCGCCTCGCGCAATTCCAGGCCGGACAACTCCAGCCGCGGCACCGAGGAAATGAAGCTCACCACGCCGTTCGAGCCCAGGTAGCACACCCGCGCCTCGTATTCCTCGCCTTCGCTGTCTTCGATCAGCGGGGTCTTGCCCAGCCGGGCCTGGACATCGTCCAGCGTGCCGATGTTCAGGTGCAGGCCGAGAAACGCGGTGAAGCGCTCGCCGTCATCCTCCTTCAGGGGCGGCTGCGCCAAGGCCAGCCCCGCCAGAACAGCCAGGGCAATGGCCGGAAGCACCCCCGCAAACATCCTCAATCTCACGTCCCCATCCCCTTTTCAGCTAACATTCAAGCATAAGCAAGGCGTCCGTCCGCTGCCATTTCATCAGAACTTCGCGGCGCCGCGCTGGGTCGAAGTCCTGCCGTCCTTGAAGCGGAGAGCCGCCATGAAGCACAGCAATCGCACGATTTGGGCCGTCGCCCTCGGTATTACCGCCTGCGGCACCCTGGCCCAAGCCGACTCGCGCAAGCCCCCGGCGCCGGTGGTGCAATTGCCGCCGAACACCGAGGCCGCCGCCGCCTCCGGCCCCCTGATCGGTCCCGCGGTCAACATGCCGTTTCACGGCAGCGTCGAAGTCGCCTCGGCCGCGCCGGAACCGGCCGCGTATACCGCTCCGGTGCAGCCGCCGCCTAAGGTCGCGGCGCAGCCGCTCAAGGCCGCGCCGACTCCCCGGCGCGGCGTCGAAGCCGGTCCCGTGGTGACGCTGCCGCAGCAGTGAACGCGCAGCGCTGAACCTGAGGGTCCGGCTTTTAGAAGCTGTCCGCGATGATACGCCCCAGTCCGGCCAGCGCAGTATTGCGCGACGCAAGGGAAGCGGGGGAACCGGCCAGATAGGCGGTCGCCAGCAACGGCTGCCGGCGAGGCGGCCAGAGGATGGCGATATCCCCCGCAGCCCCGCGTTCGCCGGTGCCGGTCTTGTCGCCGACCCGCCAGTCCTGCGGTAAGCCCGCGCGCAGCCTGGCCCCGCCGGTGGTGTTGGCGGCCAGCCAGTCTTCCAGCTTCTGACGCGAATCCGCGCCCAAGTGTTGTCGCTGTATTCGATCGCGGCGGCGCACAGCGCCGAGAGACTCATGCCGCCTTCCGGCAGGTGCTGCCTGGCGATCGGCGCATAGGCGAGCAGGTCGGCCGCATCGTAGGCGATGCGGCGATCGGGGGCTTCGCGGCCTTCGTCCACCCGCTTCAGCACCGCGGCCACCGCCAGGAACTTGAAGGTGCTGCACATCGGGAAACGCTCGGCCGATCGGAAGTCGATGCGTTTGCCGCTGGCGGTATCCAGCACGGCCAGACCGACACGGCCGCCGAGGCGCCGCTCGATGGCGGCGATCGACCGGATCGCGCTGCGCTCCGGCTTGCCGGCCTCGTCGCCCAGGGCCGCGGCGGAGATGCCGGGCAGCAGCATGGCGCCACCGATCAGAAAGGCGCGGCGCCCGGGCTGGAAGACTCGCATGCTGGAAGCGGACCTTGAGCGATTCGGAATGCCGGCCACTGTAGCGGGTCCGCTTGCAGAATCCTTGCCGGTACGGTGCAGATTTCGTGCAGACTGCGCAACGCTGCCGCCGCGCTCCTTTGGCCGGGGGAACCCTGGAGCCTAAAATGGCCCGGCGCCCCAGGGATGAGGAAACCCCGCGATGAACCGCAGCCGTGTCTTCCGCAACCTTATAGCCGCCGCGATGCTGCTGGCCGGCGCCGCGCACGCCGCCGTGCAGCAGCAACTGAGCTTCGACGCGCCCGGCGGCGCCCGCCAATACATCCTCGCCGCGCCTGCCGCGCCGGGCCCCGGCGCGCGGCCGCTGGTGCTGCTGCTGCACGGGCATATCGGAACGGCTGCCAACGCCCTGGGCCAGGGCGTCGTGCCTTCACCGCTCAGCGCGTGGCTGGCGATCGTGGATCGCGAAGACCTGCTGGTCGCGGCGCTTCAGGGCCTCAAGGGCAGCGACCACCGTACCGGCTGGCACGATTGCCGCGGCGACGACACCCGGAACCCCGACGCCGATGATGTCGCCTTCGCCGCGGGCGTGGCCGCCGGCCTGGTGCAAGCCGGCCGCGCCGACCCCCGGCGCATCTATGTCATGGGCATGTCCAACGGCGGCATGATGGCTTACCGCCTGGCCCTGGAGATGCACCCGGTGCCGGCCGCCATCGCCGCCGTCTCGTCCAGCATGGCCGGCAGCAGCTCCTGCAGGGGCGTGCCGCCCAGGGTTTCGGTGCTGCTGATCAATGGCGACGCCGACCCGATCGTGCCTTACGGCGGCGGCAAGGTCAGCGGCAGCCTCGTGATCGGCGCCGCAGCCAGCCGCGACTTCTGGCTGCACGCCGACGGCCTGGCCGGTGCAGCGCCGGCGGCCTCGATCTTCCCGCACCTGTCCGCCGACGATCCGACCCGTGCCAGCAAGCTGGTCTACGGCCCCAATGATGGGCCGCAGGTGGAAATGATCACCATCCAGAACGGCGGACACGTCGAGCCAAGCCTGAAGTACCACTATGGCTGGTTGTACCGCCAGCTGGTGGGCAGGCAGAACGAGGACTTCGAGAGCGCGGAGGAAGCCTGGAGCTTCTTCAGGGACAAGCGCAGCCAGTAGTACGCGGATCGGGCTCTGCACCATCTTGGAACAATCCGCGGCCGATGCATCCAGCCGGCGCCGACGGTCGTAGAATAGGTATCGCGACGCAACGAGGCGGCGCAGCTGGTCCGGATCGGCAACGGTCCGCTTGTTCGATGTCAAAAAAGTTGGAGGCTCATCATGAATCGCAAACTCAAAGCTATTGCCCTGCTGGCACCCGCTGCACTGCTGCTCGCCACTTCGGCGCAGGCCGACGTCACCTACAGCGGCGTCCCCGCCGATACCTACACCCGCTTCGGCAGCAAGGCGGCGATGGACGTGTGGGCGCAGGACCTCAACTACTACATCCTGGGCGATAACCGCATCAACCAGGTGTTCGGCTTCAACGGCGATTACGCGCGCAGCAAGGCGCTGCAGGACGACCTGGAAACCCTGATCCTGACCGGTTCCACCGATCAGAACCTGGCGGTCAAATACGGGCTGTCGCTGACCGAGACCCAGTACAACGCGGTGGTCGAGAATGCTTACCTCGCCTGCGAAGCCTCGCGCACCCGCTACCAGGTGTGCAATCGCATCGTCGCCGCCATGGCGCCGTTCGAGCACCAGGCCCTCGCCCGCTAAGCCGTTGCGCTGTCAGTTGGGCGGCACCGGCGAGCCTTCCGCCGCCGGTGCCGGCATCGCATTGTCGTCATCGTCCGCTTCGGCCGGCACGATGTCCTGCGGCGTGACCGGCAGCTTGGCCTGCGGCGGCTGATACAGCACCTTGCCCAGCAGGTACTGGTCGATCATCTGCCGTGCCACCGGCGCCGCCGAGTGGGCGCCAAAGCCGGCATGCTCCGCCACCACCGCTACCACGATCTGCGGATCGTCGACCGGCGCGAAGGCCACGAACAGGGCATGGTCGCGCAGCTGCTTGGCCACCGTGTCCAGCTTGGGCGCGTAGGTTTCGTCCTGCTTCAGGGCGGTGACCTGGGCCGTGCCGGTCTTGCCCGCCGAGGCGTAGGGCGCATCCTTGAACACCGCGTAGGCGGTGCCGGTGGGGCCCTGGGTCACCATGGTCATGCCCTTGATCACGCGGGCATAGACGCTCTCCTCGATATCCTTGACCGGCGGCAGGGCCTCCGGCCGAATCTCGATGGTATTGCCGCTGGCCGGGTCCTTCTGCGCGTGCACCAGGTGCGGCCTGAAGCCGCCGCCGTGCATCGCCAGCCGCGCCACCGCCTGGGCCAACTCGATCGGAGTCACGGTGAAATAGCCCTGGCCCACGCCCATGTTGACCGTCTCGCCCAGGTACCAGGCGTCATGGTGCACCCGGCGCTTCCACTCGCGCGACGGCAGGATGCCGGCCTTCTCGTTGGGGATGTCGACGCCGGTGACGTGGCCGAAACCGAATTCGCCCAACACCTCGTCGATGTGGTCGATGCCCAGGTTGACCGCGGCCTGATAGAAATACACGTCGCAGGACTGCGCGATGGCCTGGTCCAGCGCCAGCCAGCCATGCCCGGTGCGCTTGTCGCAGCGGTATTTGCGCGCCACGCCGGGCAGCTGGAAATACCCCGGGTCGAACGTTGGCTTTTCCGGGTTGATGGTGCCGAAGTGAAGGCCGCCCAGGGCCAGGAACGGCTTGATGGTGGATCCTGAAGGATACGTGCCGAGCAACGCCCGGTTGTAGAGCGGCCGCTCCGGATCGTCCAGCAGGGCGCGGTAGCTGTCGCCGTCGATGCCCTCGACGAAGGGCGCCGGCGCGAAGCCCGGCTTGCTCACCAGCGCCAGCACCTCCCCGGTCTTGGGATCGAGCGCTACCGCCGCGCCGTCCAGTTCGCCGAAGGCCTGCTCCGCCACGGTCTGCAGCTTGGCGTCGATGCTCAGGTACAGGTCGGCGCCGGACACCGGCAGCGTGCCCTGGCCGAGCAGATCGTGCAGCCGGCGGCCGGCGGCGTTGGCCTCGATCATCTTGTTGCCGGGCACGCCGCGCAGGTCGTCCTCGTGGCTGCGCTCGATGCCGGCCTTGCCGATCTGGGTCAGGCCCTGGTACTGGCTTTCATCCAGGTTGGCATAGTCGGCGTCGGAAATGCCGCCGACGTAGCCGATCAGATGCGAGGTGATGTCGGCCAGCGGGTAGTCGCGCGCCAGTTCGGCCACCACTTCCACGCCGGTGTATTCATAGCGGCGCACTTCGAAGCTGGCCACTTCTTCCATCGACAGGTGCGTGCGCAGCGGCACGGCGTTGTAGCGCTGGGTCTTGTGCATGCGGTCCTTGAAGCGCGCGATGTCGCGGTCGCTCAGCTGCATGACGTCGCCCAGCCGCGCCAGCGTGTTTTCCAGTCCGTTGACCTTCTCCGGCGTGATCTTTAGCGCGAAGCTCGGCAGGTTCTGCGCCAGCAAGGCGCCGTTGCGGTCGTAGATCAGGCCGCGCACCGGCGGCACCGGGATCAGGCGGATGCGGTTCTCGTCCGCCCGGGTCACGTAGTAATCGTGCTGCACCAGCTGGATCTGCGCCAGCCGCGCCACCAGCAGGCCCGCCAGCAGCAGCACCAGCAGGCCGGCCACCATGACGCGCCGGGTGAAGGAGCGCTTTTCCTCGAAGATGTCCTTGACCGACTCGAAGGTGTCGGACAGGCGAAACGGCGTCAGCGGCGCGCGCTCGATGCGCGCGGTCGCCGACCTGCGGCCCGGGGGGATCCTGGTATTCATGCAAAGTCTGTCGGCATCGGTCTTTATGATAGCGGCGATTCTGTCCGCCGACGCGGCACACGATAATATGGCCGCATGAAAATCTTCCGCGCCCTGGCCTTCACCTTGCTCTGCCTGGGCGCCGGCTGCGCCTCGAATCCGCCCCCGGCGCCCGTTCCGGCAAGCGCGGACTCCGCCCCCATGCCCGCGGCGCTCTACACGGCGAAGGAGCGCGCCAGCATGTTCGGCTGCTCGGCGCTCACCGACAGCGCCATGATCATCGCCGAAATGAAGCGCAACGGCGCATCGCGCCAGGACGCCAAGGCCTTCTTCGCCGACCGCTCGAATGCGCCGCTGACCCTGGCCACCGTCGACAAAGTTTACGACGATCGCATCGGCAACGTCTGGGACTACGCCACGGTCTTTTTCACCGACTGCGCCGCCCACGTCTCCGCCGTGCCGCGCGACCGCTCCGGTCCCGCCTCCTTCTGCATGCTCAACAGCATGATCGCAGCCACCGCCCAGGCCTCCAGGGAGGGGGGCGTGCCGATCGAGAAGGTCGACGAGTACTTCGCCGGATTCCCCGGCGCATTGCCGCAGTCGATCATCGCCGGCGTGTACGCGCAAACGCAGACGCGGGCCGAGGCCCATGCGCAGGCCTGGAATTCCTGCATGGAGAAGATTTCCGGCGGCTGAAGAGCAGCGCCCCGGAAACAGGAAGATCAGCGGTAGCGCTCGCAGCGAAACTCCGTTTCGCCGAAACGCGCCTGGCAGGCATTGATGCTGCCGACCGGCCACTCCGCCGCATAGCTGAACAGCAGCGTGCCGCGGCTGACCGAGTAGTTCAGTTCCGGTTGCGCCGGCAGCGCGGCGATATAGACCGGCACCAGCGCCTGCACCGTTGCCGGGGCCTTGCCGTTGGCCCGGATATAGCGGTTGAGCGCGGTGAGCACGGCCTCTGCCCTTTGGCGCAGCGCCGAGCCCTTTGCGTCCTCGCCCGGCGTCATGAGCGAGCAGGCGCTTAGCCATAGCGCCAGACAGCTTGTAATGACCGTTCTCATCGACCCTCCCCGGACTTGCTCCAGGGCCCTCCCCTTTGCCGTCCAGCCCAATCTGCCGGCACAGCTTGCACATCTTGCCGCGGCAGCGTTGAGCGATGCCGACGAGTGGCGGAAGACGCAAGGCGGACGGCGAGCGTGAGTTAGGGATTTGAAGGGACGGCTGACGCGGCATCGCCGGCCTGGGAGTCCGGCAACACCTGTTCTAGTGCCTGTGCTTCCGGCCAGTCGTAACTTCCACTGGACAAATTGGCCGCAAGACGCTGGCTGTAGGCCAGCGCATCGGCGAATTGCTGGCGGCTGAGCGACAACTCGTAATACCGCTCTACGCCATCGGCGTGCAGGCAACCTTTGCGCCGGCAGGACAAGTTGCCATAGAGCGAGCCGGAAGCCGAGCAGTCATAACCGACCGCGCACAAGGTCAGGTCCGCCGCGGCCTTTTTGAGATCGGGTTCGAGTTCCGTAGCAGAATACGCGAGCAGGAAGATTATCATCGGATCTTCGGCGGAAATTGCGCCATGCACATCCGCCAGACGTTCTTCGCGTGACTGGACGATGTCCGGATCTGCGGCCTGTGCCAGCATGGCTTGACCGCTGCCCTGCGCGGCCGCCTTGCCGAGCCAGTCCATGGCCGTTCCCACCTCTGCTTCGGGTGCCTGCAAGAGGCCGGCGCAGCGCGGCATAGACAAGCGTGCCGCGGATATTTCGTCGGCGTCCGGGTCGCTTGCGGTTCCATTTGCCGCCCGCACTTTCTTGGCAATACTGGCACAGAGTTGCAACGCCATACCGATCTGCAGTTGTGCCTCCACGTCGCCGGCCCGCGCTGCCGGCAAGATGGTGCGAACGAAACCAAGCAAGTCATTCGAACCCGAGAATTCCCGTTGAAGTTGCAGGCGTCGCCCCAAGTCGGCGTGCGGTGCGGCTCGATGGCTCGGTACGGATGGGGCGGTCATTGGCGCGGTCGCCGCCGGCTTCATTTCCGGGAGCAATTGAGCCGCAGACGGGACCGTCAAGGCCGTAACATTCGATCCGGCATGGGGGCTGGTATCCCGCAGCAGCCACCAGGCAGCCGCTGACGACAGAATCAAGATGAGCCCGAGGACCGTGTTGCGAACCCGCAGCAGCCAATCAGTCATGCAGCAAACGCCGGCAATGCGCGACGGCACCGACGCGGAATTTTGGCCATCGACGGCCACAACGTTCTCATGCCGCCCTCCCTCACGCCGCGCGAGACTTGCGCGGTCGATCTTATAGCACCGATCACCGCCTGTTTAGGAATGCGCGGGCATCGAACCGCTTGCACTATTTTGATATCATATGATATGATATTATCTCACTCTAATAGAATTTTTCGATGTCCGGGCAACAATGGACCGCATCAGCAATTTCGGCTTCCTGATCAAGGACGTGTCACGCCTGTCCACGCTCAATTTCGAGCGCGAGGCCGGCTCCCTGAACCTGACCCTGGCGCAGTGCAAGGTGCTGATTTACCTGCAGCGCAACGAGGGCATCAGCCAGGCGCGGCTGGCCGAGCTCACCGATACCGACCCGATGACCCTGGTGCGCATCCTCGACCGCATGGAGCGGGATGGCTGGGTCGAGCGGCAGCCCGATCCCGCGGATCGCCGCGCGCGCCGATTGTGCATGAGGCGGTCGGCGGAGCCGGTGGTGGATGAAATCATGCGCGTCGCCGAGCGCGCCCGGGCGGCGGCCCTGGCCGGCCTGTCCGCGGCGGAGCGCGGCCAGCTGGTGGACCTGCTGGAGCGGGTCCACGGCAACCTGAGCAACCTGGTTCCCGACGGCGTCGATCCGGTGCGGTACCAGCCGGTGCCGCCCGAAGGCAGGCGCCCGACCAACAAGAAGGTGTCCCCATGAGCGCGGTCAGCCCCGGCATCGACGGCGTCGCCGGCGCGTCCGAACCATCGCTGGCGGCGCGGCTGCGCCTGCCGCTGATGATCCTCGGCGTGCTGGTGGTGGCGGTCGGCAGCCTGTATTTCTGGCTCACCGGCGGCCGCTACATGTCCACCGACGACGCCTACGTGCAGGCGGCGCGCGCCTCCATCAGCAGCAACGTGCCCGGCCAGGTGGCGCAGATCACGGTGCGGGACAATCAGCGGGTGCGCCGCGGCGACCTGCTGTTCACGCTCGACGACCAGCCCTACCGCATCGCGGTGGAGGAAGCGCAGGCCAAGCTGGGCACGGCGCGCCTGGAGATCACCGCCGGCAAGGCCAGCTACCGGCAGCAGCTGGCGGCCTTGAAGGCGGCGCAGGACACGCTGGATTACCAGACCCGCGAGACGGCGCGGCAGCAGAAGCTGCTGGCCTCCGGCATCGCCTCGCAGATGCAGTTCGACCAGGCGCAGCATGCGCTGGACGCGGCCCACCAGCAGCTGGCCTCGGCGCAGCAGCAGGCCGCCGCCGTGCTGGCCATGCTCGGCGGCGATCCGCAGATCGATCCGCAGCAACATCCTAGCGTGCAGCAGGCGCAGGCCGCGCTGGACCGCGCCAACTTGAACCTGTCCTACACCCGCATCCTGGCGCCCGACGACGGCATCGTCACCAAGGTCGAGCAGCTGCAGGTGGGCGACTACATCAACGCGGCCAGCCCGGTGTTCGCGCTGATGTCGACCCGCGATGTCTGGATCGAGGCCAACTTCAAGGAAAACCAGCTCGACCACATGCGGCCGGGCCAGCCCGCCACCGTGGATATCGACACCTATTCGGGCAGGACCTTCAAGGGCCGCGTGGTCAGCATCGCCCCCGGCACCGGCTCGCAGTTCTCGGCCCTGCCGCCGGAGAACGCCACCGGCAACTGGGTCAAGGTGGTGCAGCGCCTGCCGGTACGGCTGGAGATCGAACATGACGGCAGCGGCGCCGACGCCGACCTGCCGCTGCACGCCGGTCTCAGTGCCACAGTGGAGGTCGACACCGGCCACCGCCGCAGCCTGTTCGGCGCGCGCGCGGCGCAGTGAGCACCGGCGTGAGCGCGCGGGTGCAGGACATGTCTCCGCGCATCCGCCTGATGACCACCGGCACGGTGATGCTGGCGTCGATCCTGCAGACCCTGGACAACACCATCGCCAACGTCGCCCTGCCGAAGATGCAGGGCTCGCTCTCCGCCACCCAGGACCAGATGACCTGGGTGCTGACCTCGTACATCGTGGCGGCCGCCATCATGACGCCGCTGAGCGGCTGGCTGGCCGGCCAGTTCGGACGCAAGCGCCTGTTCCTGGTGTCGGTGGCCGGGTTTACCGCGGCCTCGATGATGTGCGGCCTGGCGCAGACGCTGCCGCAGATCGTGCTCTTCCGCTTCCTGCAAGGCCTGGCCGGCGCCGGCCTGGTGCCGATGTCGCAGGCGGTGCTGTTCGACATCAACCCGCCGGAACGGCACGGCCGGGCCATGGCCACCTGGGGCCAGGGCGTGCTGCTGGGGCCGATGCTCGGACCCATCCTCGGCGGCTGGCTTACCGACAATTACAGCTGGCGCTGGGTGTTCTACATCAATGTGCCGCTGGGCCTGCTGGCCTTCCTCGGCGTGCTGGCCTTCATCCCCGACGGCGAAACGCGGCGCTCGCGCTTCGACTTTTTCGGCTTTGCCCTGCTCAGCATTGCGGTCGGCGCCCTGCAGCTGCTTCTCGACCGCGGCCCGCTCAAGGACTGGTTCGGCGCCGGCGAAGTGCGGATCGAAGCCGTCGTCGCCGGGCTGGCGTTCTACCTGTTCGTGGTGCACAGCCTGTCCAGCCCGCACCCCTTCATCCGTCCGGCGCTGTTCGCGGACCGCAATTTCATCACCGGCAATGTCTTCATCTTCGTCGTCGGCATGTCGCTGTTCGCCACCCTGGCGCTGATGCCGACCATGTTGCAGGACCTGATGAACTACCCGGTATTCCGCGCCGGGCTGCTCACCGCGCCGCGCAGCGTCGGCTCGCTGGTGGCCATGGTGGTCGCCGGCCGCCTGGTGGGACGCGTCGATGCCCGCCTGCTGATGGGCTGCGGTTTCGTCATGGTCTGCCTCTCGCTGTGGCTGATGACCCGCTTCGACACGCTGATGGACGGCACGCTGGTGTTCTGGACCGGCATCATGCAGGGCCTGGGCACCAGCATGTGCTTCGTGCCGCTGACGACGGTGGCGTTCGCCAACCTGGCGCCCGGCTTGCGCAACGAGGGCACCGCCATGTTCAGCCTGATGCGCAATCTGGGCAGCAGCATCGGCATCTCCGCGGTGCAGGCCGCGCTGGTGCACAACACCCAAGTGGTGCATTCGACCCTGGCTGAACACATCTCCCCCTACAATCTCGCCGCCCGCGATCCCGCGCTGGCGGCGCAGCTCTCCAGCCACGCCGGCACCGCGGCGCTCAATGCCGCGCTGACCGGGCAGGCTTCGATGGTCGCCTACATCGACGATTTCAAGCTGATGCTCATCGCCACCCTGGCGGCCATACCGCTGCTGCTGCTGGTGCGCCCGGCCAGGTCCGGCGCGCCCGCGCCGGACC
>CAJCJI010000395.1 GCA_903970595.1 Verrucomicrobiota bacterium
GGGTGCCGGCCTTCGCCGCCATCTATGCCCAGCAGAACGGCGACTGGCCGGCCTTCTTCGCCGCGGTCAAGAAACTGAGCAAGCAAGACATCGCGCTGCGCGGCCAGACCCTCGACGGCCTGCTGCCGCCCGATGCAAGCGCTGCGACCGCCGCCCAATGACCCGCATCCACATCGGGGCGCCGCTGACGGTGGACACGCGCCTGGAACTTCCGGAAGCCGCGGCGCGCCACGTCGCCCAGGTGCTGCGCATGCGGGCGGGCGAGCTGTTGACCCTGTTCAACGGCGCCGGCGGCGAGTACGACGCCGTGATCGAGTCGGCGGATCGCCGCACCGTGCAGGTGCGGGTGGAGAACTACCGCGAGGTGGAGCGCGAATCCGCCCTGTCGCTGACCCTGGCGCAATGCGTGTCCAAGGGCGAGCGCATGGACTACACCATCCAGAAAGCGGTGGAGCTTGGCGTTTCCGCCATCGTCCCTGTCCTATCCGCGCGCAGCGTGGTCAAGCTGGACAGCGAGCGCTGGGAGAAGAAGCTGGAACACTGGCGCGGCGTGGTCTCTTCCGCCTGCGAGCAGTCCGGGCGCACCGCCCTGCCGCACATCCACCCGGTGCAGAGATTGGACGCCTGGCTGGCTGCCAGCGGGGACGGCGTGCGCCTGGTCCTCGCGCCCGGCGGGCATCACGGCCTCAAGCAGCTGCCGCCGGCGCAGTCCGCCACCCTGCTGGTGGGCCCCGAGGGCGGCCTCAGCGACGAGGAGATCGCCCTGGCCCTGCACCGCGGCTTCACCGGCATCGGCCTGGGTCCGCGCGTGTTGCGCACCGAAACCGCGGGGGTGGCGGCGCTGGCGGCGCTGCAGGCGCTTTGGGGCGATTTGGGCGGATAGCGCATAATGTGCCGACAGTTGGCTGGCAGTTATAGGGTTGAGCAGAAAAATGAATCCAAGCTATACGGCGGTCGTCAAACGCGATGGAGACTGGTGGATCGGTTGGGTGGAAGAATTGCCTGGAGTCAATTGCCAGGAATCCACGCGGGACGAACTGCTGGAGTCATTGCGCGTGACTCTCGCAGAAGCCATTGAGATGAATCGCGAGGATGCACGCAGAGCTGCGGGCAAAGGATATGAGGAGTTTCCGATCGCAACTGGTGCCTGACGCGGGCGAATGTTTGAACTGGATCATGGGATTGCCGATGTACCCTGAGAGCCGCGCCATTATCAAGGCGCGGCTTTTTGCGTTTGCAGGGGGCATCGGTTCGTGAAGCGCCGTGATCTGATTCGCCATTTGATTCAGCATGGATGTGCCATGCTGCGCGAAGGTGGCAGACACTCCTGGTGGCACAATCCGGTTTTGAACCGGCGCAGCGCGGTCCCCCGCCACACGGAAGTGAACGAATTGCTTGCACGTAAGATCTGCAAGGACCTCGGTATTCCTGAACCTTGAAGACACAAATCTGAAGGAAGCACTATGCTGATCACCAACGCAATGCTGGTCAACGAGGGCCGCCGTTTCGAGGCGGACCTGCTCATCAAGGGCGAGCGCATCGAAAAGATCGCGCCGCGGATCGCGGCGCCGCCCGGTGTCCAGGTGTTGGATGCCAAGGGCCGCTTCCTGCTGCCGGGCGTGGTCGACGACCAGGTGCATTTCCGCGATCCGGGCCTGACCCACAAGGGTGATCTGGCCAGCGAATCCGCCGCGGCGGTGGCGGGCGGCACCACCAGCTTCATGGACATGCCCAATGTCATCCCGCAGACCGTGACCCGCGCCGCCCTGGCCGACAAGTACCGGCTGGCCCAGGGGCGCTGCCACGCCAACTACGCCTTCTACTTCGGCGCCACCAACGACAACGTCGAAGAGATCGCCGCGCTGCAGCCGGGCGAGACGCCGGCGGTGAAGATCTTCATGGGCGCCTCCACCGGCAACATGCTGGTGGACAATCCCGAAACCCTGGATGCGATCTTCGCGCGTTCCCCGGCGATCCTGCTGACCCATTGCGAAGACACGCCGCTGATCAAGCGCAATGAGGAGCAGGCGCGCGCGCAGTATGGCGAGGATGTGCCCTACGCCGAGCACCCGCGCATCCGCTCGGTGGAAGCCTGCTACAAGTCCACCGCGCTGGCGGTGAGCTTGGCACGCAAGCACGGCGCGCGCCTGCACGTGCTGCACCTGACCACGGCGCGCGAGCTGGAATTCTTCCAGCCCGGTCCGGTCAAGGGCAAGCAGATCACGGTGGAGGCCTGCGTCCATCACCTGTACTTCGACGAGTCGCGCTACGCCGACCTCGGCAGCCGGCTCAAGTGCAACCCGGCGGTGAAGAGCGCCGGTGATCGGACCGCCCTGGTGGCGGCGGTGCGCGAGGGCCGCATCGACATCATCGCCACCGACCACGCGCCGCACACGCGCGAGGAGAAGGCGCAGAAGTATTTCAAGGCGCCTTCCGGCCTGCCGCTGGTGCAGCACTCGCTGCTGGCCCTGTTCGAGCTGGTGGGGCGCGGCGAACTGGAGCTGGAAACGGTGGTGCAGCGCGCCATGCATGCCCCGGCCGAACGCTTCGGCGTGCAGGAGCGCGGCTACCTGCGCGAAGGCGCCTATGCCGACCTGGTGCTGGTCGACCCGCACAAGCCAACCGTGGTGACGCCCGAAAGCGTGCTCTACAAGTGCGGCTGGTCGCCGTTTGAAGGCCATACCTTCGCCGCCAGTATCGCCGCGACCTGGGTCAACGGCGAGCTGGCCTGGGACGGCGCCAGGGTGCTGGCGCCGCGCGGTCAACGACTGCGCCTGGGCTAGGTTCCCTAGGCTTCAGCCAAACCACACCGCCTCGACATTGTTCCCGTCCGGATCGAGCAGGAAGGCGGCGAAGTAGTTCGGGCTGTAGTCGGCGCGCAGGCCCGGCTTGCCGTTCTCTTTGCCGCCGGCCTTGAGCCCCGCATTGTGGAAGGCCTCGACCGCCGCCCTGCTCGCCGCGCGGAACGCGATATGCGTGCCTGCCGTTACGGCTTTCGGCGCCGCGTACAGCCAGAGTGCCGGCGCACCCTTGGGGCCGAAGCCGGCGCCGGCAGCGTCGCTCGAGCTCATCTCGTGGCCCAGGCCGCCCAATGCCGCCTGGTAAAAGCGCACGCTGGCTGCCAGGTCCTTCACTTTCAAACCGATGTGGTCGTACATGTCGATCTCCAATGCGGACGCGCCCTGCGCCCGCTTCGACACGCAGATTAGTGAGCGCCGCCGTCCGCCGCTGTCGAAATCTTGCGTAGTTCGCCGGCCAGGCCGGCACTGGCCTTGCGCCGCAGGGCGGATGGGCTCAGGCCGTAGGCCTTGCGGAAGGCCGCGGTGAAATGGCTGGGCGTGGAGAAGCCCAGTTGCAGGGCGATGCCGGTCAGTTCCTCGGCGGAGTCGAGCACCGCGTCCAACGCCCCGGCCAGCCGCGCGCGCAGCAGGTATTGGTGGATCGAAGTACCCAGTTCCTGCCGGAAGCTACGCGCCAGGTGGAAG
>CAJCJI010000396.1 GCA_903970595.1 Verrucomicrobiota bacterium
CCTGACGCTTGACGGCCTCGCGCAGGCGGGCCCCAGCATCGCGCTGGTGGACGATGGGGGTACGCATCAGGTTCGCTTGAGCCTGACGCGGGCTCGCTAGGGCAGCCGATTGAACCCGCCAACCGAAAAACCGCCCGAAGGCCGCCCGCCGACGCTGCTGCAGACCGCAGTCAGCGTGATGGCGGCGGCGTTCGGCGTGCAGAGCGGCAAGAACCGCGAGCGCGATTTCAAGTACGGCAAGGCCTCGACCTTCATTGCCGCCGGCATCGTTTTCACGATCCTGCTGATCCTGGGCATCTACCTGGCGGTGCGCCTGAGCCTGCGGGCCGCCGGGGCCGGATAGACCTTAATCTTTCGAGCGGCCGCTACCGCGCGCTTATCAAGCGCGTCGCGCGCGGCGCCGGCGCAGACCAGCCAGCGCCAGCAGGGGCAGCAGGGTCGCGGGGCTCATGGCTCCGCTGTTGTTGGTGATGGACGCGCCATTGGCAACCGCCATCGCCAGGGTGCCGCCGGGCATCTTGCCGAGGATCGCCAGGGCGCCGCTGGAGAGGTTGTTCGGATAGGGCACGCCGCCGTAGGCATACAGTTCGCCGCCGGTATACAGATACAGGGTACCGGAAGAGGTGGAGTAGTCGAACGAGGTGCTGCCGGAGAAAGTCACCGGCGCTGCGGTGACATTGGTTTCGCTAGCGGTCTGCGCTGTGCTGTTCAAGTTCAGCTGAAACAGCTGCTGCGTGCCGGCGTCGACCCCGTACAGCAGGATGTCGCCGGCGCTGGTGCCCTCGTCCGCTGGCGCCCAGACGTTGCCGCTGCTGCCGGCGGGATTGCTCACGGCATAGGCCGTTGGCGCCCCCCCACCCGCGGGGACCTCCAGGACATCGCTGCCCTCGGCGACGAGGTAGGCGTCCGTGACCGACGTACTGCCGCTGTAGTTGACGAAGGTGAAATCGCCGCTGCCCGCCGCGGGCGAGCAGGCATAGCTCGAATCGACCGCCGTCAAGGCCGCCGTGCCGTTGGAACCGGAGGTATCGACCGAATACAGCTGGCAGCTGCCGCTGTTGGTCGCCAGCAGATACAGAGTCTGGTTCTCGAGCGACACCTCGGCGCCGATGGCGGTGGAGCCGTTCGGCAGGGAATAGTTGAGCGGCCCGTTATTCTTGTTGCTGCTGGTGGTGTCGGTCGAGGGATTGGCGGAATCCACGGTACCGATGGTGGTGTCGGTCACGTAAATCAGCGTCTCGGCGGCGGCCAGCGGCGCGATCAACGCCGCCAGCACCGCGATCGAAACCGAACACAGGGCAATCCTGTTGGATGGGAACACTTGATCCAGCTCCGGTTGGCACTCGAGTCGTCGCCGACTCTAAGGCCGACATACTAGCCGGATACGCTCGCGCCTGTCAGAGCCGGAAAGACTTCAAGGATTTTTCCAGTTCATGCCGCCGCTGGCGACGAACCAGCCATTGGCGAAATCGCTGTCGTGCGCCTGGTTGCGCTTGCCGTAACGCATCGGCACGCCGTCCAGGTCGGTGACGCTGCCGCCCGCGGCGCGCAGCACCGCGTCGCCGGCGGCGATGTCCCATTCCATGGTGCGCGCCAGGCGCGGGTACAGGTCGGCCTCACCGGCGGCCACGCGGCAGAACTTGAGCGAGGAGCCGGCCGAGACGAATTCCGCGCCGGGGAAGCGGTCGATGAATTCCCTGGTTTCCTCGCTCAGGTGCGAGCGGCTGGCGATCACCCTCAGGCCCTGGGCCGGGACGGGACGGACCTGCATGTCCTGCCAGGGACCGCATTGGCCGCCCACCACTTCCGCGCGCCGCGCGCGCTCGCCCTTGCCGCCGACGAAGATCTGGTCGATGGCCGGGGCGTAGACCACGCCGAGAACCGGCACGCCGGCTTCGATCAGGGCGATGTTGACGGTGAAATCGCCGTTTCTGGAGAGGAATTCCTTGGTGCCGTCGAGCGGATCGACCAGGAAAAAGCTCTTGCCCTGGGTCTCCGGGATCTTGCCGGCGGCGACCGCTTCCTCGGCCACCACCGGAATCTGCGGAGCCAGGGCCGCGAGCCGGGCCAGGATGATCTGCTCGGCCAGGGCGTCGGCCTGGGTCACGGGCGAGCCATCGCCCTTGATCTTGGCGTCCTCCGGCTTCATGCGCCCATACACTTCAAGTATGGCCGCGCCAGCTTCGAGCGACATGCCAACCAGCGCATCGATCATGCCGCGGGCCCTTTCTTGGCGTCGATCTCCTGATAATAGGCCATGAGGATCTTCGCCACTTCCGGCCGGGAGAACTCCGGCGGGGGCGCGATGCCCTGCCCCAGCATCTGCCGGACCTTGGTGCCGGACAGGTTGATGAAGTCGTCCGGCGTGTGATCCGGGGCTTCGCGCATCATCACCACCCGGTCCAGCTTCTTGGAGTAGGCGGTGTTGTCGGCGCGGAAGATCTCGATCTTGAGGGCTCCTTTCGGCACCTGGGTGTCGAAGATGGTCTGCGCGTCGAAGGGCCCGTAGTAATCGCCCACCCCCGCATGGTCGCGCCCGACGATGAAGTGGGTGGCGCCCATGTTCTGGCGGAACACGGCATGCAGCACCGCTTCACGCGGCCCGGCATAGAGCATGTCGAAGCCGTAGCCGGTGACCATCACCGTGTTCTTGGGGAAGTACACTTCGGCCATCTTGCGGATACAGGCATCGCGCACCGGCGCCGGGATATCCCCTTCCTTGAGCTTGCCCAGCAGCATGTGGATGACGATGCCGTCGGCCTTGAGGCGCTCCTGGGCCATGCGGCACAGTTCCTCGTGGGCGCGGTGCATGGGGTTGCGGGTCTGGAAGGCGACGACCGTTTTCCAGCCGCGCTCCTGGATCTCGTTGCGGATTTCCACGGCGGTGCGAAAAGTGTCCGGGAATTCGCTCTGGAAATAGCTGAAATTCAGCACCTGGATCGGGCCGGACAGCAGGGTGTTGCCCAACTTGGTGAAGGTGCCAACGCCGGGATGCTTAGGGTCCAGGGTGCCGAAGACGTGTTTGGCGACGAATTCGATCTGCTCGGGGCTGATGGTTTCCACCGCCTGGACGTCCATCACGGCCAGGATCGGGTGGCCTTCGACGTTCGGATCGCGCAGGGCCAGGCGGCCGGGCTTGATGCCCTGTTCCTGGGTGAGGTTGACCACCGGCACCGGCCAGAACAGGCCGGAACTGGTCTTGAGATTTTCGGCCACCGACAGGGTGTCGGCCAGGTTCATGTAGCCGCTCAAGGGGTTGAAGTAGCCGGCGCCGAGCATCACCGCATTGGCGGCGGCGGCGGAATTGAGCAGCAGGCTGGGCAGGCTGGCGGCTTCCTGCAGCAGGGCCTGGTGCCTGGCGGTGTCGTAGACGAACAGGGGTTTGAGTTCAGTGCTGCCGTGGGGAGCGATCATGGGATGTCCGAAAGTATTGAGGAGGTTCAGGCGGGCAGGATGCCGCGCTGCTTGAGCAGGTCGAGCAGGGCCTGGACTTCGTCTTCCAGGCTCATCTGGTCGGTGTGCAGGACCAACTCGGGCTTGTCCGGGGCTTCGTAGGGATCGTCGATGCCGGTGAAGTTCTTGATCAGGCCGGCGCGGGCTTTCTTGTACAGACCCTTGGGGTCGCGCTTTTCGGCCTCGGCCAGCGGCACTTCAACATAGACTTCGATGAAGGCCATGCCGGCGTCGTCGTGCAGCTTCCTGACCAGGTCGCGGTCGGCGCGGTAGGGAGAGACGAAGCTGGACAGCACGATCACGCCGGTATCGACGAACAGCTTGGCGATTTCGCCGATGCGGCGGATGTTTTCGGCGCGGTCCTCGGCGGAAAAGCCCAGGTTCTTGTTGATGCCCAGGCGCACGTTGTCGCCGTCGAGGCGGTAGGACAGTTGACCCTGGCCGTGCAACACCTTTTCCAGCGCCACCGCCACGGTGCTCTTGCCGGAGCCGGACAGGCCGGTGAACCAGATGGTGGCGCCGCCGTGCCCCAGCAGCTTGGACCGGTCGGCTCGCGTCACTTCGCCTTCGTGCCAGGTGACGTTGGTGGATTTCTGGATGGTCATGCTATTCCTCAATATTCAGCTGGGATTGATGTGGTCCGGCGGTGCGCAGCCCGCCGCCGTATTGTCGCGGCGAAACCGCCGCTGCGCACGGCCCGACGCCGCGGGAGGGCGCCTGCACCGGCAGGCATCCAGTTTACGAATACCCCACAAGCATGAAAAGTGGATAATGCTTGTACCTGTTTCAACAGTTCGTTGAGAATAAAGCATGCCCAAGATGACCCAGCTGCATCATTTCGTCGAAGCGGCCCGCAGCGGCAGCTTCACCTCGGCGGCGATCGTGTTCGGCGTGACCCCGGCCGCGATCAGCCGCAACGTGGCCCTGCTGGAGAAACAGACCGGTTCGCGCCTGCTCGAACGCAATACCCGGCGCATGCGCCTCACGGCCGAAGGGCGCGCCTATTTCGAGCGGCTGGCCCCCGCCCTGCAATCGATCGCCGATGCCGACCGCATGCTCGGCGATCAGCGCGAGCAGATCGCCGGCACGGTGTGCATCGAGACCCAGCCTTATTTCGGCAAGCACGTGCTGTTGCCGGTGCTGGGTGAATTCGCCGCCCGCTATCCGCAGATCGAAGTGGAGCTGCGTTTCAGCGAACAGGGCAGCGGACCGCCGGGCGACAACAGCGATCTGGCGGTGCGGCGGCTGCCGCCGTCGGACCGTTCCCAGGTGTCGCGGCGGCTGTGCGAACTGCCGCTGCACGTCGTCGCCAGCCCCGACTATCTGCGCCGCGCCGGCATCCCGCGCACCCCGGAAGCCCTGGGCCTGCACGACGGCATCGTGGCGCGCCTGCCGGACGGCCGCATCGGCCCCTGGCGCTTCCTCAAGATCGCCCGCGGCGGGCGCGCCGATTCCCGCTCCGTGGAAGTGGAGCCGCGGCGCCGCTTCCTGTTGAGCGACCAGTTGGATGGGGTGATGAACGCGGCGCTGCTGGGCCTGGGCGTGACCCTGATGTCGGTCTCGCCGATCATGCAGCAGTTGCGCTCCGGGTCGCTCAAGCTGCTGCTGCCCGGCTACCGGCCGGTCGGCGTCGAGCACTACAGCAGTGTCTACCTGCAATATTCGCAGCCGCGCTACCGGCCGCGCCGGGTGCGCCTGCTGATCGATTTCCTGTTCGAGTATTTCCAAGGGACCGATTTCACCCGGTTCGATCCCTCGTATTACGCGGACTAGGGGGAAAACCAGGCCGGACGCCCGGTTGCGCCGGTTGAAATGAGTTTGTTTAGTTTTACTAAACCGTTGGCCGAATAAATGTCAGTTGTTGCATCGCAGCATCGCGCCTATAAATGCTGCAACTCGAATTGAGGGCATTGACATGAACTCGCTCGCAACGATTTTTGAAATGGTTGTACTGTCTACCACCGCGGTCAGCGTGATTGCGCTGGTCGGCTTCATCTGGTCGGATGCCGTTGCCGATCGGCGCAACAACACGCGCGCAGGCTCGAAGAGAGCCGCGGCGCCTGCGCAGGCCGAGCCGCAAATTGTGCGGCATCTGGTCCGCCGCCGTGCGAAGGGCGAGCGGATCGCGTCGCCCAAAGCCGCCTGAGCTTTCCCAGGGCCTGTTCGGATCAGTTTGATCGCCGCGATCAGATGAGGATCAACAGAGGCTAGGCCGCACTGCATCCCATGCGGCAAAGCGCGCCTGCTCAAGCGTCGCGGGCGCCTGGGTGATGATCGGGATGTGTTTACCCTGCTATTCTCGGTGAAACAGGCCTTCGCACGAGGGCCGATAAGGATTTTCCCCGGAGCTTGCAGGAAATGCGAGGACATGAGCCAGCCACGGCGAATAGCGGCAGCGGCCGATCCCGCCTGAATCGCCGCCGCCTCTTATGCGCCGTCTGGCTGGCGCTGGCTTGGCCCGCAGTGCCGGCCCATGCCGAGGACCTGGTGGTTTCCGCCGCGGCAAGCCTGGGCAATGCGTTTCCGGAGATTAGCAAGGGATTCGAGGCCAGCCATCCGGGCACGCACGTGGTCTTCAACTTTGCCGCCTCGGGGCCGCTGCTGCAGCAGATCGCGCAGGGCGCCCCGGTCGATGTCTTCGCCAGCGCCGACGAGGAGACCATGGACAAGGCGCAGAAGCAGAACCTGATTGCCGCGGCCAGCCGCAGCGACTTCGCCGGCAACACCCTGGTGCTGATCGTACCTGCCGCCTCGAAGCTGGTTCCGAAGTCTCTGGAGGACCTGGTCGGGCCGGCGTGGAAGCTCATCGCCATCGGCAATGTGGCCTCGGTGCCGGCGGGGAACTACGCCAAGCAGGCGATCGATCTGGCGGGGGTCGGCGTGCGGCTGGAGGAAAAGCTGGTGCCGGGCGATTCGGTGCGCCAGGTGCTGAGCTATGTCGTTCGCGGCGAAGTCGAAGCCGGCTTCGTCTACGCCTCCGACGCCGCGACCGAACCCGGCCGGGTCCGGGTGGTCCTGACGCTGCCGACGCGCACGCCGATCCGCTACCCGATCGCCCAGGTCGCGTCCAGCCGCAATGCCGGCCTGGCCCAGGCGTTCATCGCCTCGGTGCAATCCGCCGAGGGCCGCGCCATCCTGCAGCATCATGGGTTCCTCGCGCCCTGACGCTCCGGTACGGAATGGCTACCGCCTGGTTTCCGCTGTGGCTCACCTTGAAAGTCGCCCTGTTGGCGACGCTGGGCAGCGGCGTGGTCGGCATCCTGCTGGCGCTGCTCATCGCGCGCTCGCGCCTGTGGCTGCGCGATGGCCTCGACGGCGTCATCATGCTGCCGATGGTGCTGCCGCCGACCGTGCTGGGCTATTACCTGATCGTCGTCGTCGGCCGCAACGGCATGCTCGGCCGCTGGCTCTACGAGCGATTCGGCGTTTCGCTGATCTTCACCTGGCAGGGCGCGGTGCTGGCCGCTTCCATCGTCTCCCTGCCGCTGATCTACAAGGCGGCGCGGGCGGCGTTCGAGGAGGTCGATCCCAGCCTCGAGAACGCAGCGCGCCTGCTCGGCAGCGGCGAGGCGGCGGTGTTCCTGCGCGTCACGCTGCCGCTCGCCCTGCGCGGCATCGGCGCCGGCCTGATGCTGAGCTTTGCCCGCGCCATGGGCGAGTTCGGGGCGACCTTGATGATCGCCGGCAACCTGCCCGGCCGCACCCAGACCCTTTCCATCGCCATCTACGACGCGGTCCAGGCCGGCGACGACCATCGCGCCGGACTGCTGTCGCTGCTCATGTCGGCGGTGTGCATCACCCTGCTGTTCCTTTCGGGCCGGCTGCTGCGCGCGAGACACCGGGCATGAGCGCGCCGCGGCTCGAGGTCGATTTCTCGGTGACGCTGCGCAGCGGGCAGCGCAGCTTTGCCCTGCAGGTCCGGTTCGCCTCCGAGCAGAACCGCATCGTACTGTTCGGTCCTTCCGGCGCCGGCAAAACCGCGACGTTGCGCGCCATCGCCGGCCTGCTGCGTCCGGCGCAAGGCCGCATCGCCAGCGGCGGCCGGGTGCTGTTCGATGCCGCGCGCGGCATCGATCTCGCCCCCCGCCTGCGCCGTGTCGGCTACGTCTTCCAGGACTATGCGCTGTTTCCGCACCTCAACGTGCGCGACAACATCGGCTATGGCCTGCGCCGCGGCCTCCTGCGCGGCTGGTTCGCGGACGCCGCCGCGCGCAAGCGCATCGACGCGATGCTGGATCTGTTCGACCTGGGCGCCCTGGCGGCGATGCCCACGCGCGAACTCTCGGGTGGACAGCGCCAGCGCGTCGCACTGGCCCGCGCGCTGATCGTCGAACCGACGCTGCTGCTGCTCGACGAACCGTTCGCCGCGCTGGACGTGCGCCTGCGCGACCGCATGCGCGAGGAACTGCGCGAACTGCAGATGCGCTTCGCCGTGCCGCTGGTTCTGATCACGCACGATCTGCTGGATGTGCAGAAGCTGGCCGAGACGCTGGTCGTGATCGAAATGGGGCAGGTCACCCGCAGCCTGTCGATGGATGCCAGTCTGCAGTCGCCGCCGGACGGCAGCATGGCCTCCGAGCTGGCCAGGCTGTGCGGCGTGTCTTGAGCTGAATCCCCCGCTCCGGATTTCACCGGGTACGGCTTGCGATGCCGCCCGCGCTCAGCGCGCCTGCAACTCCCACAAGATGCGCTGGTGCGAGGCGCGCGTGATGGGATAGAAACTCAAGGAGAGGATCGCCAGGGCGCACAATCCACCCATGATGAGGACGTAAACCCAGACCAGTTGATGCACCACGCCGGGGGTGACCGCGTTCGCGACCGCCTTGTCGGGAAAGTTGATGCTGGAGAGCACCAGGCCCGACAGGAACACGCCCATTCCCGACACCATCTTGCTGATCATGATCAGGCCCGAGAACATCAGGCCTTCCATCTGTTTCCCGGTCTTCAACAAAAAGTAGTCGGCCACATCCGCAACCATCGAAGTCGCCAGGATGATCGCGGCCAGTACGCACATGATCATCAACACCTCCCGCAGCGCCAGGACGGTCAGCAGCGCCCCATGCCCGGCGGGCATTTCCTGCATGAGGCCGAGCACCAGGGGGATGGTCGCCGCCAGCAAGGCGATCCAGTACAGGCCCAGGGCCGTCTGCTTCTTGCCCAGCTTTTTCGACAGCTGGACCACCACCAGCGCCAGGATCACGCCAAACGCCATGGCGCCGCTGATGACCGAGAGGTCGGCGGAGTTCAGGTGCCAGAAATAGGTGGACACGTAAACGCCCAGCGTCGTCGCAAAGCCGCCGGCGATGCCGAAAAACAAAATGCACAAGAGCACGCTGATACAGGTGCGGTCGAACAGGATCACTCTCAGTCCCCTCAACAGCTCCATCAAGCCCGGCCGTTCGACCTCGTGGTTGAGGTGCAGCGTCGGGATGCGGCTGTGCGTCGCCCTGGCGGAGATCAGCACGCACAGGAACATCAACACGGCGGAGGCGGCGGCATAGCCGGTGTAGCCCGCGGCATTGAGCTGCCCCAGGGGCTGGTCAGGGGTCGCACGCATGAACACCTTGAGCGCCAGGACCGCCATGCCGACGTTGCCCACGGCATAGAACAGGGCGCGATAAGTCGAGATGCTGGTCCGCTCGTCATAGTCGCTGGTGAACTCGGCGATCAGGGCGCTGGACGGAATTTCGTAGAAGGAAATCGCCACGCGCACCACGATGGAAGTCACCAGCAGGTAGATAAACTGGAGCTCGTGGCTGCCATGCGGCGGCACCCACAGCAGGAAGTAGCCGGCGGCGAGCGGAATCGCGGAGGCATACATGAACGGATGCCTGCGGCCCCAGCGCGAACGGCAGTGATCGGAGAAGTGGCCGATCAGGGGATCGGCGACGGCGTCGACGATCATGGCCACCAGGATGGCGGCGCCCACCCATGCGGCCGGCAAGCCGACGATCTGGTTGTAGTAAAGCATCAGGAAGGTGCTGAAGCCTTGATCCTTGATGCCGAAGGCGAGCGTGCCCAAGCCATATGCCAGCTTGGTCCGGACCGGCAATTTGCCCTGCGCTGGGCTCAGCGGCATGGATATTCCCGGCGCAGCCGGTCAATGCCGCCAATCAAGGTGTCAGCCTTGGCCCTGCCTTGGTATTTTCGCACGCGCTCCTCCATTCCCCTCTTATTCATTGAATATAGGGGGAAGGACAAGCTCACGCAGTCAAATGGGGGACACGCGGCGCGGCGATGCCGATGCGTCCACCTGAGGCATGCCCGTACCGCGGATATTCATTCGAGCCCGGCCCTGTCACAATTTCGACAGTCCAGCCGGCGCATCCGGATCTATCATGCCGGCCTTCGATCCGAACCAGGCGTCAAGACCCATGTCCATCTCTTGTATCTCTCGACCCGACTTCCGTTCGCCGCAATTCCTGCTCGATCATGTCCGCTCGATCATGGCGTTCTACCATCCGCGCTGCATCGATCCCAAGGGCGGCTTCTATCACTACTTCAAGGACGACGGCACGCTTTACCGGATGGGCGAGCGCCATCTCGTCAGCAGTACGCGCTTTGTCGTCAACTATGCGATCGCCTACCGGCGCTTCGGCCTGGTGGAATACCTCGATGCGGCCCGCCACGGCATCGATTTCCTGCGCCGCTGGCATCGCAGCGCGCAGACCGGCGGCTATGCCTGGACCCTTCTGGATGGAGAGCCGCTGGACGCCACCAATCACTGCTACGGACTGGCCTTCGTCTTGCTGGCCTACGCCCGGGCGCTCGAGGCGGGGATCGCCGAAGCCGGCGAATACCTGGAGGAAACCTGGCGCTTGATGCAGCGCAGGTTCTGGGAACCCGCGCATGGGCTCTACGCCGACGAGGCGACCCCGCAGTGGGAGGTATCGGCCTACCGCGGGCAAAACGCCAATATGCATGCCTGCGAAGCGATGCTCGCGGCCTACGAGGCAAGCGGCGAACAGCGCTACCTCGACCGTGCCGCCCTGCTTGCCGACAACGTGGTCAACCGCCAGGCGGGGCTGACCGGCGGCATGGTCTGGGAGCACTATCGCGCCGACTGGAGCCCGGACTGGGATTACAACAAACGGGACCGCAGCAACATCTTCCGGCCCTGGGGGTATCAGCCGGGCCATCAGACCGAATGGGCGAAACTGCTGCTGATCCTGGAACGCCACCGGCCCGCGGCCTGGCAGCTGCCGCGCGCCTGCGCGCTCTTCGACCGCGCGGTCGAATATGCCTGGGATCCGCTATTCGACGGCCTGGTTTACGGCTACGATCGCGCGGGCCAGTTCTACGACGAGGACAAGTATTTCTGGGTCCAGGCCGAGTCCCTCGCCGCCGCCGCCCTGCTGGCCGCCCGCAGCGGAGAAGAGCGTTACTGGCAATGGTACGGGCAGCTGTGGGACTACAGCTGGCGCCATTTCGTCGATCATCGTTATGGCGCCTGGTTCCGCATTCTGCGGCGCGACAACAGCAAGTACGACGACGAAAAAAGTCCGGCCGGCAAGACCGACTACCACACCATGGGTGCGTGCTACGACGTTCTCAAAGCGCTGGAATGAGCGGGTGTCCTTTGTTTGACAGCCGCTAGCGCCTCTCATCGACATACTGGTCGCAGGGTCCATGCCCCGGGCAGCACTGGATATGCCGATAGGGAGGAGAAGATGTTCGAGCAATGGCAGTTGAAGGACTTCGATGCCGGCGGCGGCAGCGCCGCACGCGCGGCGTACGATACGAATGCCGACGGCTGGATCGACGTCACGGTGCCGGGCGATACGCATGTGGCGCTCGCGGCGGCCGGCAGGATCGGCCACCCCTTCCGGGGCCGCAACGAAGCGCCGGCCGCCTGGATCGCCGAGCGCGAATGGTGGTGGCGGACCCGCTTTGAACTGCCTGCGGCCCGGCCGGGCGAGCAGGTCGAGCTGGTGTTCGAGGGCCTCGACACCTTCGCCAGCGTCTATTTGAACAGCGTCCTGCTCGGGCAATGCGACAACATGTTCCGCGCCTGGCGCTTCGACATCGGCGCGCAGCTGCGCGACGGCGCCAATGAACTGGCCATCGTCTTCGCACCGGCTACGCCGAGCGTGGCCGACCGCAAGATGCCGCCGCTGTGGGGGCCCTTTGCCGCCAAGCTCGAAGCCAGCAAGCGCAACTTCATGCGCAAGGCGCAGTTCGGCTGGGGCTGGGATTGGGGACCGAACCTGCCGACCGTCGGCGTATGGCAGCCGGTGCGGATCGAGCGCTGGACCAATGCGCGGATCGCCGACCTTCGATGTGCGACTACCGCGCTGTCCGCGGGACAGGCCGAGGTCCGGGTCGATGTCGGCGCCGAGACCTCCGGCTCCGTCGATGGACTGCGCTTGGAGGTGGTGCTGCTCGATCCCGATGGCAATAGCGCCGCAAAGGCCGACACGGCCATCGACACCCGGACGAGCATAACGCTGCGCCTGGCGGAACCCCGGCTATGGTGGACCGCCGATCTCGGCGCACAGCCGCTTTACACGCTGGTCATCCAGCTGAAGCGCAGCGATGCCGTATTGGACACCCAGTCGCGGCAAGTGGGAATCCGCACCATCGCCCTGGATCAGTCGGACGATCCGGACGAGCCCGGCACCCGCTTCTTCCGCTTCGTGCTCAACGGCGTTCCGATCTTTGCCCGCGGTGCCTGCTGGATTCCCCCCAGCTCCTTCGTCGGTGCGGTGGATCGGGAACAGTACCGCAAGCTGCTGGTGCAGGCCGTCGACGCCAACATGAACATGCTGCGGGTGTGGGGCGGCGGCGTCTACGAACACGAGGCGTTCTACGAACTTTGCGACCGCCTCGGCCTGCTGGTCTGGCAGGACTTCATGTTCGCCTGCGCGCCCTATCCGGAGGACGACGCGCACTTTGTCGAAAACGTGCGCCAGGAAATCCGTCACCAGGTCGCCCGCCTGCGCCACCATCCCTCGCTCGCCCTGTGGTGCGGCAACAACGAGGGGCAGGCGATGCAGGATATCGTCAATCACCTGCTGGGCACGTCCGCGGCTCTGCCCGGCACGCTCTACTACGACCGCATCATGCCCGAGGTGGTGGCGGAACTGGATCCGGCGACGCCCTATTGGCCCGGCAGCCCCGCGGGAGGCCCCAGCCCCAACAGCATGCGCGCCGGCGACGTGCACAACTGGACCGTCTGGCATGGCCTGCCCCCGGTGCCGGACGACAAGCTGATCGGCCCCATGGACCGCAGTCCGGCGGGCGTTGCCTATACGCGATACGCCGAAGACATGGGCCGCTTCATCAGCGAGTTTGGCATCCACGCCGCGCCGGCAGAGGCTTCGTTGCGGCGCTGGATGGATGCGGACGATCTGGAACTGGGCCAAGCGGGCTTCCTGGAGCGGATCAAGGATGAGCCCAAGGACAAGGTGAACGCGATGCTGCTGCCCATCACCGGCCTGCCGGAGACGCTGCGGGAGTACATCGACTTCACCATGTTCGTCCAGGCCGAGGGCCTGAAATTCGGGGTGGAGCACTTCCGCCGGCGCAAGCCGCATTGCTCGGGCACCCTGGTCTGGCAATTCAACGACTGCTGGCCTTGCGTGAGCTGGAGCCTGGTCGATTACGACGGCGTCGGCAAGGCCAGCCTGTATGCGATGAAGCGCTCCTACGCGCCGGTGCTGGCCTCGTTCAAGCCGCTCGGCGATGGCGCGTTCGAGCTATGGATCACCAACGATACGCTGCAGCCCCTGGCCGATGCGGCCGTGGTGGAGTTGCTTTCCTTGAGCGGCGGCGCGGCCTGGAAGGAGACGGTGCGATTCGACATTCCGGCCAATGCCAGCGCCGCGGTCTGGCGCGGGCACGCCGCGGCCACAGCCGGAAGCGTGCTTCGCGTGCGCTCTGCCGAGGGCGGGTTCCTGCCCAACCGGCATCTGCTGGCGCCGGTCAAGGATCTTGCGCTGGTCTCTGCTGCAGGTCCGGGCATGAAGGTCGAGCAAGTCGCTCCACACGAACTGCGTGTGCGCCTGAGCGCTGATGCCTATCTGCTGTTCGTCCACTTGTTTTCGGAACAGGCCGGCGCGCGCTTCAGCGACAATTATTTCGACCTGTGCCCGGGCGAGTCGCGCGTCATCTCGGTGGTCGATAGCACCACGGTGCTGTCGCCGGACGCATTAACGGTGAGCTGCTGGAACCAGCGGCTCTAGTCCTTGAGCACGTACGGCGCGAGCGCATCGCGCCAGATGGCGTAGCCTGCGCCCAACAGGTGCAGGTCGTCATTGGTGACTTCCTGGCGGATCTTGCCGGTGCCGTCGTCGAACAGGGGGAACAGATCGATCAAGGCAAGGCCCCGCTGCGCCGCAATCTCTGCATAGAGCGCGTTCAAGGCCCTGACGCGCCCGGCAAACTTCCTCGCGCGGGGCATGACGGTTTGAAGATGGAGCTTGCAGCCGGGCAAGGCTGCGGCCAGCGCATCCAGGATTCCGGCCACGTCGGCGCCGATCTGCTGGATGCTGCGGCCCCGGGCCAGGTCATTGGAGCCGATCAGCAGGAAGAGCTTGGCCGGACGCAGGTTGACGATGGGTCCCAGGCGCAGGAGCAGGTGATTCGAGCACTCTCCGCTTATGCCAAAATTCCGGGTGGCGACATCTGGAAACATCAGGTCCCATCGGCCGATATGGGTGAGGCTGTCCCCCAGGAACACGATGCCTCCGCTACCGGGCACTACCGCGGCCTCGATGCCGGTGCGGCATTGCACCCACAAGCGGCCCATCAGGTAATCGGCCAATGCGGCTTTGAGCGTCTTCATGATCTTCGTTCCGGACCGTGGCCATCGAATGAGCAGGCATTTGCAATATTATCGGGACAAACGTCCAATCGATGTCCTGGATTTGACAACCCTGGCCGGATGCTCGAAAGCGCGCCGGTCAGGCCCCTGCCACTGGAGAGAAGCATAGATGCCGGCGATCGACGCCCCGCTGCCGCGTTTCGTGGTGTTCGGCGAAGCGCTGACCGACCTGGTTCGTACCGGGGAGCATAGCTGGCACAGCGCCGCCGGCGGCGCATGCTGGAACGTGGCGCGGGTGGGCGCCACGCTGGGCGTGGAGACCGCCTGGGCCGGCGCGGTCAGCACCGATCTGTTCGGCGAAGAGATCGTCCAGAAGTCCCGCGCCGCGCGGCTGGATATGCGTTTCCTGCAGCAGGTGGCGCGGCCGCCGCTGCTCGCCATCGTTCATCAGACCCATCCGCCGCTATATTATTTCCTGGGCAACGACAGCGCCGACCTCGCCTTCGACCAGAGCAAGCTGCCGCAGGGCTGGCAAGGTGCATGCGAAGTGGCGCATTTCGGCTGCATCAGCCTGGTGCGGCAGCCCCTGGGCGACAGGCTGCTGCGCATCGCCATAGGACTCAAGCAGCGCGGCGTGAAGATCAGCTACGACCCGAACTACCGCAACCTGATGGGGCCGGACTTCCCGGCGCTGTTCGAGCGCATGAGCCGCCTGGCCGACATCATCAAGCTGTCGGACGAGGACCTGGGGCAGATCTATCCCGGGCAGGGGCACAAGGCGGCACTGGCGCGCGTGCGCGAACTCGCTCCCACGGCGCTGATCCTCTATACGCGCGGCGCGCAGGGCATCGTGATGCTCGGGCCAAGGGGAGTTCTGGAACAGCCGGCGTTCGCCGTTCCGGTGGCGGATACGGTCGGCGCGGGCGATGCCTGCGTAGGCGGATTCATCGCCAGCTTGCTGAAGGATCCACAGCTGGCGGAAGCCGCGCACCTGCGCTTTGCCGCCGCCACGGCGGCAGCGGCTTGCACGCGCTCCGGGGCTCATGCGCCGAGCCGGGAGGAGGTCGATGGGCTGCTGGCGCGGGCTTCCACGGGCTCCCTGTCGGCTTGATGCCTAGGGCGTCCCCAGCTTCGCTGGCGCGGCGATCGCCGCGGCATCCAGCGGGACGTCATCGTCGAGCTTGGTGACGATGATGGTCAACTCGGTCTTGCCATCCCGCATCACGGCCCGGAACGGCAAAGTAAAACCATCGACTTTGCGATAGTCATCGAATTGGGACACCACGCGCAAGACGCCCTTCTTCGGCCCCTCGTCGCGCGGCCCGTCCGTCGATTGCAGCAGGCCCGTGGCCGGATCGAAGGTCCACAGCTCCTGCGTGCCGAAGGTGGTGCCCATCTCGACCTGTTGCGGCGCTGCGGCGGCGCCCGGCAGCAGCCGGCGCACCGGATACAACTGCAGCAGATGCACCATGCGGTCCAGTCTCTGGCCGAGTACAAACTCCTGCAGTTCCCGACCCTGCAGCTTTCGCGGCGAACCGTCGTCCCCCGCGGCCCAGGCGGTGACGCCGTCGTTGCCGCTGGAAATGATCTTGCCGATCAGCGGCAGCTTCGCCTCCACCAGCACGCGGTCCGGCCAGAGCTGGGTGGTCTTCGCGGAGACCTTCAACCAGCCTGACTGCAGGGTGGATTGCGTGACCCGCGAATGCAGCGCCGCGAAGCGGTCGGCGCCGCCGGAAGCTTCGATGTAGCGCTGCAGCACGGCGTCCGCCGGATTGGCGCCGTCACCCTGTGAAGCGGGCACGATGGCCCAGGAGATCGCGAGCAGCAGAGCCCCGAGGCGCCTTGGCCGTAGGTTTTCGATCATGGAGAAGACTGGTTTTCGCAAATGCGGCCGGGACGCATCGACAATAGGCCGACGCGATTCTCCGGGCAACTCGGCGACCGAATGTCGATCCTAGAAGTCCAGGCTCAGGCGCACCGAGATCTCGCGCGGCGGATTCAGCGCGTAGGCCCCGTAGGGCGCCTGGGTGACGATGGCGTTGCCGATCGCGGCGGCGGTGGGCCGGGTCACGTTGAGGATGTTGGAGAAATTGATCGCCAGCTTGGGCTGGAACCGGTACACCTCGCCCTCGAACATCAAGCCGGCGCGCAGGTTGCCGAAGCCGTTGATCACCACGTCGTGGTTGATGTCGTTGTAGCCCTTGCCGACGTAGGTGTAGGCCGTATCGGCTCCGCCGTTGATTCCCCACAGCAGCGGCCGCAGGTAGTCGACCGCGGCGGTATATTGCAGGTGGTTGGCGCCGGGCATCTCCTGGCCTGGCTCGATCTCCTTGCCGTTGGAATCCTTGAATGCCGTGGTGGTATGGGCATTGCTCACGGAGCCGTTCAGGTTCAAGCTCAGGCCGCGCAGCGGAGTTTTCCACAGCAGGCTGCTTTCGGCGCCATAGCCGACCGCGGCCCCGACGTTGTCGCTATAGCCGATCCCGATCAGACCCGGAGTGGTCTGGGCGATGATCGGATTCTTGTAGTCGATGTAGTACGGCGTGATATCGGCATGCAGGGTGTTGTGCATCCAGCTGGTGCGCAGGCCGAGCTCGTAGTTCCAGAGGGAATCGGATTTGTAGGTCGCCGGCACGCCGTTGGTCGGAGTCGAAGGGAAATCGTTGATGCCCCCGAAGCGGAAGCCCTTGGCGGCCATCGCATAGAGCGAGATGTCGCGGGTGAAGTGATAGGTGACCGAGAACTTGGGGGAGGCGCCCTTTTCCTTGATCGAGCTTTCGGTATCGGTGTCCGAGCCGTTGTTCTCCGCCATCACCAGCAGGCCGCTGCCGAGGTATCCGCCGCCGACCGAGGCCTCGTAGAGACGCACGCCGGCCTCCAGCTCGAGCCGCTGCCATAGCTTGTAACCGGCGTCGAGGAACACGGCGTGCTCCCATGACTTGGCGTTGGAGGTGCCATCCAGCAGCGAGGTAGTCTCCTCAATCGATGAGTACGGAAGTCCGGCAAGCTCGAAGAGCGCCAGCAGCGCCGGGTTGGTTCCAAGCAGGCTGCCGGGGCCGGTCAGGCTCTGGTCCAGCGGCGTATCGCCGAGCAGATTGAAGTAGTTGGACTGGTTGAAGCCGTAGATGCCGACCAGCCACTTGAACGGGCCCTCGCCGGTGGACTGCAGGCGCACTTCCTCCGACAGCGCCTTGGATTGGTCCACCACGGTCGTATGCACCGCGGCGGTGGCCGGATAGCCCTGGGGCGGCGTCCCGATCAGCCCCACCGTGTCGTCGCCGGCAAACACAGCGTTTTTCTGCAAGGACGAGCCCAGGGCGGTCAGCTTCATCCCGTAGAAGTTGTAGCCGGCCTCCAGGTTGTCCAGCCGAAAGTTGTTGGTGGCGGGGATCGGGAAGGTGGTGTTGATGTTCTCGCGCGGCCCGTCCGGATAACTGGAGAGATTGAGCTCGTTGGCGGCGGAGAAGTCTTGCGTCAGATGGGTCAGCTTGAACTTCCAGTCCGGGCTCGGCTGCCACAGGACGGTGGCGCGGACCTGGTTGCCGCCGCCGTAGTCCTGGTCGCGCAGGCCGGTTCTGGCGTCGGTAATCGTGCCCGGATAATTGCGCCGCACGTAGTCGACGCGCGCCGCAAGCTGGTCCTCGTACAGGGGCACATTGACCGCAGCACCGCTGGTCAAGGCCTCGCCGCCGCCGCTGGCCTCGACAAATTGCGAGAAGCTGCGCACCTCCCATTGACCGGGCAGCGGCTCGTTGAGGATGTAGCGCACCGCGCCGGCCAGCGCGGCACCGCCGAACAGCGTTCCCTGCGGCCCTTTCAGAATCTCGACGCTTTGCAGATCAAAGGCGCTCAGATCGGGAATGATGTTGTTGGTGTAGGGGTCGGTAAACGCTGTGTCGCCGATGAAGTAGCCGACTGTCGGAGGCTGTCCGCTGTAAGGATTCGTGTCTGTTTCCATGCCGCGCATGGTGACCCGGGTGAAGCCCGGGCCGCCGTCCGAGGCGGTGACGCCCGGCGATTCCTCGATGAAGTCCGTCAGGTTGAGTTTGCCCTTGTCTTCCAGCTGGGCGCCGGTGAAAACCGAGATCGACTCCGGGATGTCGCGCACCGACTCCTTGCGCTTGGTGGCCGTCACCACCACTTCCTCGATCTGGGTCGCGGCAGGCGCGGCGGCGGGCGCCGCCTTGTCGGCGGTTTGAGTCAAGGGCAGCGCGTGCGCGGGGGCGGTGGATGTGTCATCCCCCGCCGTCGATTGGCCCCACGCGGCGCCACCGGCACCCGATGCGGCGCACCCGATCGCAAGCGCGATGCGCCAATTCACCCTGATCATTCCCCTCTCCTCCAGCTTTTTTTGCGAAGCTTGCCTGAGATACTGCCTACATCTCCGCCAATACCGGCTTCTCAGGATCACTCTACTAAGGCAGCATTTTTCCCGCTGTCAAAACGGGGACAGAGCGTTGCAGGCAGGCCGTACATTCGGGAAGGTTTCGCCGGGATGCCTGGGGCAGCGGTCGATCATCGCCCTACTCCTGCCAATACCGGCGCAGATTCCCGCCAAGATCGAATTCCAGCTTGCAGGCGTCATCCAGGACCATCGTGGCCCTGCGCTGCGTATCGAATGGCTGCCACTCCGGCAGTCCCGGAGCGCCGGGCTTGCCGGTTTTCGCAAATGCGGTCCAGGCCTCCAGCATCAAGTCGCAGAGCGCGGCCGTCGCTGCATCTTGCCGGAGGAGGTCGCGGACCGGTACGGTACGGAACAACAGGGCGACGTCGATCCCGTGGATGGCGCCGAGGCGGGGTATGGCCGAGGCGTAATCCAGTTGATAGTGAAAGGTTCGTCCAGGATGTCCGGCGGCATGCGCTTCGGCGGCCTTGATCGTGGGCATGCGGTAGAACGCGTCGTTGTTGATCTGCTGGTAAATGCGGCCGGTTCCGGCGCCCGGCATTTCCCGGGCGTAATGTTTGCGCATCGCCGCCATATCCCGATTGGGCGCCAGGCCGCTGAGGTACCTGGAGAACACCATGGCGCACAGCGACATGGGCAAAGGCAGGGTCAGCGAGAACAGGTTGCCGTCCTGGGCGCAGGTGCCAAGCATCAGATCGATGTCGTTCGGCGTGCCCGCCGGATAGGCCGATAGCGGAGGCTGCGGCAGAAACTCCGTAGCGGTGGCGGCCCCCAGGTAAGCCACCTTGCCGAGGCTGATGGAGCCATATCGCTCGAGGTCGGCGCTGCGCAATGTCTTTGCGGAAATATCCGCCTGCACTTTCTGCAGCCGCTCCCGATCGAGGGCGGCCAGCGCCTGCCCGTCACCGGGGGAAATGCCTTGTTCCTTCAGCACATCCCGGGTCAGCCGATGGTATTCGTCGGCCGGAGCACAAGTCCCGGCCATGCCGCCCATGGCGATGCCGCGGTGAAACAGCCCCTTGGCCAGGGGGCTTGCGGCAAGCTGATACAGCGCGAAGGCGCCGGCCGACTCGCCGAACACCGTTACGCAGGACGGGTCTCCACCAAAGCTGGCGATGTTTTCCTGTACCCAGCGCAGGGCTTCGATCTGGTCCAGAAACGCCCGGTTGTCGGAGCACAGCTCGCCGTCGAACAATCCAGAGCCGTGCAGGAATCCGGGCGGACCCAGCCGGTACTGGATCACGACGGCGACCACCCGTTTCGCCGCGAACAGGCTTGCATTGTAGAAGTCGCCGGCCACGCCGGTGCTGAATCCTCCGCCGTGGAGGTAGACCATGACGGGAAGGCGCGCGTTGCGATCGATGCTGGGAGACCAGACATTCAGCAGCAGGCAGTCGTCACCCTCCACCACCGGCCCAAGGCCGCCGGCGGCCATGAAATAGCTGCGCCGCGGGCCGGGAAGCCTGGGCGCGGCTCCACCGCCGAACTGCATGCAGGCGGCGCCATACTCCGTGGCATCGAACTGGCCCTTCCACGGCCGGCGCCGCTGCGGCGGCAGCCACCGCGCCATGCCCCCGACCGACTCGGCGTACGGGATGCCCTTGAAGGCATAAATGCCGTGGTCGAGACTGCCGCGGACATCTCCGTTCGTCGATCTGACGATGGTCATGCTGGATGCCGCCGAGGAGGCCCGGATCGAGCCGCAGGCATCCTAAGCCAGACGGGGCGGACTGACTGTCACCACTGCGACACCTGCATCGGGCCTGCCGGATCTCCCGCTTGTTTCGCCGGTGTCCCGTTTTTGACAGCCCCCGCTTTGGCGGCCCTGCAAAATTATCGTTTGAAGCAGCCTTCAGCCCGGACCCGCCGGCATCAAGGTATTTGAGAGAGTGAACGACACAGGCGTATCGATGAACTCCTGGAAAGAAGCCGCACTGGCCTTGATATTCGAAGACGCCCGGGCCGGGCAAGTCGCGCTCGACGATGGCACCGTCCCGCTCAACCGGCTGATCGAGGAATTCAGCGCCGGCTTTGCTCCGACCCAGGAGATCTTCGACGAGATGATCCGCCAGCTTTGCGGCCTCCAGCTGGAACTTTGCGATGAGGGAATTGGCGTGTCCCTGCGCGAAGCGAAACCCTGCCGTGGGCCGTTGAGCCGGCGCCATTTGCCCCTGGGTGATCTGGCGCGGCTTGCCGCGGCGTTCGATCAAGTCCTTGCCGGCCCTGCCGGCTCCGGCAAACCGTCCATTGCCCATTCCGGATCGGTAGGCCTCACCGATCCCTGAGTGCGATTCGCGGATCAGCGTCCCTTGAATACCGCGCTGCGCCGCTCCAGGAATGAGCGGACGCCTTCCTGCGCGTCTTCGCTGCGCATAACCCCCGGCATGTCGTCGAACAGCCGCAGCGCCGCGGCAGCCTCGCCCTCGCCCAGGGCCACGCGCGCGGACTTCAGGATCGCGCGAACGCCCAGCGGCGCGGCGGCGGCGATCTTGTCGGCGATGGCCCTGGCCGCGCGGTACTGTTCACCCGGCGCGACGACCTCCTGCACCAAGCCGGTCCGGTAGGCCTCGGCCGCGCTCCAGGTCTCGCCGGTGAGCAGGTAGCGCTGGGCATTGGCCCAGCCCATTTGCTGAGGCAGGCGCAGCGTGGCGCCGCCGCAGGGATAGATGCCGCGCTGGACCTCGAGCATGGCGAAGCGGGTATCCTCGGCCGCCACCCGGACATCGGTGGCGAGGAGCATTTCGACCGCCCAGGTATAGGCGTAACCCTGCACGGCGATGACGACGGGCTTGCCGCAGCGCGGACCCGATAGCGCGAACAGGTCGATGCCGCCCTCGGGGATGGGAAATCCATTGCCCGCGGCGAAAATCGGCGCCCACTTGTCCAGCTCGACGCCGGCGCTGAAGTGCTTGCCGGCGGCATGGATCAGGCCGACACGCAGCTCATCGGAGCGGTCGAGCTGACCCAGCGCGAGACAGATGTCGCCATACATCTCGGGCGAGAGCGCGTTGAGCTTGTCGGTCCGGTCGACTTGGATCTCCAGCACCGGTCCAACGGCTTTGGTCTTGATGTAGAGCATGGCTATCTCCTCTGAAGCGGAATCCGCTCAAGCCAGGGCGCGTTTCAGGGCCGCGATCGCGTCCGCGAAGGCCCGCCTGCTCACGGCGGCATTGGGTTGTGACAGGGTCGAGCCATGATAGGTGCCGGGGTAGACATGAAGCTCGGTCCTGACGCCGGCCTGCATCAGGCGGCGCGCATATTCGATGGCCTCGTCGCGCAGCAGGTCGAGCTCGGCCACTTCCATATAGCAGGGCGGCAAGCTGCTCAGATCGCCGGCGCGGGCCGGAGCGGCATAGGGGGACACTTTGCCGAGGAAACCGGGCCCGGCATACATCTCCCAGGCCCACAGCGACTTGGCCCGGTTCCAGACCTTGGGATCGTTGAACTCATGCGTTGACGGCATCTCGTTGCGGTTGTCGAATGCCGGGATCAGCAGCATCTGGAAACAGGGCATGGGGCCGCCCTTGTCGCGCGCCATCAGCGCGGTCGCCGCGGCCAGGCATCCGCCCGCGCTGAGGCCGCCGATGGCCAGCTTGCGCGGCTGGAAGCCGAGATGACGCGCCGGCTCCGCCGCCCAGCACAGCGCGGCATAGCAATCGTCCACCGCGGCAGGGAACGGATGCTCGGGCGCCAGGCGATAGCCCACCGACACGATGGTACAGCCCACGGCCCGGACCCAGGGGATCGCCACGATGTCCTCCATCTCATGATGGCCGGCGAGGAAGCCGCCGCCGTGATACCAGACCAGGACCGTGTCGGACGGCTGGTTCGCCGGCCGGTAGATGCGTACCGGAATCGGCGGCGTGCGGGCGCCGGCGGGGATCTGGCTATCCTGGATGTCGACGGGCGCACCCGCCGGGATCACCTGCTTGAGCAGTTCGCCGAGCCGGGCAAGGAGTTCCCGGGATACCTGCACGCTCAAGGGACCGCTCGGCACAGGCGCCGCGCTGTACAGCGGCGCCAGCTCCGGATCGAGCCGTGGCGTAATGTCGTAGCAAGTTGTCGTCATCTGGACCGGGCTGCCTGGTTTCCGCCGTTGTGCTTGAATGCCGCCGTTGGTAAACAGACCCCTCCGCTGAATTCCTGCGCAGGATTCTTGGGGGCTGCCCATTCAGCCGGCTTGCAGGATATTTGGGCCCCCGCCGCGCCCGCAGTCAAATACGTGACAGCTGCTTGCGCATGATAGTCCCACAAGGCGCAGCAGCTATTGCGTTCCCTGCCAGCCGCCGTGGTATCCGGCGAGAAACTCAGCAACGCCGAAGCCCGTCTTCATGGCTTCCGCAGTCAGGCGTTGGACATCGAGTATGTGGATGCCGTCCTTGTGCATCTCGATCCAGCCCTTCTTGACCCAGGATTTGAGCACCCCGTTCACACGCTGCCGGGTTCCGCCGACGCGCGCGCCCACCTCGGACTGGCTTTCGAACGCGGCGAGCCATATGGCTCCTCCGGCTTCAGGCCGGCCGCGCAAGCGCGCCATGCGCAGCAGGTAGACCGCCAGGCGGACGTTGAGATTGTGCAGGCTGAGCAGTTCGATCCGCCCCAGCGTCACCACCGCGCGGTTCGCCAGCTCGTGATAGAGGCCGTGATAGTAGCCCGGCCAGCGCCTGGAGAATTCCGCGATGGCCGCCTGCGGCACTGCGGCTACGGTTGCGTCCTGCTGGCAGACGCAGTTTCCAAGATAAGTCGGCTGCGGAACGGGAACAAAATGCGGAAACCAGCCGCCGTGGACCACTTCTTCCAAGGTGATTTCGTCGCCCTTGGGCGATGCCAGATAGATGCGGAACACGCCGCTGACCACGGCGTAAAGATACGAAACCGGCTCGGCCGAGGTGTAGATGGTCTTGCCCTTGGCGAACTGCTTGAGGCACATGTGCTCAGCCAGCCATTCCTGTCCTTCTGCCGGCACGTAGGCAAACCATTTCCAGCCCTGAATCAGCTTGAGAAACCCGGCGCGTACGGCATTGGCTTGGGAGGTCGTCACAGGGCCTATTGTCAGAGTGCGGCCAGCATCGCGCAAGTCTTTGATTTGCTGCTGCTTTACTCCTGAGTTCCAGGCGCCCGCGCGATAACGCTCAATCCTTTGCCGGTGTCTCGTGTTTGACAGCCCAGCCCCGCGGCGACCGGCACACCGCGCCGCTCCGGAATGCAACGAGCGTGAGGAAGGCATGAAGGGCCAGATGACGGAACAGCCCCTGCTGATCAGCGGCCTGCTCCGGCACACCGAAGCCTGCCGCGGGGACACCGAAATCGTCGAGGGGCTACCCCATACCGCCACCGGCAAGGTGCACAGGCTCAGACTGCGTGAAGCCCATGCAACGCACGGTCTGCGCCCGGAGAGGACCGCCTGTACGAACGATCGATAGTCTTTATTGAGTGGCGGGCATTGCCGGGGACCAGTTTCGGATCGACGCCGGCGCCCCTGTCATTTTGGCAGGGGAAGGCTGCGGCGATTGCTGTTAGCATGCGCATGCTCAAGGTCTTTCGCGCGCGGCAAAAGATAGATTCTGTGCATTCGGCAGCCTGCTGGATTCTGCCTATTACGAGGAGCCGCCGGACGTTTTCTTCTGTGCTATCGACCCGTAGTTGGCGCACATCGCATCGAACGCCCCTGGTGCTGTCAGTGGCCTGGCTGGGCTTGGCCTGGATTCCGGGTGTCCATGCTTTTGGCACCGAAATCAATGGCAGCGAGATCGAGTCCATCAAGGCCGCCGCGCTGGATGCGGCAAGCCAGGCCGCAGACACCCGCCAGCGGCTGCAATGGCCTGGGGTCCGTCCCTTGGACCTGTACCTGGCCTCCGGCGATGCCGGTCTTACGTTCGTCTCGATTGAAGCTGCGGCGGACGATGTGCAAATCCCCCTGGATAACTTCAGCCCGATAGAGAGCCACGCATTGTCCTTGGGCGGATGGTTCCGCATCGCGCAGATCGATCCCGGCAGGGCGCATCATTTCCACGTCGACCTGCGGTTTCGCGTCGGCGGCGACGATGCCCAAAGCACACCGAGGCAGCTGCAGGCGGACCTCGCGACCGCAGCGGATGACAACGCCGCCGCCGTGGTCGCCGTAGTGGAGAGCGGCGTGCTGGGTTCGCCCTCGCTGCGGCTGCTGCCGCTGCATGCGGCGAGCGGGAAACGCGGCCTTGCCGGCCGGCTGCTGTCCGCGCTGCCCTTTCCCGGCGCTGTGCGCGATCGGTTTATCGCCGGCGGACCATACGACCCGGTGCTGCGGCATGCCTTGTTTCTTCGCCATACCCGCGAATACCTCGATGCCGCGGTGCAATTGCGCCGCTACGGCGCAGACAGCCCGGCTCCCTTGGAGCCGCACTACGAGCTGGCGACGGCGCAAGGCATGCTGGATCTCGGGCTGCCGGCGCAAGCCCTCGCGCTGGAGCCGCGCTGGCGGTTCGCCGACACCGATTCCGCGCTGCAGCTGAAGCGCGACATCGCCGCCCTCTACTATCGACGCGGCAACTACCGCGCCGCCGACAACGCGCTCGGCGATCCGCCGCTGCGCAGCCGGGCAGCCGCGCTGCTGGCATGGCAGGATGTGAAGTCGCAGCTGCTCCTGGCACAGGGACGCATGAACGAAGCGCTGGCGGTACTGCGCGCCGTGGAGCCGGAGGCGGGCTATTCCGGTTACGTGCGTTACTTCAATCTGGGCATCGCGGCATTGGCCAGCGGCAATGTGGCCCAGGGCCTGACCGTGCTGACCAGGGTCGGGGACATGGCGGGCACTAATGATCCGCTGATGACGGCATTGAGCGATCGCGCCAATCTGACGGCCGGCGCCCATTTCCTTCATCAAGGCCAGGGCGCGACCGCGATTCCCCTGCTGGAAAAAGTCCACGACCAGGGCGTCGACTCCAACACCGCCTTGCTCGACCTGGGCTGGGCCTGGCTGGCACCGGCCGGTGCCGAGCAGAGCCGTTCCATGCTCGGAGACGAACGCACCGTTGGCGCACCGCCGGAGTCGGGGTTTTCGACGGACCGGAAGTGGGACCAGAATCTGTACCAGCGATTCACCCTCGACCCGTTCGATCGGGCGAAGATCGAGCGCAGCGAGGGCGGCAGGCTGCAGCACGCGCTGGCGATCTGGGGCGAACTCGCGCGGCGGCCACCCTCCGAAGACGCGGTCATCGAGGCTACGCTGGCCATCGCCGTCAAGCTCGATGACGCCGGGGCTCAACAGACGGCAGCCGGCTATTACGAACGCAGCATCGCCGCGCTGGAACAATCGCTGTCCAGCCTGGCGCAGACCGAGCAGTATCTGGCAAGCGCGCCGGCGCAGGCCGACCTGTATTCCCCGCAGCCGGACCAGGCATTCGACCGCGAACCGCACAACCTGCCGCCGCAGCCCGCCGCCGACACCCTGCGCCGGGAGCTGGCCGACTGGCCATTTCTGGAGCGCCTCGCGGACTACCGCGACGCCCTGGTCCTGGCCAGGCAGCTCGACGATCTATCGAAGAACCTGCTTGCCTTGCGCCAGACCTCGTGCCGGACTGCCGACGACGACAGTTCGGGCCGCGGCGCCTGCGCCGGTTTGCAGCAGGTACTCGACACGATCGCCGCCTTGCAGCCGCGCCTGGCCGCGGAGACCTCGAACCTTCTGCAGCAAGTGCAGGAGCCCCTGCGCCTGAGCCTCGCCGCCCGCAGGAGATGGCAGACGAAACTGTTGATCGACTCGCGCTTTGCCCTGGCCAAGCTCAACGACCATCCCTTGCAGTAGGGCCTATTAACGCTAGGCGCGCCTACTGCAGGATGCCCAGCTTGCGGGCCTTGGCCAGCGCTTCCTCGCGCGAAACGGCGCCGAGCTTGCCGTAGACGTTCCGCAGGTGCCATTTGACGGTCCCCGCGGTCAGGTCCAGCGTACGGGCAATGGACTTGATCGACAGGGCCCGGCTCAGCAGGGCCAGCACCTCGTTTTCCCGCGCCGAGAGCAGGTCACTGGGCGGTGCCGCGGATGCGGCGGCCAGGCGGCCGGCGGCGCCCGCCGCGGCCTTGCCGGCTCCGGGCGACAGCTCCAGCTGCGCGGACTCCAACAGCGCGCGGGTTTCCGGTTGATCCTCCTCCCGCAGCAGCCGCTCGATCAGCGGCAGCGCCGCCGGGCCGACATCCGCGAGCACCCGCTTCATCCCCAGCTCGGCCGCGGTGCCCAGCAGGCCGCGCGCCTCTTCGACCGCAAGCCGCTCCTCGCCTTGGCGCAGACGGACCACGGAGCGCATCAGTCCAAGCTGCGTCATGAAGAATTGCCGCCGGTTGCGTGAAACCAGTTCCCGCGCGGCGTCGATCGCCTGGGCACAGGCGGCGTCGCTGTCCAGCGCAAATGCGGCCTTCGCCTTGGCCAGCAGCACCGACATGCCGATCTCGCTCCAGGCGCAGTGCACCTGGTCCCGGTGGCGCTCGCCGATGCCATGCAGGCGCGCCAGCAGGTCCTGTACAGATGCGTACTTCCTGGTATGGATGGCGCCGGCGAGCTGCTCCTGCAGGGACCAGGCGACGACGCGATCCAGTTTCCGGCGGTAGCCGAACTCCTCCAGTTGTTCCAGGGTCTTGCCGGCGCCTTCCCCATCTGCGTCCAGCAGCTGCAGGCGTGCGCGCACGCGGTAGGCGAAGGCCAGTCCGTCGGTGCTGCCCACCGCATCGATGAGGTCGATATGTTGGTCCAGGAAGTCGCGCGCCTCGCGCAGCTCGTTGGACTGGTACAGCGCTTCCAGCAGGTAGCCGGAGAACAGCCCGGCCGCGTCGAACCCGAAGCCGCGCCGGTTGAGGATGTCGTGGATGAAGGCGCTCAAGGCCGACCTGGCGAGCGTAAAATTGCCTTCGACCAGGTAGCTGAATCCGCCGACCACGTCGATCAGGGGCCGGGGACGGTCGGGGCGCTTGCGGATATCGATCTGGTGGCGCCGTCTTGCGATCTCGCGGGCCCGCTCGAATTCGTTGGCGTAGACCAGGCAAAGGCTGGCGATGTTGCCGACCATCAAGTTCTGGAACGTGCTGAGCGGCGGCGGATCGCTCATCATCGGTTCCAGGATGCGCAGGCTGGCGGCGGTGTCGTCCGCGTGCAGCAGGGAGAAGGCGCGCAGCAGCCTGGCCTCCGCCGATACTCCGGCAGTGCCGCTCCCGGAGTGGGCGGCGATGTCGGTCATGGTCAGCTCGAAGTCCTCGACCCGGCTGCATGACAGCTGCGCCCAGGCGATGCACAGCAGGATATTGAGCTGGCCGCGCAGGCTATCCCTCGGCAGCGCGTCGCACCATTTGAGCAGCTCGACGAAGTTGGCGCCGTGCACAAAGCGCCGCGCGGTGCGGTCGACCAGCGCCACGGCGAACTCCGTGTCGCGGGCCAGGGTGGCGTGGCGCATGGCCTCGATCAGCAGATCCTTGCCGGAAAACCAGTGGCTGGCGCGGTTGTGTATCCTCTGCACTTCCATTTCGCCCAGGCGCAGCAGGCGCCGATTGAGAAACGAGGCGAACAGGCGATGGAAGCGGTACCAGGGCTCGGCATCGGCGGTGTCGATCGGAATGAGGAACAGGTTTTCCCGTTCGAAACGCTTCAGCAGCTGTGCCGACGCAGGGTCGCCGGTGAGCAGCTCGCACAGCTCCCGGTTGAACCTGCGGCACGCTGAAATGCGTACCAGGAAGTCCAGCTCCGCCACCGTCAGGTGCTTGCTGACGGTGCTTTCCAGGTATTCCTCCAGGGCCTCGGCCTGGGATACGGACAGGTTGCCCTGGTTTTCGAAAAACTGTTCCGGCGTCCTGGATTTGCGCAGGGAATAGGCGAGCAGCTGCAGGCCGGCGGCCCAGCCGTCGGACATCTCATGCAGCCGGGCCTCCTGCGCGCCGCTGAGCTCGGCCAGTCCCTGGGACTGCAGGAAGTGATGGGTTTCCTCGAGGCTGAAGCGCAGGTCGCTGAACTGGATTTCCGTGATGTCGTCGGCCGTCCGCAGGCTGCCAAGCTGGAGCGGCGGCCGGGTCCTTGAACCGAGTACCAGGTGGAACCGCTCCGGCGACATGCCCAGCCAGGTGTCGAGCATCTGCAGGAAGGTGAAGGACGATATGTGATGCAGGTCGTCGATGACGAGGTAGACGTCGCGTTCCTCGTCGCACAAATCGTCGATCAAGGACGAGATCAGGGGCCGCCACGACTTGCCGCCGCTTCGCCGGTAGAGCTGCAGCGCGTCGGTGTCGACACTCACGCCGGCCTGCATCAGGCCTTCCATCAGGTAGGCGACGATGTGATCGTCGTTGTCGTCCGGGGAAGCGTTGTACCAGGCCACCCGGGCACCCTGCAGGAACAGGCTTTTGCGCCACTGGGTCAGCAGCATGGTCTTGCCGCATCCGGCGGGTCCCAACACCAGGGCCAGCTTGCGGTCGCGGCGCTCTTCCAGGCGCTTGAGCAAGGCTTGTCGATGAACGGGGGAATTTCCCACGCGCGGCGGAGCCAGCTTGGTCCGGATCAACGGCAAGTCGCTGTGAATCATGCCAGGCCACTATCCTCCAGATTCGCCCACGGATGCAGTCTTTGGGCCCGGTTTATTGGGGTCTAGCATACTCCCACCGCATGAACCCGGCCGCCCCTGTCCACTGGACAGGGTACGCCGACCCCAGGCCCCGGCTACTCTCCCGCAAATGCAAAAAATCACCCTGGGGACCGCAACGTGACCATCACCTACCTCACGCAGGGGCTGCATCGGGCGCTGCTGCAGTTTCCCGACCGCACCGCCACGGTTTTCGGATCCAGGCGGCGCAGCTACCGGGAGTTCGTCGGCCGCGTGTCGCGGCTGGCGGGCGGGTTGCAGCAGCTTGGACTGGCGCCCGGCGACCGCGTCGGCGTCCTGTCGCTCAATTCCGACCGCTACCTGGAACTGTACTACGCGATCTGGTGGGCGGGCGGCGTCATCAACCCGGTCAACACCCGCTGGAGCGCGCGCGAAATCGCCTACGCCCTGGAGGATTGCCAGACCACGCTGCTGGTCGTGGACCAGACGTTCGCCGGCATGGTGGAAGACCTGGTCCAGCGGGTGCACTGCCTGCGCACCGTGATCCATGCGGGGGACGCCGAATCGCCCGCCGGGATGTTCTCCTACGAGCAACTGATCGCGGACAATCCCCCCGTGCCGGACGCCGTGCGGGCCAACGACGACCTGGCGGGAATCTTTTACACCGGCGGTACCACCGGCGCGGCCAAAGGCGTGATGCTCTCGCACCGCAACCTGTGGAGCGTCGCCGCCGGCTCGCTGGAATCCATCGCGCTGCCGCAGCACAGCGCCCTGCATGTGGCGCCGATGTTCCACATGGCGGATGGGATGTTCCTGCTGGCGCAGACCCTGCGCGGCAACACTCAGGTGGTGCTCCCGAACTTCGATCCCGCCGCGGTGATCCAGACCATCAGCAGCGAAAAGGTGGGCGTGGCGCTGCTGGTGCCGACCATGATCCAGATGATTGTCGATCACCCGGGCATCGGCGCAGCCGACCTGGGCGCGCTGCGCCGCATCGTCTATGGCGCCTCGCCGATCAGCGAGGCCGTGCTCGACCGGACCATGGCCAGGCTGCCCGGCGTCGATTTCCTCCAGGCCTACGGGCTGACCGAGATGGCGCCGATGATCAGCATCCTGGGCCCGGAGCAGCATCGCGCCGAGGGCCGGGCCGCCGGCAGGCTGCGCTCGGCGGGGCAACCCTCCTGGTTCGTGGACGTGCGCATCGTGAGCGAGGACGGGCGCGACGCGGCTCCCGGAACTGTGGGCGAAGTGGTGGCGCGCGGCCCGGGCATGATGCAGGGTTACTGGAACAAGCCGCAGGAAACGCGCACCGCGCTGCGCGGCGGCTGGCTGCACACCGGCGACGGCGGCTACCTCGACCCGGAGGGTTATCTGTTCATTGTCGACCGGGTCAAGGACATGATTGTCTCCGGTGGCGAAAACGTGTACTCGGCCGAAGTGGAGAATGCCATCGCGCAGCATCCGGCAGTGGCCGCCTGTGCCGTCATCGGTATTCCGGATGCGCGGTGGGGCGAGGCCGTGCATGCGGTCATCGTCTGCCGGCCCGGGCACACGGAACCGACGGCGGAAAGCTTGCGGCAACATTGCCGCGAACTGATCGCGGGCTACAAGTGCCCACGCAGCCTGGAAGTGCGGAAGGATTTGCCCTTGTCGGGCGCTGGGAAGGTGCTGAAGACGCAGTTGCGGGAGCCTTACTGGAAGGATCGGGGTCGGCAGATCGGGTGAGCAGTGCTTTTCTTCGCACAACACCAGGCCCCGTTCGTCCCGGGTAGGCGTGGAGCGCTGTATCGAGGGACCATTGTCTCGCTCTGAAATTTCTGTATGCGCGCTTGCGCGCGGCCTGTATCCTCCCTGCGGCTAACCGGTGTATTTCGCCTTCGGCGAGTTACTTTTCTTGACGCAAGAAAAGTAACCAAAAGAACATACCCCTGCGTTTGCGCCGCCTGCGGCGGTGCCCTGCGCTCCGCAGCCGGAGCGGGGTCCATCGACAGG
>CAJCJI010000397.1 GCA_903970595.1 Verrucomicrobiota bacterium
ACTGCAACAACGATCACCGGACTGAGCAACGTCACCACGTACTACTTTGTGGTCAAGGCCTACAGCCACGTCAGCGGCGTCACCAGCGCGGCCTCCAACGAAGTCAGTGCCACCACCGGACTACCCGCGCCGACTGGTCTTCAGGCGACGGTGAACGGTACCGGGCAGGTGACTTTGAACTGGACCGGGGTCGGCGGCGCCAGCGACTATTACGTGTTCTTTGGCACGACGTCCGGCAATGAAACCAGCAAGAGCGCCGCTGTGACGAGTACCTCAAGCACGATCACGGGCTTGAGCAGCGGTACGACGTATTATTTTGTCGTGAAGGCTTACAGCCACAGCAGCGGTTTGACCAGTGCCGCATCCAACGAAGTCAGCGCCACGCCGAACTGAGTTGGTTACTACGGCAAGGGGTTGAATTTATTCAAGTGCTTGCGGACCCGGCCAAAAGCGCTCACAAAAACTCGAGCTCGCCGGCGACATAGGTTTTCTGCTGCGGCTGCGGCGCCAGGCTCAGGGCCAGCAGCCGCCGGTCGATCCAGCGGGTGCTGCTCAACCACAGGCCTTCGAACTCGGCGCCGTGGTGGCGGTTGAAGAACACGAACTGGCGCGCCCGCGTGTCCAGCAGCACGGCCTTGTTGTCCGGGGTCAGGCCGGCTTCGACCAGGGCCAGGAAGCTGGGGTGGCTGATGGCGTCCGGCCACTTCTCGGCCAGCGGCCGCAGCAGGTCAACGGCGAAGTGCCAGCTGTCGGAGCGCCCGGGCACGCGCGCCTTCAGCCGCAGGGTGCCGTTGTGCATCAGGTGGAAATGTTCGCTGACCTTGATCGGGTGGCCGTTGTCTGGATCGCTGGAGCCGCGCGTGCGCAGGCGCAGGTGCACGCATAATTCCGCATCGCTTAGTCCGCGCAGGCGGCGGTCGATGCGCTCGGCGTCCACCACAGGGTGCCGCTCGATCAAGGGGCTGCCGTCGGCCAGGAAGCCCATCAGGCCCCAGCCGTCGCGGTTGAAGGCGGCGGCAGCTTCGATGAGCTCGCGCGGCACCGAAGTGCCGGCGGGTTTGTGCAGGATCAGGCACATCGTTGCGGGTCCGGTTCAGTCCAGCCGGGCGACCAGCACGTCGGTGGCCTTGAACAGCGCCAGGGCGGCGTCGCCCTCGCGTAAGGGCAGGCGGTCCACCGAGCTGGTGGTCACTACGGCGGAGACGATGCCGATGGCGGTTTCAATCTCGATTTCCGACATCACCGAGCCGCGGCGGATGTTGACGACGGTGCCGCGGAACTGGTTGCGGGTGTTGACTCCGGTGATCGACACGGTGTTTCGGCTCCGGCTGCGGGTCAGGAGCCGCTATCTTGCCGCCGGGTCTATATTTTGAAAAAGAATATAAAATACAAAATAAATGCAAATAAAGAATAACTAGCCGGCGATTTCGGCACTGATCTTGATCGCCAGGGCGGGGCTGTCCGCGGCGCCCAAGCGCAGTTGCGCGTCCGCCGCGCGGCTCAGCTGCAGCACCGCCAGGAAGGCGGCGCCGCCCTCGGGCAGCGGCGCCGCCTGGACCACTTCGCCGACGGCCTGCGCGTCGCCGTCCGCCGGATAAATGGCGGTGCCGGGGCTGATGGCCGCTGCCGCGGCGTCCGCAGCCTGGCACAGGAACATGCGCCGTTTGAGATTGCCCAGGTAATGCATGCGCGCGACGATTTCCTGGCCTGGATAGCAGCCCTTGGTGAAGCTGATGCCGCCGAGCCGGTCCAGGTTGAGCATCTGCGCCACGAAATGATCGGCTGTTTGGGGATGGATCGCCGGCAGGCCGGCCAGGATGTCGAGCAGGCGCCAGGCCGCGCTGCCCACAGCGCAAAAATGCTTCGCGGCGTGCTGCCATAGCGGGGCCAGAGCTTGCGCCGGGGCGTGAACGCTGTAGCGCGCCGAAACGCCCGGACGCCGCAGCACGGTGACGCCCTCCGCGCTCAGCGCCTGCCAATCCTGCGCCGGCACCGGCAGCCCGGCCTCGTCGAGCCATGCGGCCGCTTGCGGGCCGGCCAGGCCGAACGCGCAATAGTCATCGCCGCAATCCTCCAGCAGCAGCTTCGAGCGCAGCACGAACATGCGCAGGCGCTTGAGCGTGGCGCCGAGGGTGTCGCGCCGCGTTTCGAGCAGGATGGCGCCGGCCTCGCGGCGCAGCACGAACAGGTCGAGCACGCGCCCCTTGGCGCTGTTGTAGCTGGCCAGCTGCGCCTGGGAGCCGACGAGCTGGCGCAGGTCGTTGCTCAACTGGTTCTGCAGGAAGGCTTCGGCTTCGACCCCGCTGGCACGGATCGCGCCGAGATGGGCGAGGGGGCTGATGATGTTCCCGGACAGCGCGGCTGCGGCTTCATCATGTAACGGACCGAAGGCCAGGTCGCCGCCGGCAAGCGCGCCCAGGCCCGGCTGCGCCAGCCATGCGGGGGCGTACGCGTAGATTTTCTCTGGGGGTGTCGTTGCCATGCCAGTGTGAAGTTTGTCACACTATCAAAGTTAAGCCGACTGCCATGACTTCCACTACCTCCAAAGTTCCTGCCGACGCTGTCCCGGCTGCAGCGGTTACGACCCTGGAAGTGGATGCGGTGGGCCAGGCCACCGCCGAAGCCTCGCCCGCCGCGCCGCCGCCGGAGTTCGGCGGACGCAAGGACGGGACCGAACCGACCCGCTTCGGCGATTGGGAGAAAAATGGCCGTTGCATCGATTTCTAAGCGCGGATCAGGTTGGTTTTGAGCTCAGGCTCAGCCGAATTACTTAAAAGCTGCGGACTCTAATACCTCAGAAAACAGGAATCCCTCATGTCTGCCAAGCCTGCCGCAAAAACCGTAGTGTCCCGCCCGCTGTCGCCCTTCATGCTGGGGCAGTATTACCGCTTCCAGATCAGCTCGCTGCTGTCCATCACGCACCGCATCACCGGCGTGGGGCTGGCGCTGGGTACCGTGTTCCTCGCCGTCTGGGTGATGTCCGCGGTGGCGGGGCCGGCGGCCTTTGCCCGCTTCGCCTGGTTCGCGCGCAGTCCGCTCGGCCTGCTGCTGCTGCTGGGCTGGAGCTGGGCGCTGCTGTTCCATCTGTGCAACGGCGTGCGCCACCTGGTGTGGGACGCCGGTTATGCCTTCGAGAAGAAAAGCGTCGACGCCGGCGGCATCATCGTGGTCGCGGCTTCGCTGGTACTGACCGCGGCGGTGTGGGCTACGGCCTACCTGCTGCCGGTTCATTGAACCTGTTTCGCAGGAGATCGTCATGAGTCTGCGTTCCCCGTTGTCCCAGGCCCGCGGCCTGGGTTCCGCCAAGGACGGCGTCCACCACTGGTGGATGCAGCGCCTCACCGCCATGGCGCTGGTGCCGCTGTCGCTGTGGTTCGTGTTCAGCATCGCGCGCTACCACGTCGCCGACTACACGACGATGGTCCTGTGGCTGCACAACCCCTATGTCGCCATCGCGCTGGTGCTGTATTTCACCGCGCTGTTCTACCACTCGGCGCTGGGCGTGCAGGTGGTGATCGAGGACTATGTCGCCAACGAGGGCATCAAGCTGGTGTCGCTGGTGCTGATGAAATTCGCCCACTTCGCACTCGGCGCCGCCAGCGTGTTCGCCGTGCTGAAAATCGCCTTCGGAGCCTGATCGTGACCACGTCCGCCGCATATTCCATCGTCCACCATGAATACGACGTGGTCGTCGTCGGCGCCGGCGGCGCTGGTCTGCGCGCCACCGTCGGTCTGGCCCAGGCCGGCCTCAAGACCGCCAACCTGACCAAGGTGTTCCCGACGCGCAGCCACACCGTGGCGGCTCAGGGCGGCATATCCGCCGCGCTCGGCAACATGGGCCAGGACGACTGGCGCTGGCATATGTACGACACCGTCAAGGGCTCGGACTGGCTGGGCGACCAGGACGCGATCGAATACATGTGCCGCGAGGCGCCGGCCGCGGTGATCGAACTGGAACACGCCGGTGTGCCGTTCAGCCGCAACGCCGACGGCACGATCTATCAGCGCCCGTTCGGCGGCATGACGACCGAGTATGGCAAAGGCATCGCCCAACGCACCTGCGCCGCCGCTGACCGCACCGGCCACGCCATTC
>CAJCJI010000398.1 GCA_903970595.1 Verrucomicrobiota bacterium
GTGGTGGTGCCGTCGCCGGCGGCGTCGGAGGTCTTGGAAGCGACTTCCTTGACCAGCTGCGCGCCCATGTTCTCGAACTTGTCCTTCAGCTCGATTTCCTTGGCCACGCTGACGCCGTCCTTGGTCACCGTGGGGGCGCCGTAGGACTTGTCGAGAATGACGTTGCGGCCCTTGGGGCCGAGGGTGACTTTGACCGCGTTCGCCAGGATGTTGACGCCGGCCGCCATGCGGCTGCGCGCGTCATCGGCGAATTTGACTTCTTTAGCTGCCATGTTCTATTCCTCAAAAATCAGTTATTCGGGTTTACTTCGTAAACACGGCCATGATGTCGTCTTCGCGCAGGACCACCAGGTCCTCGCCGTCGACCTTGACCTCGGTGCCGGAATACTTGCCGATCAGCACATGGTCGCCCTTCTTGACGTCGGGGGCCTGCAGCTTGCCGTCTTCGGTGATCTTGCCGGGGCCGACCGCGACGATTTCCGCCTTGAGCGGCTTTTCCGCTGCGGAGTCGGGGATGATGATGCCGCCAGCGGTTTTCTTCTCTTCTTCCAGACGCTTCACGATCACGCGATCGTGCAAGGGACGTAGCTTCATACCTAAAACTCCTCTAAGCAGTTGACTGCACAGTGTTTTTTCACGGATACCCGCCACAGGCCGATGCCGGCTGTTAGCACTCTCCCATGAAGGCTGCTAATTCTTGAGGATGCCACCGGAAAATTCAAGGGCTCGCCTCAAAAAAACCCATGCAGCTCCAAAAACCCTTCCAGGGTGTTTTCGGTGTTGTCCTGCGGAATGCCGTCATACTTGCGCACCCCCAGCCGCGTTTGCAGGAACTGGACCGGGGTGTATTCCCACACCGCGCTGAAGCGGTTTTCCTGGTTGTGCCCGACGTGCGTGTCGGGGTCGTAGTATTCGGCCGTGAGCTTGAGGTTGTGGCCGCGCAGGAAGGCCCAATCGGCCTCCAGCAGCCCGGCATATTCGTTCACGTTGGGCAGCACGGTGCGGTCCATGATGTAGTCGGCTTCCGCCAGCCAGGCGATCGGGCCGGTGCGCAGGCCGGCGAACAGCCCTCCCATGCGCCGCTCGCCATGCGTCCCGCCGTTGGCGCCGTTGTCGCTGAAACTGCCGCCCAGCCGCCAACCCGGCTGCACATAGACCACACTACTGGTCACCTCCTTGCCCTCGCTGTTGCTGGCGCCGCCCGCGCTGCCATTGGTCACCGCCAACTGTGCGCTCCAGGGCCCGTGCAGGAAGCCGAGTTCTGCGCCGTTGTCGGAGGTTTCATAATCCACCCCGGTGACCTGCCGGATGAAAGCGGAGTCGTCCTGCAGCCGCAGGCCGTAAGGCAGGTACATCTTTCCGGCCTTGAGGTACAGCTCGTGCTGATCGAACCACAGCAGGCCGTAGGCCTCCCGCGTCTCGGGCGCACCCGGCGACAGCAGTTCATCCACGTACAGGGTGAGCCGGTTCTTGATCACTTCCGCCGCGGCGTAGGCGGCGAGCTCCGCCAGGCCAAAGGAATCGGTCTTCTTCTCGTGCGGGGTCTCGGTCCAGCTGAAATCGTCGCGCAGGTCGCCGCCCACCCGCAGGAAGTCGTTGAGATTGCCCAGCCACAGGCCGCGCCCGCCCAGGTCCAGCTGCTGCTGCGGCCACTGCGTCTGGGCGTAGACATCGCCGAAACTGGTGCGCAGTCCGCCGCCGGTGGGATTGACGTGGCAGGACGGACAACCCAGCCCCTCGCGCACCGCCAGGTAGGGCTCGGCATGGGCATACACACCGAGCACCTGCGCGGCCAGCAGCAGCCATAGGGACCAGGTTTTCAAGGCTCGAATACTCATCGTTGTTTGGCTCAAGCAGTTCACTGCGATTCAAGACGAGGGCGGCGGCGCGCCCTCGCTGACCCACTGGCGGATCATGTCGATGGTCGCGGCGTCGAGGCAGGGCTGGGTGATCGGGCAGCCATCGGGCATCTGCGCACCCACCGCCGCCGTGCCCATGATCTTCTGCACCAGGTAACTCTCATCCGGGTTGTCGGGCAGGATGCGGTCCAGCGTGGGCACTTCCTGGCTGGGCACGCCGACGATCATCGCGTAGGCCTGGCCTGCGCTCAGCTGCATGCCTTCCGGAGCGCCGGCGCCCTGGTGGCAGACCGAACAGATCGGCGTGAACACCTGATCCTGGATGGTCTCGAACGCCACCGTGGCGCCGCTGCTCCAGCCCGACCCCGAGCTGGAACTGGAACCTGAACTTGAACTCGCGCTGGAGCCGATCGGGTTGCCGTTCTGGTCCAGGCCTTCGCCATTGCCGGCACAGGCGACAAGCGCCAGTCCGGCAATGGCCAGCCAGATCTGCGCGAGCAGCCTGGGCACCGGGCTTTTAGTTGTTCTGCGCACCGGCATTCACCCAGGAGATGAACATGTTGATCTGTGCCTGCGTCAGGCAGGGCTGGGTGATCGGGCAGCCGTCGGGCATCTGCGAGCCCTTGATCCCGGACGCGCCCTCGATCTTCTGGATCAAATAACTGTTGTTGGGATCGTTGGGCTTGATGCGATCCAGCGCAGGCACCTCGACGCTGGCCACGTTGACGATGTTGCTGAAGCTGTTCCCCGCCGTAAGGTTCTGGCTGCCCGGCAAGCTGCTGCCCTGGCCGGTGTGGCAGGCCGAGCAGATCGGCGTGAAGAACTGCGTCTGCAGCTGTGTCAGCGTCACCGCCGCGGCGGCGTTGTTCACCGTCACGTCCAGGGCCGCCGAAGTGAAGCTGTTGCTGCCCGCGTCGGTGGCGGTTGCGGTCAGCGCGACGCTGCCGTTGGCCGCGGTGGTGCTATCCCAGGTGATGCTGAAGGGCGGGGCTGTCGCGGTGCCGATGGACGCGCCGCCGGCAAAGAACTGCACCTTGGACGCCGCGTTGACGTCCTGTACCGATGCGCTGATGGTCACCGCAGTGCCACTGACGGTGGCACCGGAAGCCGGCGCGGTGATGCTCACCGACGCCGGAAAACTCGGCGCCGCGGCGCCGGGATCGATGCGCCCATAGGTGCCGTCCGCCTCGTCATTGGTGCCCGCGGTGAAAAACAGGGTGTTGAGCGGCTGGTTCATCACGCCGTTGCCGAACGCCAGTCCCCACAGCCCCGGGATCGCCAGGGCTTTGCCCTGGGCATCGCTGAGCGCACCGATGAACGCCCCGGTGGAAGGATCGAAGGCGTCGATCGCGCCGCTGCCGTTGTCGATGGCGCCGTCGCCGAAATTGCCCACCAGCAGGTCGCCGCCCAGCACACCGAAATCGACCGGCGCCAGGGCCATGCCCCAGGGGCCGTTCAGCACACCGCCGGCGGGCACCAGTGTCTTGACGAAATTGCCGCTGTTGTCGAACACGTCGATCTGGCCCAGACCGGCGCCGCCCTGGTTATCGGGAACCGGCGTGCCGCCGTCGGGCTTGGCATAGGCCACATAGATCTGCGTGCCGCCGCCGCTGGCAATGGCCTGGATGCCGTACGGCGCGTAACCGGCGGGCAGGGCGGGATCGGTGAACGGGAAGCTGCCGGCGGTGCCGGATACCTTGGCGAAGCTGCTGTCGAACACATCGACCTTGTTGTTCTTGAAATCGCTGGCATAGATGAAATTGCCGCTGCCGGTGTTGGCGAAGGCCAGGCCTTTGTAGGAAGCGCCGTCGGTGGCGGTAAAGGCGATCTGGGCGCCAGCGGCCTCCGACCAGCCGTAGATGACCCCGTTTTCGCCGTCGAACAGGAATGAGGCGGGTCCGGCGGTGGCGCCGCTGCCAATGACGAAATCCGTGCTGGCCCCGGCGTTGAAGACGTTCCCGCTGGGCGAAGCAGTCAGCGTGCCGCTCGCCGGCAGTTGCACCACCAGGGGAATGCTGTCGCCCAGGCCGTCGTACAAGGTCGAGGTGTTGCTGCCGTTGTTGGCGATCCACACCGGCGCACCGGCGGCGAACACCAGCCCCCAGGGATTCACTAAATGGCTATCGACATGGCTGGCCGATGCCGAACCGTCCGACGTCAGAGCGGCCTTGTCGGCGACCAGATTGGTCAGCGTGTAAGGACCCAAAGCCGCGCCGCTGGAACCGCTGCTGCCGCTGCCGGATGAACTGCCGCCAGAGCTGCTTGAACTGCTGGAACTGCCGGAACTGCTTGAGCTGCTGGAACTGCTGGAACTTCCATAACCGCCGGTACCCGACGATCCGGTTCCGCCACCGCCTCCGCCGCCGGAACAAGCCGGCAGCAATCCCAGACAACCGACGATCAACAGCCCAGCGAGTCCCGTTCTGCGTAGTTCCATGTCCTGCCTCCAGTGTTCAAGAGCGCGATCCGCGCATCCGCTTCCGGCATGAGTGCCGTGCTTGCGCGAAACGGTTGCAGCCGCCAGGGCATGCGGCGGCGCAGCCGTGTCAGGGAGTAGGTGCCCGGGTGCCAGGGAATGGTTGCGTGAACCGGCCAGGGCAACTGCCTGGCTGGAGGAGACGAAGGTCTCTGGAGAGGCGCCGCGGACTATGCCGTACGCGGCGCAGTCCGGCTAACGGCGCGCGCCGTCACCTGTCTCGGACTGCCTGGTACTGCACACGCTGTCCGGCCGCAGTTGGGCCAGCGCGGCGCAGACATTGATCGCCACGGTGCCGGTGGCGGCATCGGCGCCGCTGGTGCGGCTCAACAGGCCGTACACGGCCGCGCCGTCGAGATGCGGATTGGCCGCCAGCAGCAGCGCCGCGGCGCCGCTGACATGCGCCGCCGCCAGCGAGGAGCCGGAGACGAAATCGTAATGGCCGCCCGGCGTCAGGGTCAGCACCTCGCGGCCCGGCGCGTGCAGCACCGCGGCGCCCGCGGCCGCGTGTTCGATGGCGTCGACGGCGATCACGCCGGCGACGCCCACCGGGAAGCCGTCGAGGCGGCCGTCCGGGGGCACGGCGCCGACCACCACGATGCCGCGCTTCAGCGCATAGCCGAGCAGCTGCGCCAGCAGCGGATCGGCCGGCCCGCCCAGGCTCAGGTTGATCACCTGCGCGCCGGACTCGATGGCGATGGTCAGCGCCTGCGCCAGTGTGAAGGAGTTGCACTGCGCGCCGTCGGCGCCGGCCTGCAGCTGCCAGCAGGCCTTGAGCGCGAAGATGCGCACGCCGGGCGCGACGCCGACGATGCCCTCGCGGTTGTTGGCGTCGGCGGCGATGACGCCGGCGACCTCGGTGCCGTGCCGGTCGGCGCCGAACAGGCCGCGGTCCTCGTCGACGAAGTTGCGCAGCGCGTCCACCCTGCCCTGCAGATCGGGATGCGTGCTGTCCATGCCGGTGTCGATCACCGCCACGCGCACGCCCTCGCCGCGGGACCACTGCTGCGCTTCGGCCGCGTCGATCTGGGCGAAGCCGCGCTGCAGTCCGACATAGGGATCGTTGTAGTCCGCGGCCAGGGTTCCAAAATTCTGCAGCGGCTGCGCCAGGCTGACGCGCCGGTCGTGCGACAGCCGCGCCAGGGTTTCATCGCGCGAAGCACCGGCTGGAATCTCCAGTACCACGCAGTGCACGTTCAGCGGGGCAATCGGCCAGGCGGCCACCTCGTGCAGGTCATAGCTCCGCTCGATCGCCGCCACCTCGGCCCGCGCGCTGCCGCCCGGCCCGTAGAGCGCAAGGCTGTCGTAGCCCCGCGCCGTGGAGCCGGCATGCTGCGCCAGCGGCTCCGGCGGATTGGCGACGGTGAGCAGGATCAGGCTCGACGGCGCGCTACGCATCTGTGCGGCGGCAGGGTCCGCACCGCCCGGCACCACGGCACAGGCCGCCAAGCAGGCGGCCGGCAGCAGCGCGAGCAGGCGGTGTGTCAAGGCGCCGATCGCGCGCCGGCGTCCACCGGCTCGGCGAAGCGCACGCCGGGATGACTGCGCAGCTGCGCCAGCGTCGGCTGCACCGCTGAATCAGCGCCAGCCCCCAGGGGCGCCAGCGAGTAAACGCCGGCCTCGCTGGGCCCCGCCACGATCTGCAGCCGGGTCTGCCCGAGCAGGGCCTGCACTTCGCCCAGCGTCAGCGTCGGTGCCAGCACCGCGCGGATGGTGGCGCGCGCCGGAGCCGGCGCCGCCGCGCTCAGCGTGACGTAGCCTTGGCCCGGATCGGGCGGTGTTTCGCGGTTCCACAGGGCCGCGCCGAGCGCGGCGATGCCCACCGCCTCGATCAGCACCGCCGCCAGCAGGCCCCGCGCCAAGCCGCCGGCCTGGCGGCGGCGCAGCGGGGGCGCCGGGCTGCGTGCCCCGTCTATACGCTGCCACAGTTCCTGCAGGGACGCGGCGGCCTGGACGTCGGACAGCGCCTGCGCGCCCGGCTGC
>CAJCJI010000399.1 GCA_903970595.1 Verrucomicrobiota bacterium
GATGTTGAAGCTCAGGCTGCTGCCGTCCTTGAGCGCCAGCACGGCGGTCTGAGGCCCGGTGTCCGACTTGGCGTCGGGCTTGGCATCGGCCGGGGTCGCCGCGTTCCAAAGGGCGCGCGCATTGGTCCAGGCGTCGACGAACTTCTGCAACTCGTCGGCGCCGGCCTTGGGGTCGGCCGGGTCCACGGTCCAGGACTTGCCGTCGGCGGAGCGGCTGACCTTGAGTCCGGGCACGGTGATGCCGGCGATCTCGGCACCCGGCGGCAGCAGGGACTTGGCCACCAGGTCGGAATAGTCGGCATCCAGCGCCGAGGCCGGCGGGTCGTCGATCAGGCTGATCTTGCCGCCGGTCTCAACGTAGCGGCGGTAGTTCAGCGGCTCGACGCCGCCGAAGTCGATCTTGACGTCGTTCAGCGTCAGGCTGTAGCCCGGTGGTGCCAGGCCCAGGTCGGCCGGCTTGACGTCTTTCGGATCGATGCTGGACCTGGTTTCCGCCGTGGCCACGCCGGTCAGGGAATTCAGCTCGAAGGGATCGGCCATTACCTGCACCGGCGCGGTCAGCATCCACAGGCCGGCCTTCTTTTCCAGCACGATGTCCGGCGCCTTCGGATGCTGCAGGGTGATGCGCGTGATGTCCTGGACTTTCAGCGCGGTCAGGGGCTGGCCCTTGGGCGGCTCCTTCTTCTGGCCGAAGTACAGCACGCCGGCCAGCACCAGCACGATGACCATCAGGAGCAGATTGAGTCGCAGCTGTTTCACAAGTGTCTCCGCAAATCCGGTCCGGCGCTCAACGGCGGCGACGCCGCAGCCAGCGGGCAAGGCCGTAACCAAGCAGCAGCAACGGCAGTACAACTGCATACCCGAGCATTACAAGCGTCATTGCCCAGCCCGGCAGATAGAGCGAAGTATCAGGCGCTTTGGGCACCTCTATATTTAGGTGAGAATCACGGGAGGCCAGCCACTGGATCAGGTTGAGCCCGAGCTGTTTGTTGCCTTGCTCCTGCAAAAAACCGTCATCTATGAAATCCGCATCGCCGACGACAGCGACGCGCTGGGAGCGCGATTCCGCTGGCTTACCCGAGGAATCTTTGTTGGCCTCCGACTTGACCGGCCGCGACAACGTGATTCCGAGCGTTAGTGGTCCACGCTTGTCGCCGGCTTTTTCATTGAAAGAGATCGCCCCCTCTTTGGGCATGCCGATTTCTAGCCACGAGTTGTCGTTTGTTAGCAACAACGGCTGTACGTTCCAGCCAGCCGCGCGCAGCAGGTCTTGATCCCAGGTGAAGGGGCGCGCCAAAGGGAAAACAGTAACGTAGGTCAAGTCCTGTGTAACTGGATTCGGCGGATAGTCTGTGGCCAAGTAGATTGCCGGGCTTGGGCTACCAATTTGGGCAAAATCCGGAAATACGGCAAAACCGTTTTCCCATGAAATGCCTAAGGTTTTGGCAACGGCTTCCATGCTAACCGGCTGGCCTGGAGCGTTCAGCCATAGCAGGTTGCCGCCGGCCTTGACGTACTCGTCAATGATCTTGGTTTCGCCGTCTAATAGCTTCTGCTCCGGACTAGCCACGACCAACACTGACGTGTTGTCAGGAATGCTTGGGGTCTTCACCAAATTCAGACCCTGTACCTTGAGGCCGGACTGCCGCAGAGCCTCGGCGAACTGCACATAGCCGTCCTGTGAGTCCCCTGCTTCGCCTTTGCCAGGGTTGATCGCACGTTCGCCGTGGCCTTCCAGGAACACCACATAGTGATCGCCCGAATCGGTCAGGCGCTGTAATGCTCCGGTGACCAACGCCTCGGACAGAGGGTTTAGTGTCTCTCGTCGCCCTTGATATTCAACTACAACCTCACCAATCTGGTGAATTTTGTACTCTTTGACCTTGGCGGGATTCCTGTCCGGATCGACGAATTCAACGTCTACATTGGGCTTGACCCTTTTGTAGCGCTCAATCCACATCTCAATGTCACGCCGATTCTCAGACTCGGGAGGAATGAAGGCGAAAAATTTGATCGGGTCCGGCATCTGCTTGAGCAGCTTCTGGCTTGCGCTGGTTAGCGTGTTTCGGCCACCTGCGGTCCAGTCCTGTTCTAGCTTGTAACGAACCGACAGGAAGCCCAGCAAGACAATGACTACCGCAATCAGCAGTCCATTAATCACCTGATGCAGCAGTTTGGAATTCTTAAGGTTCATATGCTTTTTTAACTGATATACATTTCACCGAAACGGCCGTCTTCAATTGCGCTCAATATCCAACCGCAGAACGGCCATCCATAGGAACAATGCGGTGAACAAGACGTAATAGACGATATCGGCGCTGTTGAATACACCGCGCAACATACTTTGGAAATGTCCAGTGATCGACAGATAGCTGATCAAGGAGGCGAACGGGATTTCCCGATTTCCGAAGACCTGCAGTAGCCACATAAATAGCAAAATGCCGAAGGTCAGGACAGCGGCAATGGTGGGTTCTCGCGTCAGCGTTGATACGAACAACCCGGCAGCGCCGAAAGATAGCATCAACAAAAACAGGCCGAGTAGGCCCGCTGCGATGAATCCCAGGTCCAAGTGCGTACCGGACAACAGGGTCAGCGGCATGATCGCCAACAGCACCAGCACTGTTAGCATGAAAGCCGCCAGGCCGAGAAACTTGCCCAACACAATCTCAATTAGCGAGGCCGGCGCCGAGAACAGCAGCGTGATGCTGCCGCTTTTACGCTCTTCGGCAAACAACCGCATAGTCATCAACGGCAAGGATAGCAGCAGTACAAATGACGCAAAACCAAACAGTCCGCCGCCGACGAAGTTGGCCACGCCTTGGTCCTGCTCGCCCATCTCGGCATTCTGAGCGTAGCCGAATAGAAGCAAAACGAAAGCCACTGCAAAGATAAATTGCAACACTGCCAGCACAACCCAGGCCAGCGGCGACACAAAGATGCGGCGCGCCTCGTTGCGCGCGATGGTCAGTACGGTACTCACGCGGCCTCCTTCTGTGTTTCATGCAAGGCGATATCGCCGGAGGTCAGTTCCACGAATACCTCCTCCAGCGTCTTGGACTGGGAGCGCAGCTCGAACAGGCCCCAGCCGTTCTTCGCCGCCGCTTCAGCCAGGGCTTCGCGCGGGTCGGCGCCGGCGTCCACGGCCAGGCGGAACAGGCCGCCGTCCAGGGCTTCGGCGCGGCTGACGCCGGCCAGGTTTTTCAGGGTCTCCAGCGCCGGCGGCCGGCGCAGGCCGGCGATGACGCTCTCCACCCGGTGCTGCGCCGTGGCCTCGATCGACTCGGCATAGACCGAGCGGCCCTTGTTGATGATCATGACCCGGCTGCACACCGCCTGGATCTCCGGCAGGATGTGGCTGGACAGAATCACGCTGTGGCTTTCGCCGAGCTGCCGGATCAGGGTGCGGATCTCGCGGATCTGGATCGGGTCCAGGCCCACCGTGGGCTCGTCCAGCACGATCACCGGCGGCCGGTGGATGATGGCCTGCGCCAGGCCCACGCGCTGCTGGTAGCCCTTGGACAGGTTATGGATCAGCCGCTGCGCCACCTCGCCGAGGCCGCAGGCCTGCTTGGCGCGCGCCACCGCGGCCGCGCGCTCGGCGCCCGGAATGCCGTGCAGCCCGGCACAGAATTGCAGGTACTCGTCCACCGTCAGCTCGGGGTAGAGCGGCGGCTGCTCCGGCAGGTAGCCCAGGCTGGCCTTGGCCGCCTTGGGGTCCCGCGCCAGGTCGATGCCGTTGATCGTCACCGTGCCGCCGCTGGGTGCCAGGCAGCCGGCCAGGATCTTCATGGTGGTGGACTTGCCGGCGCCGTTGGGGCCGAGCAGGCCCAGGATTTCGCCCTTGCGCAGGGTCAGGTTGAGGCCGCTGACCGCCAGCGTGGCGCCATAGCGCCGCGACAAGTCCCGCGCCTCGATGAGGATCTGATTTTCCATGGATGGGATGGTGGCTTGTTGGTCTTGGGATCAGTGAGCGCCTGTGACCGGCGCGGCCGGCCCGGAGTTCCCGGCGGAGACCGGGTTGGCGGGG
>CAJCJI010000400.1 GCA_903970595.1 Verrucomicrobiota bacterium
CTGCCGGCCGTCGGCGCTTTTCTAGACAAGGAGGAGGAAAACATGCGCGGAATTCTGCTTTGGGCCCTAGGCCTGCCGATCCCGGTGATTATTCTGCTTTACCTGTTCCACGTGATATGACGGCATCGGCTCACGACACCCCGGCGACAAGGGCTTCTCCCGCAGTTGCGGGTTCGGTGAATTGACTGGACCCGCTGAGCCTGGTGTAGAGGCTTAGCGGGTACTCGCCGAAGTCGCGATCATCTTGAGCAGCACCTCGATATCAACGGGTTTAACCAGATGATGATCGAATCCCGCCTGGACGCTGCGGGCACGATCCTGCTTCTCCCCCCATCCGGTCAAAGCAATCAGTAGTGCTTTTTTTCCCCAGGGAGTATTGCGAATCTGGGTGGCCACCTCATGACCGGACAGATCAGGCAGCCCGATATCGAGCAACACTACAGCGGGCATCAATCGTTCGCCCACCGCCAGTGCGGCTTGGCCAGAACCAGCGGTCTCGGCTTTGTATCCCACCGCCTCGAACAGGAACAACAGCGATTGAGCGGCGTCCTGGCTGTCGTCGACAATCAGGATGCTCAGCATTTCAGGGCAGGCGTTGTCGATTCCTGCCGTCGAATCTGCAAGGTATTTGCTCTGCATGGTGATCCAGAGAGGCGCTTTCCCCCAAGCAGGAGGAAACTACATTCGCCTCTAAATTAACGGGCTGCAGTTTGGCCCGTGCAGGGTCAATCAATGCAGAGAAAGCAGCTTTTCTGCATGATTCACCAGTAGTGCCCTCTCCTCCAGAAGAGAGCGATTTCCGGGCGTCTTTTTCAGGTGCACTGACTTCGGCCGCCGGACCAGCGAGTCTTCCCGATCGATGTACGCTTCAAATACGCGCTTCAATTCCAGCCCGCGGGCAAAATGAAGCTGGCTGCGGGAATCGGTGCCTTCGACCTGCTCCATGAGATCGTAGACCGCTTCGCGTTCCTTGATCAGCTGGCGAGCTGCCGGGAATATCATCCCTTCGATCGCGGAATGAAGATCGAACAGATCCATCATCAACTGCATGATGTCCCTGCGGACCATGGGGAGCTCGATCTGCTCGAACCGGTTCAACAGACGCCGGAAGAGACTGTGATCGGCCTGCAAATCCCGCATATGAACCCCCAATACCTCGATCGGGTCTTCATGAACGGCCAATAAATTCATGGCGCACATTCCTTTGTTTCGATTGCCCAAACCATCCCTGTTCGAGACTATAGGCGCGCATGAAATGTGCCATCGGAGCGGGCTGTCGGCCTTGCCGGGAAAAGTCGCGCTGGCCGTGCTCTCGATGGCGGTGCCTCGATACCCGAGGCCCAAGGAGCAGGTAATAATTACATGGACCCGATAAAATTTACCGACCTTCCGGATTGGAATTACGATACCGGGACAGAGGCAACAAGGCTTCAATCCGCTATGGGGCGGCGGTCGCCCGATGATGCTCGCGGGCCTGCTCCAGGCGTTCAAGGTTCTTGGCGATCAGAGCACTTTCCCGATACACAGTCGAACGAACGGCAGGCGGCAGATCCTCCTCTGCCAGGATCTCGTTGAAAGCCTTCTCGACGCGGCTGTGCTCATGCTCTGCTTCCTCGATTTCGCGCAACAGGCGATTGAGTTTTCCCACCATGCCAGCCTTGGCCGCCGTGGACATGCTTCAGTGCGCGTGCCGAAAGAGGCTGCGCAACCGGACAATACGGTCATGATTGTCGCGAACTCTGCGATATTGCCGCTGCACCAAGGACTTCACTTCCGGCGGCAGCCGAATGTTGAACGCCTGGGCATAAACGGACTTGGCGTAGTTTTGCCCCCGCTCAAGCTCATCCAGAACTGCGGCGTTGTTGTTCTGCAGCGCGACCCTCAGCTTGATCCATCCACGATGCGCGGATCCGGCCGCACTGCCCTTCGCCGCGGGCTCCCGACCGAGCCTTTGTACCGCAAGGCGTAAATCCCGGGTGGCCTGGTCGCACTCGCTGGAACTCACCACAAACTGGCTTTTGAGGCTGGCATCGGTGGCGTATTCAGCGGCTTCGGCGAAACCTTTGCGCCCATCCACCGAAACCTGGATCAACTGGTTCAAAACATTCGCAATATCGTCGGCTGACATCGCCCGCGCTCCGTTGCTTGCCGGATCCGTGGACTTTAGACAGGGATGTATATAGTTAAAGTTCCAGGCTCCCGTACCGGACAGTGCGCGGGTTGAATTTTCAATACACCGGGCGGTCATAGCGTCAGCTTTCTTAGAAGCGCCCAAACCATGGAATGGATGCGGGCGATGACCATAAGCCGCTTGCATTCCAGCCAAGGACCGACCGGATGACCGTTGCCAGAGACGCCCGCTTTGTCAGCCGCCTCACGCGGGATACGCTGGCCCTGGTCATGGCGGGCGGCCGCGGCACCCGCCTGATGCAACTGACCGCCAGCCGTGCCAAGCCGGCCGTGCCATTCGGGGGGAAATTCAGGATCATCGATTTCACTCTGTCGAATTGCATCAACAGCGGGATCCGCCGCGTCGGCGTCCTGATGCAGTACAAGAGCCACCCGCTCATCAGACACCTGCAAATGGGCTGGGGCTTCCTGCGCGGTCAATTTGGCGAGTTCATCGAACTGCTGCCGGCCGAGCAACGCTCGGAAAGCGCCTCATGGTACGCCGGCACGGCGGACGCGGTGTTCCAGAACATCGATTTCATCAAGCAGCACCAGCCCGCACACGTGCTGATCCTGGCCGGCGATCATGTCTACAAGATGGATTACGGCCGCATGCTGGCCCACCATGCCCGCTGCGGGGCAAAGATCACCGTCGGCTGCCTGGAGGTTCCGCTGCAGGACGCCTCCAGCTTTGGCGTGATGGAGGTGGACGAGGACAGCCGCGTGGTGGGATTCGATGAGAAGCCGGAACATCCCAAGGCCATGCCCGGCAAGCCGGGCGCCGCGCTGGCGAGCATGGGCATCTACGTGTTCGATGCACGCTTCCTGCTCGATTGGTTGTCCCGGGATGCCGGGGTGAGCGAATCCAGTCACGATTTCGGCAAGGACGTCATTCCTGCCGCAATCGGAGAAAATGTGGTGTATGCCTTTCCGTTTACGGACCTTTACGATCCGCGCAAACAGGGATACTGGCGCGATGTGGGTACGGTCGATGCCTATTGGAAAGGCAATCTGGAGTTGATCGACGTGGTGCCGGAATTGAACCTCTACGACCACGACTGGCCCATCTGGACCCACCAGGAGCAGTTGCCGCCCGCCAAGTTCGTGTTCAACGACCCGGGGCGCCGCGGCATGGCCTCCGACTCCCTGATCAGCGGCGGCTGCATCGTTTCCGGCGCTTCGGTCGAATGCAGCGTGCTGTTTTCCGGTGCCCGCGTCAACGAGGGCAGCACGATCGAACATTCGCTGCTTCTGCCCGGCGCATCTATTGGCCGCGGTTGCCGTATCGTGAAAGCGGTGATCGATGAGGGCTGCGTGATTCCGGACAATATGCACATCGGCGTCAACCCGGAGGAAGACGGCAGGCGCTTCCACCTGAGCCCGGGAGGCATCGCTCTGGTCACGCCCGAGATGCTGCTCGGCGATTGACCAGGCCGTGAAGGACGGGACAAGCCGGCCGGATCGGTCCTTTTACAGCCGAAAGCGATAATTGATCATCAAGGCCGTAATGACGGCGTTCTGGCTAAGCCGGGTTTTGCTCGCAGCCAGCAGGGTGCCGTCTTGTGCCGTCAGATCGATGGTGGCAGTACTGGCCAGCGGCGCATAGGTCAGGGAAGCGGCACAGCCCCAATGCTGCGACAGATCGTAGGACAAGCCGGCATTAAACAGAGGGTCCCAGGAACGCGAGGCGCTGGCGCTGACGCTGGTGGATCCCGGATGGCCGGTCGCCAGGCTCAAAATCCCGCCGAAATTCGATTCCAGGTTTTGCTTGAATTCTCCGTTCAGGGAGTACCCGCTGAACCAGGCGTAGCTGAGGCCGGCGCCGACATAGGGGTGCCATCGGGTGGAGGCCGATCCGAAGTAGTACTGCAGAAGCAGTGCCGGGGTCCATTCCTGCACCGACACCAGGGGATTTTCCTTCGGTTCACCCAGGTTGACGCTCACCAGATTCCCCAGCACGCCGGTCGGCGCCACCTTGCCGTTGCCGGTGATATCCACCCGGGCAGGAATTCCGCCGACGGCCTGGAGCGCGAAATGCGCAGTCAGAAAATGCGTCAGGATCAGACCTGCGGTATCGGCCTGGTGGACCTTGGCCGATGTTCCAGCGGATTCAAATGAGCTTTGTACACCAGCCAGCGTCCCGATCAGGCTGGGGTCCAGCGTTGTCTGCAGCGGCGTACTGTTCGATTCGGGCAGCAAGTGCAGCCAGCCGAGCTGTACTACATTGTCCCCCGCTTGCGCCGCTCTTGCGTCTATGCAGACCAGGCACAGGCCGCCGAGCATGACAGCGGCGGCAGCCTTCAGGACAAGCCACTTCCAGGAGAATACGCCTGCCATGCCGCTGTGAGGTCCGCGTCCACGCGCGCTACCGGGACATGCTTGACCCAGGCCTTCCAAGAGACGCAGCAACGCCGTTTGCTCCTTCGTCAAGTTGGCTCAGGACCGGGGATTCAGGCGAGATGATCCCGCTAGACTTGGTCCGCGCGCCCCCAGCCCCTGATGGCGTCAAGTATGCGCTGCGGTTCGACCGGCTTGACGAAATGATGATGAAATCCGCAAGCCGCCGTGCGAGCGGTGTCCGCCGGCTGGCCATAGCCGGTCAGTGCAATCAGCAGCGTTCCGCGCAATCTCGGGTCCTGCATCAGCAGATTCGCGACCTCGTAGCCGCTGATGTTCGGCAAGCCGATGTCGAGCAAGACGACGTCCGGAACGATCCTGCTCGCATAACCGAGCGCCTCGACGCCATCCATGGCCGACCAGACCTCGTGCCCTTCCAGGCCCAGTATGGCGGACATGCTTTCGGCGGTGTCCCGGTTATCGTCGACCACCAGGATCCGGCGGCGGCGATCGTTGCGCGCGCGGATTGACTGCGAACCCGAAGCGCCGATTGCGACCACCTTGCCGTTCATCGGCAGGTACACGCTGAACGTGGCACCCTTTCCGGACCCCTCGCTGAGCGCCTCCACCCGTCCGCCGTGCTGTTCGACCAACTGCCGCACCAGGGTCAGCCCGATTCCCAAGCCGCCCTGGCTGCGATCCAGCGATCGCTTCCCCTGGGTAAAAAGGTCGAAAACCTGGGGCAGCAATTCGGTGTCGATGCCAACGCCGTTGTCGCGAACCGTGATGAACACGTTGCCGTCGCGCTGGCCCGCGGCCAGCTCGATGTGACCGCCCGGCGGCGTGTACTTGGCGGCGTTGTTCAACAGGTTGGCGACAACCTGCGCCAGCCGGGCGAGATCGCCGGCCAGCCATACCGGGATCTGCGGCAGCCGCAGCACCAGCTCGTGGCGCTTGGATGCGATCAAGGGCTGCACGGTTTCTATTGCATGCTCGACAATGGCCGACAGCTGCACCTGCTCAATGCACAGCGATACCTTGCCCTGGGCAATGCGCGCGACATCCAGCAAGTCGTCCACCAGCCGCCTCAAGTGCGTCACCTGGCGCTCGATGATGTCGCGCGCCCAGGCCAGGGAGTTCTCGCCGGGCGCAGTACGGCGCATGACTTCCACCGCATTGACAATCGGCGCCAGCGGGTTGCGCAATTCATGTGACAACATCGCTAGGAACTCGTCCTTGCGCCGGCTTGCTTCTTCCAGCCGGAGTTCGGCTTCCTGACGTTCGACGATCTCCTGCTGCAGATTGCTGTACAGCCGCGCATTGTCGAAGGCGATCGCGGCTCGCCCGGCGAGCTCCTCCAGCATCGAAAGATCCTGGGCGTTGAACGTTTGCGCAGCGCCCTCGACCAGCGCCAATGCGCCCAGGCTGCGTTCACCGATGCGCAGGGGCAGCACGACGCCGCCTTTCAGGTCCCGCGGCCAATCGGTCCGACAGGACTCGTCGGCCGCCAGCATATCCGCGGTCAGATTGAGAATCCCCTTTTCATCCCTGGCCTTGTGCAACTGGGCCAAGAGCGCGGCGGGAACCATTCGCCCATCGCTCGCCGCGCCCCAACCGCTCTGCTGCGGAGTGACGACGTGCAGTTCCGTCGCCCCGCCCGCCTCGTTGACGTCCAGCTGCAGCAAAGCCAGCGGCGCGATCTCCGGCACCACCAGGTCGAGCAGCCGTCTGGCATTGCGGCTGCGTTCCAGCGAACCGCTCAGTTCGTGGCTGGCGCGGGCCAGAAAATTGAAGCGCCGCATGTTTTCCTCGGCGGCACGCCGGCCGGCCTCGGCGCGCTCGCGGGCGATGCGCTCCTCGGCCTGGCTACGGATGCGCTTTTGCATCTGATGCAGATCGACGAAGACCTTGACCTTGCTACGCAGCACATCCGGGATCACCGGGGAGTAGATGTAGTCCACCGCGCCCAGTGCGTAGCCGCGCAGCGTCTGCACCTCATCGCTGAAAGCCGTGATGAAAATGATCGGGGTCAGCGCCGATTTCTTGTAGCTGCGGATCAGGCCCGCCGTTTCCAGGCCGTCGATGTCCGGCATATTCACATCGAGCAGGATCACCGCGAATTCGCGTTTCAGGACTTCGCGCAGGGCCTCCGCGCCGGATCGGGCCAGTACCACATTTTGCCCCAGGTCCTGCAGGATGGTCTGCAGCACCAGCAGCTTGGACGGGAGATCGTCGACGACCAGGATGTCGACCTTATCCCCCGATTCGGTCGCGGGGCCGGGATCGGCGGACATATCAGCGATACAACCAGGCACGCAGCACGGCCAGCAGGTGCGTGGTATCCACCGGCTTGGACAGGTAGTCCCAGGCGCCGGCTTCGATGCATTTCTCCCGGTCGCCCTTCATCGCCTTGGCGGTGACCGCGACGATCGGCAGATCCTGGCCGCGCTCCAGCTTGCGGATACGGCGCATGGTTTCGATTCCATCCATCTCCGGCATCATGATGTCCATCAGGACGATATCGATGGTGGAATCCTCCTGTACCAGTTTGATGGCGTCGTGTCCATTATCCGCCGACAGCACCACCATGCCCTGCTCGTCCAGCACCGTGGTCAGCGCGAAGATATTGCGTATGTCGTCGTCCACCACCAGCGCCTTGCGGCCAGTCAGCAGGCTGTTCGAACAATACAGGCTCTCCAGCAAAGCGACTTCGGCAGGAGACATCGAGCCCTGGCCGCGATGGAGGAAGAACCAGCTCTGATCCAGCAGACGTTCCATCGAGTGCACTTTGCGCAGGCAGAATGCTTCATTGTGCTGGCGCCAAGCCGCCTGCACCGGAGCGTCGGCCGGGCAATACAGGATCACCGGCATGCGGCGCATGAAGACCTCGGCACCGTCCTGCGGATTGCCGAACAGGTCTTCCGGCCGGATGCTGGCAAGGCGTTCGTCCAGCACCACACAGTCGACGTGCTCGCCGGCCGATGCGTTCCTTGCACCATCGCAGTCCTCAGCGACGATGACCCAGCAATTCTGCGCCTGCACCCGCAATAGGTACTCCGCGCGTTCCTCGCCCGGGGGCATCAAGGCCAAAACGGTGCGCCGGGGACTCAGGGCGAACTCACTCAATTCTCGGATCGCCTGCGCTGCGATATCTCCCGACTGCAGCGGCTTGGACAGGAAGCCGATGGCGCCGGAATCGAAAGCCCGCTGGCGCGATTCATCCGTGGACACCACGCACACCGGAACATGGCGAAGGGCGAGGTCTGTCTTGACGCGATCGAGGATGCGCCAACCCTGCATGTCCGGCAGGAAAATGTCCAGCGTCATCATGGTCGGCATGTGTTCGCGCATCAGCGACAGGGCGGCGGAGCCGCTGCTCGCCACCAGCCCCTTGAAGCCTTGCGCATGGGCTATTTCCAGGAGGACCTTGGCGAACCCCAGATCGTTCTCGACGATCAGCAACACCTTGTCGCCGGACACCAGTTCATCACGGTCGTCGCCGGCTTCGTTGAACGAGTATGCGACCGCATACGAATCGCCCGCCAAGGGGTCCACCACAGCGGCGTCGGGTCCGGAAAGACCGAGGGATTCGTCGCCGCGGCGCATTTCCTGGGCGCCCTCCGACTTGACCTCCGCGACCGGAACGCGCTGACGCGCACTGCGCGGCGGCGCATACGACTGCGGCAGGTATAGCGTGAACGTGCTGCCCTTGCCGGGCGCGCTGACCAGGCGAATTTCGCCGCCGAGCAGCCGGGCCAGTTCGCGGCTGATGGCCAGGCCCAGACCGGTGCCGCCGTACTTGCGCGAGGTGGAGCCGTCGGCCTGCTGGAACGCCTCGAAGATGATCTTCTGCTTGTCGGGCGAAATGCCGATGCCGGTGTCGGACACCGAAAATGCGATGACCTGTCCGGCGCGGTTCAGCTCGGCGTTCTCCTGCGACCAGCCGCTGCTTGCCGGTTGAACCGAGAAAGCGACCTGGCCGACGTGGGTGAATTTGAACGCGTTGGACAGCAGGTTCTTGATGATCTGCTGCAGGCGCTTGGCATCGGTGGCCATGGAGATCGGCAAGGCCGGATCCAGGTCGATATGGAATTCGACGCGCTTGGATTCGGCGAAATGCCTGAAGCCGCGCTCGAAGTAGCCGTGCAGATCCTCCAACCGCAGTTCGCCTACATCCACTGCCACCGTGCCGGATTCGATCTTCGACAGATCCAGGATGTCGTTGATGAGCATCAGCAGATCGTTGCCGGACGAATGGATGGTCTTGGAGAACTCGACCTGCTTGGCCGACAGGTTGCCTTCGCCGTTCTTGCACAGTTGGTCAGACAGGATCAGCAGGCTGTTGAGCGGCGTGCGCAGCTCATGCGACATATTGGCCAGGAACTCGGACTTGTACTTGGAGGTCAGCGCCAGCTGCTCGGCTTTTTCCTCCAGCGCCTTGCGCGCCTGCTCGACTTCGGAATTCTTGCGTTCCACCTCCTGGTTCTGGTGCGCCAGCAGGCCGGCTTTTTCCTGCAGCTCCTGGTTGGTCTGCTGCAGTTCCTGCTGACGGCTCTGCAACTCCTCTGCCAGCGACTGCGACTGCACCAGCAGGACCTCGGTGCGGGTGTTGGCCTCGACGGTGTTGATGACGATGCCGATGCTTTCGGTCAGCTGATCGAGGAAGGCCTGGTGCACGGGATTGAAGCGGTCGAGCGAGGCGATCTCCAGCACGCCGCGCACGCGCCCTTCGAACACCACCGGCAGCACCAGAACCTCGAGCGCCGAGGTTTCGCTCAGCCCGGTGGTGACGCGGAAGGCGCCCTGCGGAATGTTCGACAGCAGGATTTTTTCCTTTTCCAGGGCGCACTGGCCGATAAGGCCTTGGCCCAGCTCGATCTCCTTGCCGTGGGTGCCCTGGCCGCCGGAAGCATAACTGGCGATCAGCTTCAGGCGCGGCACCTCGGAGCGCGCGCTGATGACGTAGAACTCGGCCTGCTGCGCCCCCACCACCGGCACCAGCTCGGACAGGATCAGCTGACCGACCGTCTCCAGGTTGCGCTGACCCTGCAGCATGCGGCTGAACTTGGCCAGGTTGGTCTTGAGCCAGTCCTGCTCGGTATTCTTCTGCGTGGTGTCCTTGAGGTTGCGGATCATCTCGTTGATGGTGTCCTTCAACGAGGCCACCTCGCCCTGCGTTTCCACCGTGATGGAGCGCGTCAGGTCGCCCTGTGTCACCGCCGTCGCCACGTTGGCGATGGCGCGGACCTGGGTGGTAAGGTTCGCCGCCAGCTCGTTGACGTTTTCGGTCAGGCCCTTCCAGGTGCCGGACGCGCCCGGTACCTTGGCCTGGCCGCCAAGCTTGCCTTCCACGCCGACCTCGCGCGCCACCGTCGTCACCTGGTCGGCGAACGTGGCCAGCGTGTCGATCATGCCGTTGATGGTCTCGGCGAGCGCCGCGATCTCGCCCTTGGCTTCCACCGTCAGCTTTTGCTTGAGATCGCCGTTGGCCACTGCCGTCACCACCTTGGCGATGCCGCGCACCTGCCCGGTGAGGTTCGAGGCCATCGAGTTGACCGAGTCGGTCAGGTCCTTCCAGGTGCCGGCCACGCCCTGCACGTCGGCCTGGCCGCCCAGCTTGCCTTCGGTGCCCACCTCGCGCGCCACGCGCGTCACCTCCGCGGCGAAGGAGCGCAACTGGTCCACCATGGTGTTGATGGTGGCCTTCAGTTCCAGGATTTCGCCCTTCACGTCCACCGTGATCTTCTTCGACAAATCGCCCGCCGCCACCGCCTTGGTCACGTCGGCGATGTTGCGCACCTGGCTGGTGAGGTTGCCGGCCATCGAGTTGAC
>CAJCJI010000401.1 GCA_903970595.1 Verrucomicrobiota bacterium
CATCGGCCAGGCGCGGCAAGCCGCTCAACCGCGGCCGGGCTTCCGCCAGGGCACGGCATCCGCGCAAGGCCGCCGCCATGCGGCGCAGAAGCTAGATGGAACGGGAGGTTTAGCGAGATGGAAAGGTCCCGCATCCAGGAACCCGACGATGGTCGGTCCGTGGTGCGTCTGCGCCAGATGATCGGCAAGGTCAAGGTGGCGATGCTGACGACCTTGACCGGCGAGCGAAAGATGCGCAGCCGCCCCTTGCATACGGAGCGGGTCGACGAGGATGGCACCCTGTGGTTCATCGTCAAGCGCTCGGCGCCAAAGGTCGAAGAGATCCTGACTCACGGCGGAGAGGTCTGTGTCTCCTACACCGACCTCGACAACCAGAATTTCGTGTCGCTCAGCGGCACCGCTCAGGTGGTGGACAATCCGCAGATGAAGGCTTCGCTGTGGAGCGTGATAGCCGAGATCTGGTTTCCGAACGGCAAGGAAGATGCCTCGATCTGCGTGCTGAAGATCGTTCCCGAGCGCGGCGAGTACTGGGACGGACCCGCTACCGCGGCCGGCCGGCTCTTCGCCTTTGCCCAGGCCAGGCTCACCGGCGATACCAGCGGTTACGGCACGCAGCGCAAGTTCACCATCTCCTAAGGCCCGCCCTTATTGAGCCGGAGGAGGCTCGGCCGGGGCGGTTGACGTAACCGGCGGCTCGACTGGAACCGGCGGCGGCGGCACGGCGGTGATGACGAACTTGCCGAAGTCGATGCCCGCATCGAAGCCGTGGCCGGTGCCTTTCAAGGCCAGCGATACATCGCCCTTGGTCAGGGCCGATACGGCCCCGCCGGAGTCCACCGCGGTGCTGTGGGCCCCACCGCTGGCGTAGACCCCCAGGGTGTCCCGAATGCTGTAGACCCCGGAAAATTCTCCCACGCCGTCGTCGATGCTCGACTTGCCCAGCGTCAGGCCTCCGCCCTTGGAGGACAGGGCCACTTCCACGGCAGAGCCGTCGCTGCAGGTGATGGTGCCGCGGCCGGAAGCCGTCTTGTAGAACGCCGACCAGCCCCTCAGGGTGAAATGCATGGTGCACCTGAGCCCGCTGTCCGCCTGTGCGGGGCCAAGGAAAAGTGCGCTGCCGGCCAGCAAAATCGCCGTGCCGGCCCTGACTGCAATCCTTTCCATGCTTACCCCTCCTTTTGATAAAAAGCCGCGTCCTGCCGGGACGGCGTTCAGGCAGCCTGGCCCCGGATGCAGGGCCATGCCGCTATTCGGACTGGCATATCCGGGGCAAGTTCCGGGCTCGACTACCGGGGTGTGGGGGCCAGCGGAGCCTGGTGGTCCGCCAGCTTCGGCGGATTGATTTCAAGCCAGGCATACAGAATCACGGCGGGCAGCAGCGGCCAGATGTAGTACACGGTGCGGTAAGCGAGGAGGCCGGCCATCAGCTCGTGCGACTGGTAGCGGCTTCCCAGAAGGGCGAAAAATACCGCCTCGATCACGCCAAGGCCGCCGGGCACATGGGTCAGCAGGCCGGTGATGCTGGCCAGCAGGAACACGGTGAGAATGCTCAGCGGCCCGGCGCCGTCCTGCAGGAAGGTGTAGACCGTGCCGGCGATGGCCAGCCAGATGAAGGTGGAGAGTGCCAGCTGCGCCAGCGCCGTGCGCCAGGGCGGAAGGTTCAGGGTCAGGCCGAACAGGGTCCAGTTGCGGCGCACCGCCACGAAGCAGGCGACGACATAGCCCAGAACCAGGGCCAGCATCACGGCCCCGGCGAGGTGCAAGCCGGCGTTGCCCAGCTTCCATGCCGGCGGCAGGTCGAGCGCCTGCGCCGTGAAGGCGATGCCGCCGAGCAGGATGTAGCCGGACCAGTTGGTGAGGAAGCCGATGCCGACGATATGGGCAATGGCGCCGCCGCCGAGTCCATGATGCGAATACAGGCGGAAGCGGAAACCGATGGATCCGAGCAGCGAGCCAAAGCTCTGGTTGAAGGCGTAGCTGACGAAGGCGATGGCCATCGAACGGGGACGCGACACGCGCCCCTCCATGTAGCCGAACGCGAACAGGTCGACGCAGGAATAGGCGGCATAGCTGGTGCTGGACAGGATCACCGCGAGCAGCAGCCGCGAGGGCGGAATGTGCCCCAGCGCGGACAGCACCTGCGGCCAATCGATGCGGCGGGCGCCGTAGACGATCGCAGCCGCGATCAGGGAAAAAAAGACCGCAGTAACCCAGGGCCGCAGCCGCTGCCAGCGCGGTTTGGCCGCTACGGCACTTTCCGGTCCCGCCCCTACCCGTTCCTGCAGGTTCCCATTGACGCCTGGCTTGTAAATGTTGCCGATCCTCCAGTTTTTCCCGCCACGCCCTGCCGGGCGCCCGCCAAGGTGGTCAGCGGCCGTCCGCCTGTCGATGCGATGCAAGCCTGATGCAAGAGGCTCGCCGCGCTAGCCGGCCTCGTCCTCGGGCTCGGCTTCCTGATCGGGAGATTCCGTCTCGGGAGGTTCCGTGGCCTCCGGCTCATGGACCGCGGGCAAGGGTAGCCCATATTGATGCCGCAGCAGATAGTCTTTCGCCGTTCCGGTGAGAATGATGCGCCCGGGCGGCCGGTGCGCGAGCAGGCGGAAGCCGATCAGGCGATCGACCGCATCCGGCGGCACCTGGCTGGGATCGGCTCCGCTCTCCAGTTGCTTGAGCACATCCAGGTCGTCTTGACTCGGTTCGTTCACGGCTGTTTTCATCCTTGGGGTGGGCGGTTCGGTTGGCGGGGCCGCGGAGCCTGTCCAGTGCTCCGCTTGGTGTCGAGGCCGACTGTACTGACGCATGCGCCATGGCAAATGTTCCCGCCGCCGCAAAAGAAAAATCCGCGGCCTCGCCGCCGCCCGGAACCCGGCATTGGCGAAATCGCCTCCATGCACTAATCTGCACCCCTCCGACAGCGCGAGGACCAGCAACAATGTGTGAACAAGACGACTTCAGCGAGTTTGCGCGGCGCCCGGTTACCCTGACCCGGCGGCAGTTCGGCGTCATGGCACTCGGCGCAGGCCTGGCAGCGACGCTGCCGAAACTGGCGAACGCCGCGGAGACCAAGGGCGCGGACGTCGATATCAAGACGCCGGACGGCAACGCCGACGCCTACTTCGTCCACCCCGCCAAGGGCAAGCATCCAGGGGTGCTGATCTGGCCGGACATCTTCGGACTGCGGCCGGCGTTCAAGCAGATGGCCACCCGCCTCGCCGAGTCCGGCTATTCGGTCCTGGTCATCAACCCGTTCTATCGCACCAAGAGGGCGCCGACCGCGCCGGAGAATCCTGACTTCAACGATCCGGCCACGCGCGACGCGCTGATGGGCCTGATGGGCTCGCTCAATCCCGATACGGCCCTCACCGACGCCAAGGCCTTCGTTTCGTTCCTGGACGGCCAGGCTGCCGTCGACAAGAAGCGGAAGATCGGTACCACCGGATATTGCATGGGCGGCCCCTTTGTCTTCCGCACCGCCGCGGCATTTCCCGACCGGATCGGCGCGGGCGCCACGTTCCACGGCGGCGGCCTGGTCACCGACAAGCCGGACAGTCCGCACCTGCTGATCCCGCAGATGAAGGCGCACTTCCTGATCGCGATCGCCGAAAACGACGACACCAAGCAGCCCGACGCCAAGAACACGCTGCGCGATTCCTTCGCCAAGGCACAGCTGCCGGCGGAAATCGAGGTGTATGCGGGAGCCATGCACGGCTGGTGCCCGCCGGACTCGCACGTGTACAACCACGATCAGGCTGAAAAGGCCTGGAGCCGCTTGCTGGTCCTGTTCGACAAATCGCTGGCTTAAACAGGACGGCACTTCTGCCTCTGCGTACAACTCCCCTCTCCCCTTTCGTGGAGAGGGGATCGCTAATCCGCAGACCCCCCAAAGCCCTCATCCCAGAGGTGGATGCCGCCGGTAATTCCGGCGTCGTTGGAGGACAGGTGGACGTTGGCGGGCAGATCGGCCACGACGTGGGCGGAATTGCCGCCTCCGAGGTAGAGCACGTCGTAGTTCAGCAATGTATGAACCACCTCGATCATTTCGAGGACGCGGCGGTTCCAGTGCTTGTTACTGTGCGCAAGGCGCGCCTTGTCGCCAAGATATTCGTTGTAGGTCTTGCCCTTGTGCAGCGGATGCTGCGCCAACTCCAGGTGCGGCGCGAGCCTGCCGCTGCTGAACACGGCGCTGCCCACGCCGGTGCCGAGCGTCAGCACCACTTCCAGGCCCTTGCCGGTGACGATGCCAAGCCCCTGCACTTCCGCGTCGTTGAGCAGGCGCGCCGGCTTGCCCAGCAGACGCGCCAGCCTTTCCTGCAGCGGATAATCGCGCCAAGCGTCCGCGTCGAAATGCGGCGCGGTGATCACCCGGCCATCGCGCACCACGCCCGGGAAGCCGGCCGAGATCCGGTCGAAGGCCGGCAGCGGCTTGACCAGCGCCTCCAGCGCCGGCAGCAGGATGTCCGGGCGGCAGGGGTATGGCGTCGCCACGCGGACCCGCTCCACCAGCATCTTCCCCGATCGATCCAGCACGGACGCCTTGAGCCCGGTGCCGCCGATATCGATCGACAGGGTCGATGGACCTTTGCCGGATTTTTTCATTGCGCTGCGTCTTCCTGGGTGATGGCGGGGGTCCAAGCGGGTGAAGGTGCCGCTTACTGTTCCGAATAGTTCCAGAGCAGGCCGCCGTCCACAACCTGGGTGGTACCGGTGATGTAATCGGCGTCCGGCGAGGCCAGAAAGGCGACCACGCCGGCGACGTCATCCGGCGTGCCGAGGCGGTTCAGCGGGATATTCTGCAGCAGCGCCTGCAGCAGGGCCGGGCTGTTCAGCAGCTTCTGGTTGATGGGTGTGGCGATGGCGCCCGGAGCGATGTTGTTCACCGTGATCCCCAGCGGCGCCAGTTCGATGGCCAGGTTGCGCATCAGCATTTTCAAGCCGCCCTTGCTGGCGCAATAGGCGGCGAAGTGCGGAAACGGCAGTTCCTCGTGCACCGAGCTGATGTTGATGAT
>CAJCJI010000402.1 GCA_903970595.1 Verrucomicrobiota bacterium
CCGTTAACTGGCACACTGCCCTGCGGAGCCCGGACTTTCCTCCCCCGCAAGCGGCGGCGGTTGTCTGGTTGGCTCCCCGGGGTATTGTACGCCTTCATCCGCCAGAGCCTGTCCAATGCGGCTGTTTTCCCATACCTGCTCGAACACCGAGATCGTCTGCGCGCTGGGCTGCGCGGAGCTGCTGGTCGGCGTGGACACGGATTCGGACTACCCGCCGGACGTGGTCGGCGCCCTGCCCAAGCTCGGCCGCGACCTGGAGCTGGATGTGGCCGGCGTGATCGCGCTGCAGCCAGACCTCGTGCTGACTTCGCTGACCGTGCCCGGCCACGAGCGCATCGTCGCCGAACTGGAACAGGCCGGATTGCACACCCTGGTGTGTGATCCGCTGAACCTGGAGGACATCTACGGCGACATCCGCCGCATCGCGCAGGCCCTCGGCGTGACGCCGCGCGGCGAGGAACTGGTCACGCGGATGCGCGCGGCGATGCCGCCGATGGTGCTGCCGCGGCCGCCGAAAATCCTGCTGGAGTGGTGGCCCAAGCCGGTGATCGCGCCGGCGCGCCACTCCTGGGCCACCGACCTGATCGTGCTGGCCGGCGGCGTCAATCCCTGGGGCGAACTGGAAGCGAAGAGCGCGCCGCTGAGCGACGCGCAGATCATCGAGGCCGCGCCCGACGCGGTGGTGATGTCCTGGTGCGGGGTGAAGGAGGAGAACTACCGCACCGGCATCGTCCGCCGCCGGCCCGGCTGGGAGCAGCTGCCGGCGCTGCGCCACGACGACCGCATCGTGCCGATCAGCGAAGCCTGGCTGGGACGGCCTGGGCCGCGGCTGGTGGAAGGATATCGGCGACTGCGTGAACTGGTCGAGCGCTGCGTCGAAAGCTAGCCACCAGCAAAATCCACCGCCTTCTTTTCCTTGCCCAGCGCGGTGACCACCACCAACGCGACCGCGACCACGCCGATGGTCCAGGCCAGGATCGAGGCATAGTCGTCGTTGTGCGCTTCGGCGATCCCCGCCTGGAACGGCCCCATCTTCGACATCGCCAGGTTGCCGAGCTGATAGGCGAAGCCCGGCAGGATGGCGCGCACTCCGGGGGGCGACAATTCGTTCAGATGTGCCGGCACGATGCCCCAGGCGCCCTGGATCATGAACTGCATCAGGAAGGCGCCGATGGCGAACAGGATGGGCGCGGCGGAAAACGCCCATAGCGGGATCATCGGCAGCGCCAGCACCGCGGCCAGCATGATGGCCTTCTTGCGGCCGATCTTTTCGGACAGGCCGCCGAAGAAGATGCCGCCGCACAAGGCGCCGATGTTGTAGACGATGGCGATGGTGCCGGTGGTCCTGGCATCGAAGCCGTGCTGCTTCTGCAGGAAGGTTGGATACAGGTCCTGCGATCCGTGCGAGAAGGCGTTGAAGCAGGCCATCAGCAGCGCCAGGAACAGGAAGGTCGGGAAATAGGCCTTGACTGCTGACCAGCTTTCAGCCGCGGTGACGCGCTGCTTGTGCTGGCCTTCCAGCCAGGCCGGCGATTCGTCCACGGTGGAGCGGATATACAGCACCAGCAGCGCCGGCGCGGCGCCGACGATGAACATGCCGCGCCAGCCCAGCGCATCGAAAAAGAAGGCGAACAGGATCGAGGCCATCAGGTAGCCGATGACATAGCCTTCCTGCAGGATGCCGGAGAACAGGCCGCGCCCCTTGGCCGGCAGCGACTCCAGCGCCAGCGCCGCACCGATGCCCCACTCCCCGCCCATGGCGAAGCCGAACAGCGCGCGCAGCAGCAGCAGCGTGGCCAGGTTGGGCGCGAAGGCCGAGCCCAGTTCGAAGATGGAATAGCTGACGACGTTGATCATCAGGATCGGCCGGCGGCCGTAGCGCTCGGCCAGCCAGCCGAAAAACAGGGCGCCGACCGGGCGCATCGCCAGGGTCAGGAAAATGCCTTCGGCCACTGCCTTGACGTCGGTGTGGAAATCGCCAGCGATGGATTTGAGCGCGAAGACGAAGATGAAAAAGTCGAAAGCGTCGAGCGACCATCCGGCGACCGCGGCGATGAAAGTGTGGCGTTGCGAACGGGTGAGCTGGGTGAAGTTGCTCAGCAGGCCCATGTCAGACTTCCTCTCCTGAACTTCAGGCGAAGATAACATGCAGCGCCCGGCAGCCTGCGATCTTAGCTCCGATCCCGCGCGCTGGCGGCGTGCGCCTGCAGGCCTTCGGCATCGGCCAGGCGGCCGGCGATGGCGGCGAGCTGCCGCGCGCCTTGCGGCGAGCACTCGATCAGGCTGCTGCGCTTCTGGAACTCGTAGACGCCGAGCGGATTGGAGAAGCGCGCGGCGCGGCTGGTGGGCAGCACATGGTTGGGCCCGGCGCAGTAGTCGCCGAAGGCCTCCGGCGTATGACGGCCGAGGAACACCGCCCCGGCGTGGCGCACCTGTTCCAGCCACTGCCGCGGCGCCGCCACCGACAGCTCCAGGTGCTCCGGGGCGATGCGGTTGGACACCGCGATGGCCTCGTCCAGGTCCCGCACCGCGACGAAGGCGCCGCGCCCGGCCAGGGAGGCGCGCACGATGGCCGCGCGCGGCAGCTCGGCCAGGCGCTGGTTCATCGCCGCCTCCACCGTTTGCAGGAAAGCGCGGTCCGGCGAAATCAGGATGGACTGCGCCAACTCGTCGTGCTCGGCCTGCGAGAACAGGTCCATGGCGATCCAACGCGGATCGGTCAGCCCGTCGCACACCACCACGATCTCGGAGGGGCCGGCGATGGCATCGATGCCGACGCGGCCGAACACCAGGCGCTTGGCCGCCGCGACGTAGGCGTTGCCGGGCCCGACGATCTTGTCCACCGCCGGCACGGTGGCGGTGCCATAGGCCAGGGCCGCCACCGCCTGCGCCCCGCCGATGGTGAACAGCCGATCCACCCCGGCCAGGTGCGCGGCGCCGAGTACCACCGGGTTCAGTTCGCCGCCGGGCGCCGGCACCACCATGAGGATTTCGCCGACCCCCGCCACCCGCGCCGGGATCGCGTTCATCAGCACGCTGGAGGGATAGGCCGCCTTGCCGCCCGGCACGTAGATGCCGACCCGATCCATCGCCGTGATGCGCTGCCCCAGCAGGTTGCCGGCGGCGTCGCCGAACTCCCAGCTCTCCAGCTTCTGCCGCTGCGCGTAGTCGCGGATGCGCCCGGCCGCCGCTTCCAGCGCATCGCGCAAATCCTGCGGCAAGGAGTTCCAGGCCGCCTCGTATTGCGGCCGGGAGACTTCCAGCTCCGCTGCGTCGGCAAGGCTGCGCCGGTCGTAGCGGTTGGTGAATTCCAGCAACGCGGCATCGCCGCGCGCGCGCACCGCTGCGATGATTTCGGTCACGCTCTGCGTGACCTGCAGGTCAGCCTCGGGCGCGCGGTCCAGCAGCTGCGCCAGGCGCGCCTCGAAGTCCGCGGCGGCGCTGTCGAGCCGGGTGAACTGCAGGGGCTCAGCCATGGAACTAGGCATCGGCGATGGCCCGCGTGAAGCGCTCCAGCAAGGCGCTGATCGCCGCATGCTTCATCTTCATCGCCGCCTTGTTCACCACCAGGCGCGCGCTGGATTCGACGATGGTCTCGATCTCCACCAGGCCGTTGGCGCGCAGGGTGTTGCCGGTGGCCACCAGATCCACGATCAGGTCCGCCAGCCCGACCAGCGGCGCCAGCTCCATCGAGCCGTACAGCTTGATGATCTCCACCTGCTGGCCGCGCGCGGAGAAATGGCGCTTGGCCATCTCCGGATATTTCGTCGCCACCCGCAGGCGGCGCGAGCCGGCCGCATCCAGCCCGCGCAGCAGCGGCGAATCGCGCCGGGTGGCGAGCGCCAGCCGGCAGCGCGCGATGCCCATGTCCAGCGGCTCGTACAAGGCTTCGCCGCCGTGCTCGAGCAGGATGTCCTTGCCGACGATGCCGAGGTCAGCGGCGCCGTATTCGACGTAGGTGGGCACGTCGGTGGGCCGGATCACCAGCAGTTCGACGTCCGGGTCCTCGGTCGGCAGGCGCAGCAGGCGCGAGGCATCGCCCACCGGCGCGATGCCCACCGCGGCGAGCAGGGCGCTGCTGTCTTCGAGAATGCGGCCCTTGGACAGGGCCAGGGTCAAGGCGGTCATGGCGCGCGGATTTTACCCGGCTATGCGGTATGCCGCTCGAAAATCGCCTTCAAGCGGAGGCAAAAGCGCCCCGGAGCCCGCCCCGCGCGCTCACTGCGGCCGTGCCGGCTGCTCGACATACCCGCCCGGCTTGTGCTTGCGGATCAACAGGTTTTTGATCTCCCACTCGGCCTTGGCGTCGAGCGGCTTGAGATAGCGCACCTCGCCGGCCGCCTGCACCGCCACCGGCACGCCGTTCTCGAACAGCAGGCGGTTGCCAGGCAGGCGCGGGACTTTTTCGCCGGGGGTGAGGATGCCGGCCAGGTTGAGGGGATCGGCGGCGGAGATGGAGACGTGCTCGTCGGCGGCCTGCGTATCCGCCACCTTGCGCAACAGGGCGGCGGCCTCCGGCAGGGCGAACTGCTCGCCGGAGAAGCCGCCGACGAAGCGCCCGCCGCGGATCTCGCCGCGCGCCTCCAGGCGGCGGTAGACGTAGAACAGTTCGCGCCAGGGCGGCAGGCCGTCCTCGCGCTCCAGCAGCTTGCGGAACACCACGCCGTAGCGGCGCAGCAGCACGCGGGCGATGTGCTCCACATGCGGCTCGGCCAGCGCGCCGGGCGTTTCGGCCGCTACGCGCGGGCGCCGGGTCAGCGACCAGCGGCCGGCTTCGTCGACATGGGGCTCGGCACCGCGCAGACGGCGGCGCAGGCGTTTGCGCTTTTCCGCCGGGGTGACCAGGGCGCGCAGGCCGGCAAAGGAATCACAGGTGGCCAGGCCGTTGCTGACCAGTTCGCCCAGGGCCAGCTCCAGCTCGGTCTTGATCAGGCCGGTGTCGAGTTGCAGGTCGCTGAAGAAGGAGGCGCCGTGGCTGCGCAGGCTGTCCAGCGCGGCCTGCGCCTTGGGCGACAGCGGCGGCGCTTCGGCGAGCGCGGCGCCGGCTTCCTGC
>CAJCJI010000403.1 GCA_903970595.1 Verrucomicrobiota bacterium
GCAAGGTCCGCTCTCGCTGCCGTCGGCCCAGTAGCCCCAGGCGGCTTCGCACAGCTGCGCGGCAGTGCCGTAGCACACGGCGTTGGCTCCGGCCGAGGCATTGGCGACACAGGCGCCCACCGTGGCGGCGCTGCTGGAGCCCATCTCCAGCGGCCACATCAGGCCCAGCGGCCGCAGCAGGTCGTTCGCCGCATCCACGGCCAGGCCGGCTTGCGCTTCGAGCAGGGCGCCGCCTACCGCAGGCTGGCCCAGCCCGCGCCACCAGTCGGCCAGGGCGTCGGTGGCCTGCTCGGCGCTTGCATCCGGCGCGAAGTCGAAATGCCGGCCGTCCGCCAGGGTGAAACGCAGCGGGCGGCTGAGTTTTTCCAGCGACAGCACCGCCTCGCCCTGCGGCCGCTGCGACTCCACCAGGCCGGTGCGGCCGGCGCTGATCACCAGCTTGCGGTCCAGCGTGTTGCACAGGCGCAGCACCGCTTGCAACTCGGCCTCGCCGGCCGGCAGCAGGGCGCAATCGGTGTGGCCGGGCTCGCCGCGCTCGGGAATCTCGTAGCGCTTGAGGCGCTCGCGGTCTTCGACGCAGCGCGCGCCCAGCAGGGCACGCAGGGTTTCGGGGGCGCTTGCGGCGGGTATGGCGGGGGCGGGAGGCTCCATCGGAGAATTTTCCGTCAATCCGCGGCATCTGGGAAGCGGCGGCGGCAGGAGGTGCTGCTTCCGATCGCGCTCGATTGGCTCATTCGCTCTGGTATATTTTTGTGTAGATAGATACAAGCCCTTCCCTCTCCCGCCTGCGGCGTGTCCCCGGCTGTAAGGGGAGAGAGGGTGGCCCATAGGGCCGGGAGAGGGGCTTTGAAGTCTGGGAAAGCCCCTCTCCCCCGCCTCTCTCCCGCAAGCGGGAGAGGGGAGCTCGTGCCGGTTTTGCGTTCAGCGGCCGAGGCTATTTTCCGCCGGCCCGGTCTTGCTGCTCAACAGCATCCCCAACAGCGCATCCACAGCGGTGCCGGAGCGCCCATCCTGCTGGCCGATCACCACCTGGGGTACCAGCGGGTTCTTCGACTCGCGGATGGCGGCTTCGAGGATCTGCGCCAGTTCTTTCTTCAGCTGGAACTCGGGGCCGCCGAAGGCGCTGACCTGGGCCTTGACCGAGCGGGCCTGCGCCTCGCCCACTGCCGCGATGCGGTCGGCCTCGGCATTACCCTCGACGCGGATGCGTTCGGCATTGGCGGCGGCGGTGACGCGCACGCCGTCGGCGTCGCGCTGGCGCACGGCCAGCATGGCCGAGCCCTTGTTCTCGGCGATCTTGATCTCCACCGAGGAGCGGGTCAGGTCGGACTGCGCCGCGGCGATGGCCTCGGCCTGACGCAGTTCGCGTTCCTTGTCCGCGGCCTTGCGCTGATTCTCGTAGGTCACCAGCTTCTCCTCCGCCACCTGGCGGAAGCGCAGCTGGTCGAGAATGGTGGCGATATGCAGGTCGCCCTGCGCCGGGCGCGGCGTGCCGATCATCACCTCCATCAGGTTGAGCCGGTACTTGCTGAACCGCGCGGCCATAGCCTTCACCGCCAGGGCCTGGATCTCGGCGCGCTTGGACACCAGTTCGATCAACGTGCAGCCCTGCGCGGTGTCCTTGAAGTAAGCCGAGACCATCGGGTCCAGGGTCTGCTCCACCAGCAGGCGCAGGTCGGCGAACTGCTGCACCACCATCGGCGCGTCCTCGTAGGCGATGTGCAGCACGATCGACAGCGGCAGCACCGGTTCGAAGGCGTCGCGGGTGATCAGGCGGATCTCCGACAAGTTGGCGTCGAAGCCGTGCTCCTCGCTGCGCCCCTCGATCCAGCGCAGCACGAAGTTGGTTGTGGGCACCTGGATCACGCGCACGCCGTAGGGGTTGAGCGCGTACTTGCCCGGCTGCAGCGCGCGGCTCCAGACGCCGCGCTTGCCGGACTCCACCAGTTCGCCGTGCTTGTAGGCAGTGCCGGTGAGGTCGTCGCCGCGCGGGCCGGTGTAGGACACCACCACGCCGACCTTGCCGATCTCGATCACCGTCTTGGGCTGCAGGTCGATGGTGGCGAACAGGCGGTTGATGAAATACGTGCCTTCCACCAGCACCTGCTCCTGCCGGCCGCGGCGGCCGCCGGCAATGAGAAACCGCTCCGGGTCCTGGAAACAGTTATGGTAGGTATCCGGATCGCGCGCGTCGGTGCCGACGCTGGGCGCGATGATCTCCTCGTGCTCCAGCGAAGGGCCGTCGTGCACCGTGGCCACACCGATGCGGTCTTCCTGGTCGCGGATCACCACCGGCTCGAAGCCCCGGCGTTCCAGCAGGCGGGTGCGCATCTCGTCCAGCGAGGCCTCGTCGCCGGAGAGCTTCACCGCGTGGTTGCCGTCGCTGGTGAGAATCACGAACTGCGCGGTATTGATGGCGTAGACGCCCTCGCGCAGGATCTGCCGCTGCGGGCCGCGCTGGCCGCCGCCTTCGATGAAGCCGCGCGCATCCTCGAACGAGACGTTCTGCGGCAGCGAGGCCAGGGTCTGCCCGGGATACAGCGGCTGGCCGCTGCGCGCGAAGACATAGCCGATGGTGCCCTGCGGCACGCTGGGCAGGGATTTTACGTGGATGCGGTACTGGAACGGCGGAAATACATGGATGCCGCCGCGCAGCACCTCGGCCTGGAAGCCCGCCGCGCCGTCGAGCGCGATGAAGCCGTCCCTGACCGAGCCGCGCATGCTCCAGACTTTTTCCACCACGCCCATCGAATCGTTGCGGATGAACACGATCATGCGGGAGAGGTGGATCAGATAGACCGCGAGCAGCACGCCCACGGTGACGCGCACGCCATAGGGTATGGCGTAGAAGATCGACCAGAAGTCCATCTCAAGTACTCCTTTCTTTTGAATGGATGAAATGCCACCCGGCGCGGGCGGCGGGGACGCGAAATCACTGCGGTCGCCTGGGGCGGCCGCGAGTCATGGCGTGATCGAGCGCGCCGCGGCTAAGGCGGAGCCAGGGAAGAGCGCGGGAAGCCGGGATGCGGCCCTGGGGCGGCCGGGAGCGGAAAATGCACTGCGCAAGCGATGCGTTGCGGACTCATGCGAAGCCACCTCGCAGGGGCTTCCGGACGCCGTGCCGGCGCCCGTGATGTCACCAATAAGTGACGCGGCAATGCTGCTCCGGGAGCGGAGCGTTGTCAACAATCAGTGACGTATGTCACTATATATTCACGTAATTTGGAGCCGGACGAGAGCCGATGGCCAAGCACGCCGCATTGGGGCTCTATATCCAGGACCTGATCCGCACGGAAAAGGCGCGCCGCAAGCTTACCTTCGAGGAAATCTCGCAGCGGCTGCGCCAGTACGGCATCCACCAGACCCCGACCAACCTGCGCACCAAGCTGGGCCGCGGCGACATGAGCGCGCAGCTGTTCCTGGCCCTGATGAAGGTGCTGGAGCTGCGCAGCTTAAGGCTGGAGGAGCTGGTGTTGCAGCCTGCGAATGCCAAGCGGGGCAAAAAGACAATCGTGCCTAAAGCTTCACTTCGCTGATCTGCAGCACCGGCTTGGTATTGGTGTAGTTCGGAATGTCGCTGAGGATTTCCGCCGCGTGCGGAGCAAAGGCGGTCTGGAACGCTTCCACCGTGTCGAAGTACAGGTGCCCGAACGCGAGGAAGCTCGGCGGTGCTCCCGGCTCACCTCCCGCCAACCCCTGCTCCACCGACACGCGCTTCAACGCCGTACCCAGCTTCTGCTTCACCATCGGCATGTGCTTGTCGCAGTAATAGGCCATATTGAACGTGCCGCCTTTTTCGTTCGGGTACATCACGCTGACTTTGATCATTGTTCGCTCCTCCGTTGTCGGGGGCCAACAGTAGCGCCGGGCAGATGGATGTACAAGCGCTGTGTCGGAATTGACACAGTGCTGCCTTTGCGGAACTTGAATTGCCGCAGGGGAAGCGCCCGTCCCCCAACGCGGAAGTGGGGCCTGACTTCTTCATCCAGACATGAAATCCGGCGCGGTAGCGTGTCGCAATCGGGTCGGCTGACAGGTTAAACGGAGCTCCTATCCCTGGCCTCGGCGTCCACCAGCAGCTTGACGAAACGTGGATCGTCGCGGATCGCATCCCAGACCGGGTCGAGGCGCAGCAGGATGGCGGATAGGTCCGCGCCCGGTCCCTGCTGCGAGATCAGCTGTTGGAGGAGCGGCACCGCCAGGTCGGCACGGCCGGCCTGGGCATAGGCCTCGGCCGCATCGCTCTGCTTCCCAAGCACGCCTTCGACCGGCTCGTCCGGCGAAATCTTCGCCAGGGCCGCGTCGATGGTGGCTACTGCCGCATCGCGCTCACCCAGGGCCGACTCGGCTTCCGCCAGATGCATGCCAGCGAGGTATCGCCGATCGGGTTCGCCCTGTGGATCATCGAACCAGACCTGCAACTGCCGCCGCACTTCCTGCAACAGCGGTCGGGCCTTTTCCGTTTCTCCTGCTGCCTGGTAGAGCAGGCCGAGCCGCAATGCCTTGGGCCCGGTCCCGATGTTGAAGTTGCGCGGCGAATCGGGAATGCCTTCATAGATGGCAATCGCCTCGCGATATTTCCTTTGCAGTGTAAGCAGCTTGGCTTGCATCCTGCGCGATTGCATATCCTGCCCTGGAACCAGCGCCAGCGCGCGAGGTACGTCGCCGTAGCGCGAGACGACCAGCCAGGCGTATCCAATTGCACCGAACACGTTGTCGGGATCCAGCGCGAGGGCGCGCTGGTAGGACTGTTCGGCTTGCGCAAAGCGCCGCGCATTGCGCAATGTGGATCCCTGTTCGTCGGCCAGCACCGTGTTGCGCGGGTCCAGCGATACTGCCTTCGCCATCAGGTCCGCCGCCTCGTCGTAGCGCCCCTGGTTGCGCAGAACAATGACCTTGCTGAACAGGGCTCCGGAATCGTTGGGCCGTAATCGCAGGGCCTCGTCGAAAGATTTTGCCGCAGCCGCCGTGTCACGCTGGATCCAGGCCTGCCAGCGGCCTTTGGCCAGATGGGCTTCGGCAAGGTCGGGCTGTAAGTCAAGAGCCTGCTCGGCAGCCGCCAGCGCCGTTTCGCCGATCTGTTGCGTGGGCACTCCGGCGCGGCGGTCCAGGATGTAGGCCAAGCTGCGCGCTGTCGACAGCCGCGCCCAGGCCAGGGCAAAGGCGGGGTCGCTGCTCACCGCCTGCTGGTAAAGATCGATTGCGGTATCAAGCCCATCGCCGGTGAAGTCCCTAAAGGCCTTGTCGTAAAAATACTCGGCGCGCAGGAACAGGTCGTAAGCCGCCGGATTGGCGGTCGGCAGTGCGCTTACTGCCTGCTGCTCGCCCTGCGTGAGCTTGGCCTTCATCGCGTCGGCCACCGCCTGCGCCACCTCGCCTTCGACGCCGAAGATGTTCTCCAGGGTGCGTGTATAGGCTTCAGCCCAGAGGTGCGCGCCGGTGCTGCCGTCGATCAGCTGCACATTGACCAGCGTCTGGTTGCCCGCCTTCTGCACGCTCCCTTCGAGGATGCGCGCCACCCCCAGCTGCTGCGCGACAATCCTGAGATCATCGGGATGGCTGCCGTACTTCTCCGTCGAGGTGCGCGCAATCACCTTGAGCTCCGCGATGCCGGCCAGCTTGGTCAGGATCAGGTCTTGAATGCCCGAGGCGAAATAGGCGTTGTCCTTGTCGTCGGAGAGGTTCTCGAAGGGCAGTACCGCGATCGATTTGCCCTGGGCGGCAAGGCTCGCTCTGCCGTCGTGATGCAGCGCCGGCTTGTCCCCCAACAGCACCACTACCGCCAGGCTCAGCGCGGCGATGATCCAGCGGTCCAGCCGGCGGCCGGTCAGGCGGGTGATCGATGCCTCGCGCGGGACGTGGCTTTCCAGCACCAGGCCTTGCGGCGTAAGTTCGTAAAACCAGGAAAGCGCCAAAGCCAGGGGAAAGCCAAGAATGGACGCGATCACCACCAGGCGCACGACCCAGTTTGGGATGTCGAAGAACGGGAACACCTGGGTGGCGACCTGCACCAGCAGCCAGCTTGCGGCGGCATAAAATGCAGCCACCCTCAGGACGTTGCGGCGCCTCAGTTCCTGTACGAAGGACTGCATCCCCAAAATCCCAGGTCTATTTCCCGCTACTGTACCCGGAATCGATGCCGGAACACGGTTCACGCCGAGGCGCGCCTGCGTCGCAGATTACTTGCCGGCCGCGCCGCAGCCCCCGCCGCCCGGCGTCTCGATGACGAATACGTCTCCGGCCTGTATGTTCACGCTCGCCGTTCCCGCCAAGGACTCCACCGCGCCGCCGGCCCGCTCCACCGCGTTGCGGCCGG
>CAJCJI010000404.1 GCA_903970595.1 Verrucomicrobiota bacterium
TTTACGCCTTGCTGCTGCCGCAGGGCGGCAACCTGGCGGAGATCGCCGAAAGCGTCCACAGCGGCTTTGCCGCCGCCTCCGCCCGCGCCGGCAACGCGGTCGACGTGCGGGTCTATGAGGCCAGCGGTCCGGCGGCGGCGGTCAATGCCTACAGCCAGGCGATCAGCGAAGGCGCCGGGGTGGTGGTGGGTCCGCTGCTCAAGGGCGATGTCGCCGCGCTCGGCCAGGCCGGCACTACGCGCGTGCCGGTGCTGGCGCTGAATTATCTCGACTTCGGCCGCCCGCCTCCGGCCGGCTTCTACCAGTTCGGCCTGTCCCCGGAAGACGAGGCACGCGCGGACGCGGAGGACGCCGCGGCGCGGGGCCTGCGCCGCGCGCTGGTGCTGACCCCCGAGAACGACCGCGGCGCGCGGGTGGCGGCGGCCTTCGAGCAGCGGCTGCGGGAACTGGGCGGCGAAGTGCGCGAGTCCGGCCATTACTCCGGCGAATTCAAGGACTATTCCGCCCCGATCGCCGCCCTGCTGCATTACCACCCGGTGGAAGACAAGAAGAAGCTGGCGGATCTGCGCGCCGCGGCCGCTCCGGGAATCGACCCGCAGCGGCGCAACGATTTCGATTTCATTTTCATCGACGCCGGCGCGGCGCAGGCGCGCCAGCTGTGGCCGCTGTTCCGCTACTACCATGCCGAGCGCTTCGCCATCTACGACACCGCCGCGGTCAACGACGGCCGCGGCGATCCGGACCTGGCCGGCATCCGCTTCTGCGACGCGCCCTGGACCCTCGACAACAGCGGGACCTGGGCGGGGCTGCGCAGCGCGGCCTTGACCGGACGGGCCATGGACCAGGCGCGGTTTTATGCCCTCGGCGACGACGCCTTCCAGCTGGCGCTGCGCCTGAGCCAGAACAGCCTGCATCCGCTGGACGAGCTTCCCGGTGGCAGCGGCACGCTGCACGTCGGCGACGACGGCGCGGTGCATCGCGGACTGATCTGCGCGCAGACCACCCAGGGCGAGCCGCAGCTGCTCGAGGCTCCGGCGGCGGGGGCCGCGCCGTAATGAGGCGGGAGCGCTAGCCGTGCCCCCCGGGCCGACCAGCCAGCGCAGCGGCGCGGCGGCCGAGGACAGCGCGCAGCGGCACCTGCAGCAGCGCGGGCTCAAGCTGGTGGCGCGCAACTGGCGCTGCCCCGGCGGCGAGCTGGACCTGGTGATGCGCGAGCGGGACACGCTGGTGATGGTGGAAGTGCGCAAGCGCAGCCGCGGCGACTATGGCGACGCCTTCGAGTCGGTGCATGGGCGCAAGCGCGGACGCCTGATCCACGCGGCGCGGATGTTCCTGGCGGAACACCCGCAGTTTGCGCGCAGCCCGGTGCGCTTCGACGTGGTGGCGGTGGACGGCAGCGACGCGGTGGAGTGGCTGGCCGCGGCATTTGAAGCGGAAAATTAAGCGGAGAATCGGCAGCAATGAATACCGGACTGGAAGCACGCATCCGTTCTCATTTCGAGGCCAGCATCGAGACCAAGCAGCGCACGCTGGCGGCGATGCTGCCGGCGATCCTCGGCGCCGCCGGGCAGATGGCCGCCGTGCTCAAGGCCGGCAACAAGGTGCTGGCCTGCGGCAACGGCGGCTCCGCCGCCGATGCCCAGCACTTCGCCGCCGAGCTGACCGGCCGCTTCGAGCGCGAACGGCCGGGCCTGGCCGGCATCGCGCTGACCACCGATACCTCGGCCCTCACCGCCATCGCCAACGACTACAGCTACGAGCAGGTGTTCTCCAAGCAAGTCCAGGCGCTGGTGCGGCCGGGCGACCTGCTGCTGGCGATCTCCACTTCCGGCAATTCCGCCAACGTGATCCGCGCCATCGAGGCGGCGCACGCCGGCCAGGCCGGCATCATCGCGCTCACCGGCAAGGACGGCGGCAAAATCGCCGCCATGCTCAGGCCCGGGGATTTCGAGCTGCGCTCCGCCAGCAACGTCACCGCGCGCATCCAGGAAACGCATCTGCTGTTCCTGCATTGCCTGTGCGATGCGGTGGATGAGATTTTGTTTCCGGTGTGATGGGAAGCGGCGACTGGGCAGTCCATGTCATTCATCTGCAAAACCTGCGGCCAGGAACATGATGAATGGCCACCCGATCAAGCAACCAAACGACCCGACGAGATTTGGGATCTTCCTGCCGCCGAGCGCGCTGCCAGAGCAAAGGAAGGAGACGATATTTGCATGCTTGATGAGACGCGGTTCTTTATTCGCGCGGTTCTACCAATTCCGCTTTTGGATCGTGGGGGCTCATGGGGACTAGGACTGTGGGTGGAAGTCTCTGAGTCGGATTGCCGCCGCTATTATCAGCTTTACGATGTGGACGCGACTGGAGAGCCCGGATTCGCTGGCCGCATTGCAAATGCACTCCCGTCATTTCCTGATGCCCTCGGAATGAGCGTTCACGCAAAGCTGGGGCCTGCATCGGAACGTCCAACACTTTGGTGCCCGGACGAATCATCAGACCGCCTTTCACTCGCCCAAAAGCGGGGGATGACGGACGCTGAAGTACATAGTGCATTGGAAAATAAGCAAGTCTAAAAGTAGAGCTTGCTGTCCCCTCTCCCGCTTGCGGGGAGCCCGCAGCCACCGGGCTGCCGGATAGAAGGGTGGCCCGGAGGGCCGGGAGAGGGGCAGTGAGGCCAGGGAAAGCCCCTCTCCCCTAACCCCTCTCCCGCAAGCGGGCGAGGGGAAGTTGCCGCATCAAGGGTGGGTGAAGCGCAGCGAGGCGCGTAACTCACCGGCTGCGGCACGGCACGGTGGGTTACGTTGCGCTCCGCCCACCCTTCGCTTCAACGCGACGTTACCGCAACCGCGTCGGCCTGAAAGGCCGAGCTACTTCACCACACGCAGCTTCGGCCGTCCGCTGGGCTTGGGCGGCTCCGGCGGTTCGTCGCCGCCGGCCGGACGTGCCGCGGGCGCGGCCGGGTCCACTGGTTCGGGCTCGCCGAACAGGATGCCGTCGCCGTTCTCGCGCGCATAGATCGCCAGCACGGCGCCGCTGGGCACGATGATGTCGAACGGGCTGCCGCCGAAACGCGCCGAGAAGAAAATCGGATCGCTGTCCAGGTTCAGTTCGCGCACCGCCATCGGGCTCAGGTCGAGCGCGATGCGGCCGTCCTTGACGAAGGCCTTGGGCACGCTCACGCCGGGGTAGTCGGCGGCCACCAGCAGGTGCGGCGTGTAGCCGTTGTCCAGGGCCCAGGCGTGGATGGCGCGAATCAGGTAGGGGCGGCGCGAACGTGAAGTGCTCATGGGACGTTGTTGCTGTCGATTACGGTTTGCGGCCCGGGGCCTTGCCGAAGCAGCGCTGGAACGCCGGGCGCGCGAACAGGCGGGCGGCATAGCGGCGCAGGGGTTCGGCTTGCGCCGGCAGTTCGATGCCCAGCTGCTCCAGGCGCCGCAGCAGCACGGCCCAGCCGCTGTCCGCCAGGGTGTAGTCGCGGCCGAGGATATAGCCCTGCGCGGCGAAGTGCCGGCCGCCGGCCTGCAG
>CAJCJI010000405.1 GCA_903970595.1 Verrucomicrobiota bacterium
CTTTCTATAAACTTTGCGGCCCCTCAGTGGCTAGGTAGCTCAGACGGTTAGAGCGCGGCACTCATAATGCTGAGGTCGGCGGTTCGATCCCGCCTCTAGCCACCAAAATCAACAACTTACGCGGCTTTTCTCACCACCAAAGATAGCACTGTGGGGCTTTTGTGGGGATTGGGTTTCCAAACCCTCTCCACTGCACCGATCAGATGGCGGAGTTCCGCCGCCGAGTAATCGGTGGTGATGCGGCTGGACTTGTGGCCCAGGATGTCCTGGCGGTCCTCAAGTCCCACGCCCGCCGCCCGTAAGCGCCGTCCGCAGGTGTGCTTGAGGTCGTGGACCCGCACCCTCTTGAAGCCCTCGGGACACGGACGTTTCAACGCCTCCTGGTAACACTGCGACGCCTCGCGGCGTCCGCGTTTCCAGGCCGTGTTGTACATCTTCGTCACCGGCCGGTCCTTGTAGGTAAAGACCCGCTCCGGATGCCTGCCCCGCTGCACATCAACAATGTGCTTTGCCATGCGGTTGAGCACCACGATGCGTTCCTGGCCGTTCTTCGCCAGCCACGCCGGGATGACAAAAACGCTCGTATCCAGCTCGGGCACCTGCATTTCCCACGCCCAATTCAACTGCACCACTTCCTGTTCGCGGCAACCTGTGTTGGCCGCGTACAGCGCCATCCGGCGCAGATGCTTGGGCAGATGCCGCAGCAGGAGCGATTGCTCGTCCCAGCTCACGGGATACGGCTTGCGCTTGTTTGGCTCGGGCAGCTCCACGATCATCGGAGCCGTTTCGAGCCAGGTCAGCCCGAACTCATCGCGCCATAACCGCGCCGCGAGATTCAGGATCAACCGTGCAATCCGCAACGCCCGGTTGATAGTGCCTGCCGCCACTCCTTTCTTGCGCCGACCCTTGCTGGATACCGTCTCTTTCCGGCGCGCGTCGATGAAAGGCTGGAGCGTTCCCATGTGGACTTGCGGCAGCGCCAGCTCCCCGATGTAGGGGTCCAGCGACCGCAAGTCCTGCGCATCCCGTCCCAGGGAGCGTTTGTGCCCGTTGCTTTCCAGGTAGAACGTCGCCGCTTCGCGGAACGTCCGGGTTGGCCGGACCCCGAACTGCTTGGCCTTGCGTACCTCGTTCAGTTTGTGGTTGAGGACTTCCGCCGCCCGTTCGAGGTCGCGTGCTCCAGTGCTTTCTCGAATGCGGCCATAGCCTCGGACTTCCTTCTCAATCCACCAGATTTCGCCCCTCTGGACGAGCCCTGGTGTTCGTGTACGTCCCATGTGGACCTCCTATTGGATATTGGAGGTACGGGACGACCACAGCGCCTCTTATAGTCCTCCGTCCACCCATCCAATTCAAGCCGATCAAAGGCGATGCACTGCCGGCCAAAGGGAATCTCCGTGACGTGCGGGCGCACCAGCGCGTTGAAGTGATCGCGCGTCATGCCGAGATAGCGCGGTGCATCGCGCATGCGGATCAGCCGCGGCTGCAAGGACAGCGCAGCAGCGCGCCCCGCCGGCTCCGGCGCCTCCGCCGGAGCCGGTTCGCGGATGTCGTCCGACATCGGCGAATCTCAACCTGGCCCCATCGCTGGCGCGCTGTTTGGCGCCAGGGATGGACCTTGCTTTGAATGTGCGCTCTCGGCGGTGTGCTCGGCTTGCTGCCGCCGCGGACCGGCCACGTCCAGTGCCGCCGTCTTCTGCGACTGCCGCACTATGCTTACCGGCAAGGCGCTGCGGTCATTGGTATAGATGACCGCGGCCTGCCTGGCCCGCGTCAAGTCGGTATAGAAACTACGGTGATCTGTTGTCCGTGCCTTCGCGTCCTTGTCCAGCAGGACCCGATCCGCGCCCAGCCCCTGGGCGCTGTGGCCGGTGGCGGCGTAGCCGTGCTCCACCGGAAGCACGCGATCCACCTGAAGCGTTTTGGGTTCGCCTTCGGATGTGCGCAGCACTACCGCATCGCGAGATAGCGATTCGACCTGGCCGCGCTCGCCGTTGCGGATACCCAGCGTGCGATCCGTGCCGGTCACGCGCAACCTGTCGCCTGCGGCAATTTCCCTTTCCTCGACGCGGCCGAGCTGGAAACCCTTGGCGCTGAGTTGGGCCGGGGTATAGGCGATCTGCCGGCCAGCCGCATTGCGGGCGACCACATGGTCAGCATTGACCGCCTCGATCCGGTACATCTCCCCGCGCTCGACACCGAGCGAGCGGTAGTCCTGCTGGAACCACACGGCATCGCCGACCGCATGACGGTCCAGCCGCTTCTGCTCGGCTTCGGTCAAATCCTTGCGCTGGAACACCTGGATGGACATGCGCGGACCATCCAGCTCGCCCTGGGCCTTGAGCGCATCGCGGACGGCGGCATTGAGTTCGGTGCGGGCCGCGTTGGTGCCGGTCAGGATCAGGGTGCTTTCCCGATCCTTCTGGGGCAATCCCGCATAGTCCGCCGCGATCCGCTGATAGCGCTGCACCGGGTCCGCGATCTCGCGCACTTCCAGGCGCGCCAGGGCGCGCGCCGGCTGGTCCACCGACAAGCGCGCAGCTTCGCGCAACTGCCCATCGCGCTGGCGCAGAATCTCGGTCATCTTCGCCGTGTTCATGCCGTGCTGCTGGAGCTGCACGAAGCCCCGGCCGGCGGTGACGGACTGGTATTGCTTGGTGTCGCCGACCAGTAGGACGCGGGCGCCGGACTTGTCGGCGCGTTCCAGCGTAGACAACAGGTTGCGGTTGCCGACCAGGCCAGACTCATCCACGACGAGGACCGTCCGCTCATTCAATGCCGTCGGCGCCGTGCGGTCTGAGAGCCAACTCTGCAAGGTCTTGGCCTCGATACCGGACTCGCGCAGCGCCTTGACCGCGCTGTGCGACGGCGCAAGGCCTATGATTTCGTACCCTCGCTGCTGCGCCAGCTCGCCGAAGGCGCGTAGCGCCGTTGTCTTGCCGCTGCCGGCATAGCCCTGGACGCCGTTGACCCGGTTCTTGCTGGTAGCGGCAAGCTGTACCGCCTGGGCCTGGCCGACGGTCAGGTCGCGTCCGGCGAGGTGGCGCGCCACCTCTTGGGCTGAACTGATCGGTGCAACCTGCTCGCGCCCGAAGCGCTCGCTGGCGAGTATGCGGCGCTCGATGTCCAACGCCTTGAGCGTAGTCACTTGTTGGCCGTCACGCGAAGGCAGCACCTGACTAACCCTCTCACGGCGCGCCAGCTCCGCCGCGATGGCACCGTAGCCGACATCCCCGCGCGATTCCCTTAAGGCCACGGCCAGCACTGCCCGCCGCTGGAAAGCGGCCTCACGCTCCCCGAGATGGGCCAGCGCAAAGCGGACGGCCTCGCGTGCGGATCGCTGCTCGGCCAGCCGGTCAACATCCTTGTCTTGTCGGGTCGCCTGGCTCTGCTGCTGATGCTGGTGCCGCTTCTCATTCTGCTGATGAGCCGCAGCGCGCGGGAGCGAGGCGTCGATGCCGGCCGCCTTCGCTCGCGCCTGCCATTCCTTGGTCAGTGTGGCGCGGTCGTAGTCCTGCTTCGCGTTGCGTGTCGCCAGCGTCGCCACCTTTTTCTGCGCCGCCGTCGCCGTCTCTCGCGTCAGCCCCTGTGCTGCCAGCGCGGCTTCAACTTCCTTTCCACGGCTGCTGAACTGCTCGATCTGCTCCCGGCTGATGTGTGCCAGCTCGGGATTGCCGTGCTTGCCGGTGGTGACCTCGTAGCCCAGCTCGCGCGCACCCTTCGCCAGTTCGGACAGATAAATCTCGCACATCAGCCGCTGTTCCTTGAACATCGCGGCGTTGTCCACGCTGCGCCACTGGCCGTCCTGGCGCTGGGTGAGATTCAGCGCCACCACATGGCTGTGCAGGTCGGGATCGCCTGCGCGGCTGGTGGTGTGCAGGAACTCCGCCATCACCGCCTTGCCGGTGAACTCCACCGAAGTCTTGCCGTTTGCCGTAACCCGCGTCGCCGTCGTCGCCTCGATGCGCTCGCGCGCCACGGCTACAGCTCTCTGATGAACCTTGACCAGGCGCTCGTCCCCGGCGACCAGCGCCTGGATCGAAAACGACTTGGGCGCACTGAACTCGAAGTCGGTCCCGGCCCGGCGGTTGCCGGCGCCGTGGTGCAGCTTAGTGCCATCCGGCAGCTCACCCCGGACCAGGGCCTTGAAGTCTTCCGGCCGGACTGGGCCGGACAGTCCAAGGGCTTCCGCCCCCTTGCCGTGCCAGGCGGACGGCGCCGCCGCGTCCTTGGTGTAGTAGTCGTCCTTGTCGTAGTAGCGGTCGGCCTGGCCGGTGCTGATGTTCTTGGCGAGGGCCATGGCTCACCCCACTGGAACGAAGGGCGGCGTCCGCTGGGGCATCAGCACCAGCGGAACCTGGACCGGATGAATCAGCATGTCCCCGGCGCGCCGCAGGTAGCCCCGGCGTTCCTTCAACCCTTGCAGCTCGGACGCCAGGATCAGGTGCTCCAGAACAACATCCATAGACTCCGAGCTGGAGCCGGTGGAGCGCGTGCCGGAATGCCCGGACTGGCTGCTGAACTTGCGCCGCGCCAGCTCCCGCTGCCCCAGCTCGTCCTGGAAATAGCGCGCCGTCTCATGGTCGCCAATCGCCAGAATCAGCTTGTTAGCGAGCGAGCTGAGAATGACCTGGGCCTCGTCATGGCCGTAGGTAGCCCGAAGCTGAGCGATGGTCTGCAAGCCGGCCACCATGACGCCGCCGTGCTTGCGCAGCTTGGTTGCCGCCAGTCGCATCGACGCCACCTTGCCGAGCGAATCCAGCTCATCGATTACGAACCAAAGCCTCCGGCTCAGGTCTTCCGGCAGCGACAGCGCCTCGGCCACGGCCAGGCCGGTCCAGGTTGCAATGAGGTGCTTAAGCGAATCGAGCTGGTCATCCCGATACGGGAGGAACAGCCAGCCCGGAGCACCTTTGCGCACCCATTCCCGGATCGAGAACGGCGGGTGCTGGTCATCCGGCTCCGGCAGGTATTCCCAGCTCTGGACGTGCGGCGTGACCACGCCCAGGATCGAGTGAAACATCGCGTCGTGCCGGTGTAGGCCGGCGGCGCTGGTGCCGGACAGCATGGTTTGCAACTCGTTGTCGTGCGCGGCGTTAATCAGATGCAGCAATTCACGGGCGGAGCCGCGCCCGTCTTCGTAGAGCTGCTTAAGGCTGGCCGATAGCAACACGCGGCCGAAGCGGCGCCATTCCTCTTCGCTAGCGTTGTTGCCCGGAGGGATCACGGCGGTTGCCAGCACGTCGAAGTCGAACGGTGCCCGGATTTCCGCGAACGGACTCCAGCGCACGCTGCGGCCGTCGAACGGATTGAGAATCAGGTCGCCGGTCTGGCCGAAGCGCGCGAGGTAGCCGCCATCCGGATCGGCGACCACGGCACGGTCACCCCGCGCATGCGCGGTACGCAAGAGCTGCTGAATTGCTTGGGTCTTGCCGGCGCCGGTTCGGCCGGCGATCAGGAAGTGGTACAGCTCCGCCGCAACCGGGATGGACATATGGCCGAGCCGCAGGCTGGGTCGTCCAATGCGATCCAGGCGTGTCCGCAGCAGTGCGGCGCCAAAGGCTATGCCGTAGCCACCCCCCAACGAACCGAGCGCGCGGCACTGGAAATCGAAGGCAGCATACCGATAGGCCAGCGCGTATCCGAGCAAAGACAGCAGCGCGCCGAATAGCCACGGTGCACGCCACCGGCCGCCGAATGCCGCCGGCACGCCCAAGTCGTTCAGGCGGGCGCCGCGACGATGGAACTCACCGGAGCGGTCGAACGCAAAGAATCCCGGAAGCGCCGCACAAGCCGTGGAGGCTGCGAGGCAGCCAAACAGCAAAGCGCCAAACACCAGGAAATAGAAACGCGGAAGCCAGCCCGGCGTCCGATTCAGGTAGCTCACCAACCCGCCCGCATCCACTTGGCGCCAGTTGCCGCGACCCCATTCCACCTCTATCGGCTTGGGCGATACGGCCGATCTGCTATGGAACGCCTGGCTTACCCATGCCTTACGGTAGGCGGTCTGGTCATAGGACGCCCCGACATCGAAATAGACATCCGCCGAGACCAGCAAGACGATTACGAACAGCAGCCAGGCGCGCATGTCCGCTCACCCGCGCAGCAGTTTCAGCAAGGACTCGGTTTCGGCCTGCGCCGTATCCCTTGCCTGTTTGGCGGCGGTGCCCAGCTCGGACGAAGAACGGTTCAGGCTGGCGTTGAGCTTCTTGAGTAGGGCTTCAGTGAAGCACACCGCGAACAGCGCCCGCTCGACGATCTGCGGCGGCATCGCGCTCGAATTCGGCGGGACCGCCGGTTGCTCCGGCTGCGGCCCATCCTTGGGCAGTAACCGTTGCAGATCCTCAGCGAACTGGCCTCGCTCGATCAGGTGGATGATCCAGTTGGTTCGGGTGATGCCGCGCTGGGCCGCATCGCGCTTGATCTGCGCCTTGAGCGTCGCCGGCAGGCGGAAGCAAATCTGGTCGCCGTTCATAAAGCCACTCCTTGGCCGGCAGCACTACCTGTGCTACCATGAAGTACGTTCGTAAATATTAATAGGCACGTCCGTGCATGTTGTCAAGTGATCCTTTTGATGTCGCGGTTGGCGAGCGCCTGAAAGCGGTGCGGGAGAAAGCCCGGCTGTTGCAGCCGGAGTTCGCCGAAAAGCTGGGGGTTTCGCCGCGCGCCTACGCCAATTACGAGCGCGGGGAGCGGACGCTACCGGCCCAGGCAATCAAGGCGCTGCATGACCAATTCGGCGTCGATCCGATCTGGCTGCTGTCCGGGCCGGGCGCGGACCCGCACAAGCCGCTGTCGCGCCTCGATCTGTTGCGGGACATCATCGTCAAGGTGGAGGAACACCTGACTAAAAATCGCCTGAGGCTGGCGCCAGAGAAAAAGGCGCGACTGGTGATCCTGCTGTACCAGTACCTCCAATTGAAGGACAGCGTCGAGGACCAGGACATCGAGCATTCGCTCGCGGTTTCGTCGCTATAAACCCACCCACGCTAATCGCACCAGGCCCATGCTTTTTGTGCTGACAAAAAGCCTTGCGTCCTGGGCCGTGCAGGGATAGACTGAACCGTGCTGACTTGGGACGAGGCCAAACGCCAAGCGAACATCGCCAAGCATGGCTACGACTTCGTTGGCGCCGAAGCGATCTTCGACCATCCCGTTGTGAGCTGGGAAGACGACCGCGAGGACTACGGTGAGCAGCGCATCAATCTGCTCGGCTGGCTGCACGGACGCGTGATGCACCTGACATATACCGATGATGACGAAGCGCTGCACGTCATCTCGCTGAGAGAAGCCACACCCCATGAAACGCGCGACTACTTCAAAAGCATTTCCCTCTAGCAAGGCGGAACGGGATGCCGCCATTGCGGCGGCACCGGATCGTGTGCCTTACGATCCGGCCACGGATTCCTACGACCCGAACAACGCCAAAGCCGTTGCCGCGGCAATGAAGAACGCCGTGGTTGTGCGCGGTGGCGGCATCGCTGCCGTTCGAGCGGCGCTGGCTGCCAAGCGCCGGCCCGGACAGCGCGGTCCGCAAAAGGCACCGACCAAGGAGCGGGTATCGCTGCGACTGTCCCGCGAAGTGCTTGCTCATTTCCGCGCTACCGGCGAGGGGTGGCAAAGCCGCATTGACGAAACCCTCAAAGGCATCCTCGATCGCAAGCGCGCATAACGCTCTGCACGGCTTGATCCATGAAGGCGAAGCTGCCCACCCTGTCTCAAGTGCCCCGTAAGTCGAAGGCGCGCACGCTCGCGGACATGCGCGGCGGCACGCTTGATGACTTCCTCGCCGAAGAGGGCATTCTGGAAGAGCACGCCATCCGCCGAGGCAGCATCAACGTCTATGCCGACCTGGGCTACCCGGACGCGGAGAGCATGAAAGTAAAAGCCGCACTGGTCAGCCGTCTGTCCAGCATCCTCAAGGCCCGCCGGTATTCGCAGACGAAGGCGGCGGAGATCACCGGCCTGCCGCAGCCGAAGCTATCCGCGATCCTGCGCGGGCAGTTCCGCGGTGTCTCCGAAGAAAAGCTGATGCGCTGCCTAACGGCGCTGGGCCAGGACGTGCAAATCGTGGCCACGCCGTCCCGCAAAGGTCGCGCCGGGTCGCTGTCGGTCGCAGTTTGATCTGCAATGGGGAAGCTACCCAAGGTGTCTCAAGAGCCCCGTAAGTCGAAAGTGCGCTCGCTCGCGGACATGCGCGGCGGCACCCTCGATGACTTCCTCGCCGCAGAGGGCATTCTGGAAGAATGCACCGCCGCCGCCCTGTGCTTTCAGGAAATTTGACGTGACGATCAAGACCAAGAGCCTGCTGCTTGAGGCGGTCCACGTAGGCGCCAGGGATTTGCACGACGCGGGCTTCATAAATACCCGGCGCATGCGACACTACGACGCGCTATGCCTGGACCAGATTGCCGCCTACCCCAGCCCGAAAATTCGCGGCCTGCGGAGGCGGCACCGGATCAGCCAGGCATGGCCGCAGTGCTCAACACCAGCCTATCCACCGTCCGGCAGTGGGAAATCGGTGAAAAGCAGCCCAGCGGCCCGTCGCTCAAGCTGCTCAATTTGCTGGGCCGCAAGGGTATCGAGGCGCTGCTCTGACACGATAAAAAGAGGTTGCCGGCGTGGCGGCAGTCGCCTAATCTGATCGAACAACTCACCCGATGTGCTCGCCCCAAGGGGGCGCACTTCTGGCGGCGGACGCAACGCGTTTCGCCAGGCAGGCCGCCGCAAGGCGGCTTTGCTGTTTTTGATGGCCGGCGGCGGCTATTGCTGATAGCCCGCATACACATGCCCTAACGGCGCGGAGGGTCATTCAATGGCACATTTAGATGCATCGACAATAGCGGTGGCCGTTAAGAGTCTGAAGGATGCTGCGGACATCGCTAAGGTGCTCGTCGGCCTACGCGATGCCGCGCAGATCAAGACCAAGGTCATTGATCTTCAGTCTGCGATACTTACTGCGCAATCGGATGCCCTGTCAGCACAGCACGAACAGATGGTCCTGCTTCAACAGGTGAGGGAATTGCAGGCAGAGGTCGCGGGGCTCAAGCAGCAGCTATCATCGAGGGGCAATCTCCCCGAAGCATTGATATGCCCGATGTGTCGGAATGAACTGCGCGTGACGGCTGAGCATGATGACAGCACCTTTGCCTTTGCCGGCGTGAAAGTGCATAGCGTGGCGTGCGCGAAATGCAGCTATACGGGCGATCGCAGGTATCGGCCGGGGAAAGGGTACAGTTAGTAGTTCCTGACGGCGGCGCGTCGTCAGCTCAACTTACCTCCAAACCAATGGGGAGAGACGCATGGCAAAACTTGATGAGTGGATCGCGGAGGCTCCTGCTTGGCTCGCCGAACTGGACGCGCGGCTACACAAGAAGGGTGGCGAGGACGTGTGGATCCCTTACCATCAAGTGGCTCGTGCATTCCCCGACAGGGAACCGCACCCGGCATTCTTCGACCATCCGAAGCTGGACGGGACTGCGCTTTTGCAATGGGCTGCCGAAAAAGGCTGGGTAGTCGAGTCAATTACCGAAGGCATCCCGAAGTCGCTGGAGAACATGCCCCCTGTGCGGTTTATCAAAAAGAAACCACAAACCGCAGCCTAGAGATATAGCCGGACTGGTTCTATTTGTCTGCCACAGCGTCTCTTGTTCGCGCCGGTATTAAAATTCGCTGACGCAGGGGCTTTGGCCTGTGTGAGTGATGTACAGATACGCACAGCCGGCCAGTTCGCGCCAACTTTTCAATCTCGTCGTCTTGTGGGAATAGACCAAGCCATTGGGTACCGGGCTGTAAGACGTGAGGGAGGGGCTGACTGTCGCTAGGCCGTGGAACTACTGCGGCAAACGACTGCTTATTTCGAGCCTGCGCAAGCAGGTTTGGATACCCTTCAAAACCTACAGTAGTAATTGTGGCTGGCCTGTCTCCCCGGTTGGAAACCGTCACGGAAATCCACCTATATTCCTCTCGGTCACGGTCTCCGTAAACGCGCATGTTTGGGTATGCAACCATGTTCAGCTTGGGACCCTGATGAAACCACTTGTAGATGTCCCACGCGAAAACTACGGTTGAGAGGCTTGCGCCCCACCACGCTACGATGGTTATAACGACATTGTTTACGGCGCCCATTTAAGTCATCCGTTGTACCTGTTACTAGGAACTGCTCGCAAGGCGGGGCGCGTGCCACTTGAAAAGATACAGGGTACTCCTATAATGGGAGCATTCACGCTCATATTGGGAGCACCGTGCTCGACGCCATTCTGCTAGGAAAGACCCGCGCCGCCATTTTGCGGGAGATCTTCCTCAATTCCGAGCGCCGCCTTTCGTTCAATGAGTTGGTGCGGCGGGTGAAGTCAGGGGACGGCGCCGTGTCGCGCGAACTCAGAACCCTGATCGATGCTGGCTTGGTGGTGGAACAGCGCGAGGGCAACCACCGCTTCCTGTCCGCTGGCAAAGATTCGCCAGTTTTTCCGGAACTCAAGTCCTTCATCACGAAATGCTCCGGCGCCCCGTTCGTCGTGCGGGAGGCCCTGCACGGTTTGGAGGACAAGATCACCGTGGCGTTTATCTTCGGGTCGGTCGCCAAGGGCCTGGAGCGCGGAGAAAGCGACCTAGACCTGTTCATTATCGGTTCGGTCAGCTATTCCGAAGTGACCGAACGCCTGTATGCCGCGGAGGAACGCCTGGGCCGGCGCGCGCAGGTTCTGTGCTTTGACCCCGACTCTGCCGAAGACCGCAAATCGCTCCGCAAAGCTTCGATGAAGGCGATCGTGTCCGGCCCCAAACTGTTCGTCCTGGGCAGCGAGCCGCAGCTCTGGGCGTTGTTGAAATCCGGCGCGGATGAACCGGTCGCAGCCCCGTGAAGAAAGACAATCTCGACAACTTGACCAAGGGACCGAAGCCGGCGTTGCATCCCGCCGCGCCGAATTGGGACACCCTAAAGGGCTTGGTGGAACGCGCCGCCGAAAGCCTCGACGACGCTAAGAAGAAGACCAACGGCCTGCCAACCCGTTTCGCCGCCGCCTACAGCGCCGCCTTCTGGCTGTCGCGGGTAGCACTCGAAGCTTGCGGCTATCGTCTGGCCGGCGCCGAAGGGCACCGTGTCACCGTGTTCCAGAGCCTGGCGAACACCTTGGAGTGGGAGACAACGCGCTGGCGCCGCCTGGACGATCTGCACCGCCTGCGCAACCGTTTCGATTACGGCGACATCATCGACGTGTCCGAACAGCAGGTGGAAACCGCGATCAAAGGCGCCGAAGACCTGTTGCAGGACATCCTCAAAACCTTCCCCGCCGCCAAGCCTTAGACGCACGACCCTGCATTACAGGCAAAGGCAGGCACGGCGCGGGTTTTAGCGGTCCGCAGCATTACAGGGCCAGCGGACCTGCATTACAGGCAAACCCGCGCGGGACGCGGCGCGCGCCGTGCAATCGAAGATTGCGTGATGTGTCAGGCTTTTGGGCGCGCGAAGCAGCGCCTGGCGTCCCGGCATTCGGCGCGCCGGAGGCGCATACCAGGCTCGCCGATATCACGCCCTCAAACCCCGTGCTGCTGCTCAGCGGCGGCGGCTGTCCTCGGATGTAAGCCAGCCGAGAAACAAATTGACGCCCACGATGACCAGCGCTGTGAGCATCATCACGCCGCGGACCTTCGGTGGCAGGACGCGATAGTAGTGGTTGTAGCCATAGAAGCACCCGGCGGCCACAAACCAGCTTCCGACGAGGATGCTCCAGCCAGCGATGGCCCAGCGCCGCCGGCGCCGGTAAATCCGCTCCTCCGCATGGGCTACCAGGTCGGCGCCGCAGTGGATACAGTGCCGGGTCATCCGCCAGGTGTACTGATCGCACTGCGGACAAAGTACCGCGTTCCGGTGCCCCCGCTCCGGTGCCCCCGGGCCTTCGGCCGGCGGCTCGGGGACGGGTTCGGCGTCGCCGAGCAACCCGACAATTGTCTGCCGGACCGCTTCAGGGTCGCGCGCGCCCGAAC
>CAJCJI010000406.1 GCA_903970595.1 Verrucomicrobiota bacterium
GGCATCCATGCCTCGCCCCGCGCCAAACAGGCGCGGGCCTACGTCGCTCCGGCTTTTCGGTGCTCGGCGCAGCCAGACGGGGGGAACGTCAAAAGCACGGCAACGGCAAAGCAACGTCAAAAGCTCTGGTTCCCCTGCTTCTAGTCCCCTCTCCCCTTGGGGGAGAGGGCTAGGGTGAGGGGTCGGTGGCGGGGCGTTGCGTCAGGCCTACCGGATTCGCTTGCGCGGGAATGACGAATCTCGCGTATGGCGGGACATTAGAACTTGTAGGGCGCAATAAACGTAGCGCATTGCGCCGAATGAAGGCTCTCCAAGTCCTGCGTAATCCACTACCCCTATTGCGCCTTACACTTGCTGCAAATGGCCGGTTTCAATTGGCGAATCGGTCGCTGCGAGAGCCAGCGTAGGGCCCAATGCGCTACGCTCATTGCGCCCTACGAGCGGGGATCGTTAAGCGACATCTGCCAAAGGTGCGCACCACGCACCGTCAATGAACCGCTGCCGGCCTATAGCCGACCTCGTCAGCGTCCGCTTTCGGCCTGGCTTTCGGGTAAGCTCGGGCTGTGGGTGTCATTCAAATGGAGGGTGGCGATTCCATGAGCATGCCTCAACCCCTAACTATCGCGGTGATAGCCTCGACGGAGGCTGGATTGGCGACTGTTAAGGGGGCAGCTCTCAGCAAAGAAGGTATTGCTCCTCGTTATAGGCTGGTCACGTTGGCCCAGTTCGATCAGCTTCAAGCCAACGAAATAGGCCTTTGGATAGCTCTCGACGCCCAGGCACTAGATGCCTGCCAATCTGTGGAGCAATGTGGGCGAGGCTTCTATGATCTCTGGTTCCCAGAATCCGTCGTGAGCGTGAATACTCGGGAGCAATTCAATGCTGTCACCGATCAGGTCTGGGAAGCGTTTTGTGCATCTTCATAGCATCGAGTCTGATGTCGGCCCGTTTCGGTCAGTAGCGAGTGCCTGCTTTGGAGTAAGCTTTCTAGCAGGCCGGGCTTCGAACAAAAAGATGCTGACAATTCGGATACTGTCGCTCATTGCAATCGTGGCGCCTGGCTGCGCTCAGGCTCAGGCGACGTGCGATCCACCGAATAAGAGCGCCGGCTCATTTGACGGCGCCATTACTCGAATAAGCCAATTGCCGGATTTTGTCGCTTGGAAGTCGCATCACTCCTTTCCGGTTGCCTACGGGTTGGGCGCAGACAGGCAAGCATCCGTCAAGGGAAAGTGCTTTTGGGAGGTTCCAGTCTATGCCGAGCGGCCGGAGCGGTTCGAGCATTGGGAGACGTTTTATGTCTCGGCCGACAGCCAGACCATTTACATTTTCAATGCTGCCCTCTCTCAGCCGATTACTCTGGCGGAGTGGAGAAAGGGTCAGTAGCAATGATGTGATGGGCATTGGCAGCTAACGGCCCGTTCGAGTCAGTCGCCATTGACCGCTTCGGAGCAGTACGATGAGTTGGATAGCCGTCAAATGGGATTGCAATGCCTAGATTGAGTTACGAGGATTCGTGTCGCCGGCTTCAAGGCAAGTATCTGAACCCAGGCGTCATTCCACCTATGCCCAATCGCATGCCACATCCTGATGATGACGGATTATCAGGGGTCAGGTTCTTCCGTACATGTGTAGGTCCCGATGATTTGAGCAATCTCACGCTTTCCCGAACATTCTTCGGGCGTTCAGAGGTTCGGAACGTTTCGTTTCGAGGAGTCGATTTGACAGAGTCGTGCTTATGTTGGAATGACTTTACCGAGGTCGACCTTACCAGTGCAAAGCTTGAAGGGTGCGACCTTCGTGCCTCAGATTTTACCGATGTAAAGTTTTTTGACGCGGACCTGCGTCAATCAGACCTACGCCTTTCGTCGTTCAGAAACTGCGATTTTCGAGGAGCTCAGATGGATCGCTCTATTCTTATTCGAAGGCAAGGCCGGAAACTCTCGTTGTCAGAAGCACAGCGAGCCGTGATTTCTTGGGTCGACGAGGATGGCGCGGAGCCAAGCGGTGGCTAACGGCCCGCTCCCGTCCTTCCGCAGCGGCGGCTCTCGGGTACGTAACACCGACCATGGGCGGTGACGGCTCTTCGTATGATGTGTCTGCACAGGCGACATTTAATCCGCGCGGCCATTGTTGCCGTGATTCCTCTTTCGATCACTTGGTGCGTAGCGCGGGACAATAGGCTGGGAACTCATTTCCTGGAGGTTTCCCCAGGGATGAACTCTGATCAGGTGAAGAGCATCTTAGGCTCTCCATCCTGGCAGGGCTTATGTGGCGCAAGATTGCCGACCGGGCTTCGGGACCCGCTTTGCAGTCAGGAATTCGGGTATGCCAACACGCTTGCCCCTTTTGATCCAACTTACTACCTCGTATGGTTTGGGAGGGACGGCAGAGTTATCCATACAGCGGCTATCAATTCGCCGTAGTCGTCGCTTTTGCCGCTTATCCGGTCGATTTGCGGCGGCGAACTTTAAGGGCTGAATGTCTCTTGCTGGCACGAACGGGATTCTCGATACCATCGTCCTGGCGCTCGCTTCCAGCTATCCCCCAACTCTACGCCGTCCTTCCCTCAGACCTCCCCAAACCTCCCCGGACGTTAACCGCGCTCATTGTCACCCACAAACCTCCCCGAACCTTTGATTTTCATTTTCGCCCATGCGTAACAGCACCGAAAACCTGTTACGCATGTAACGCATGGTGAAAACATGGCAGCCTGCCCTCCCGCCGGCTGAATCCGAAGCCGCGCTTCACCGGCCTGCGCCCGGCGTCGCCCGTCACAAGACGCCCAAGCGGCAGGCCCGCGCCGCCAATCACACCTTAACCTCCCCAACTCCGCTAAAATACCCCCGCCCCGCATCCGGCCACCCGCATGAGCAGTTCCGAGCACCTATACCGTGTGACCTTCCTCAACCAGGGGCAGGTCTACGAGGTCTACGCCCAGAAGGTCAGCCACGGCGGCATGCTGGGCTTCGTCGAGATCGAAAAGCTGGTGTTCGGCGAGAAGACCACCTTGCTGGTCGATCCTTCCGAGGAAAAGCTCAAAACCGAATTTGCCAATGTGGAGCGCACCTATGTGCCGGTGCACGCCATCGTGCGCATCGACGAGGTGAGCAAGCAGGGGCAGGCGCGGATTCACGCCGCCGGCGGCGAGTCGGGCAAGGTGATGCCGTTCCCGGTCTTTACCGGCGGGGGAGGCGGGCATAAGAAGTAAGCTTCCAGACGGGGCAGGCTACGCCCGGCTGCCTGGGACGCCCAAGCCCCGCCCGTCGGTTTGCATGGCGAAGCCACAATGATGCGCTTCGCCTACCTCGGCAGCGGCAGCAAGGGCAATGCCGCGCTGATCTCGACCGGCAACACCACCATCCTGCTCGACTGCGGCCTGGGCCTGCACGAGGCGGAGCAGCGGCTGGAGCGCCTGGGTTTGCGGGCGGCGGACCTCGCCGCCATCGTGGTGACGCACGAGCACGCCGACCACATCAGCGGCGTGGGGCCGCTGGCGCTGCGTTATGCCTTGCCGGTGTGGCTGACGGCGGGCTCCCTGGCCGGCTGGAAGGACGCGCCGCGGCAATTGGTGCACCGCATGAATCCGCACGACCCGTTCCGCATCGGCGATCTGCAGATCCTGCCCTACCCGGTGCCGCACGATGCGCGCGAGCCCTGCCAGCATGTCTTCACCGACGGCCAGTTCCGCATCGGCGTGCTGACCGATGCCGGTTCGGTCACCGCGCACATGCGCCGGGCGCTGTCGGGCTGCGATGCCCTGCTGCTGGAGTTCAACCATGATGTCGAGATGCTGATGAGCGGCCCCTATCCGCCGCCGCTGAAGCGCCGGGTGGTCGGCAGCCGCGGCCACCTGAGCAATGCCCAGGCAGCCGAGCTGCTCGGCTCACTCGATTGCAGCCGCCTCAAGCACCTTGTCCTGACCCACATTTCCGAAACCAACAACACGCCGCAGCACGCCTTGCGCGCCGCGGCCGAAGCGCTGCGCTGCGAGCCGGACTGGATCGTCTGCGCGCATCAGCGCGACGGCCTGGCCTGGCGTGAACTGGCATAGCGAGTCCATGGGCATAGAACTGTTTCTCGGCGGCGAATCGCTCTCCAGCTTCCGCATCGAGCGCCTGCTGCAGCGGCTCAAGGCCCAGGCGCCGGAGCTGACGGCGCTGCGGGTGCTGGATTTCTTCATGGTGGCGGGGGAAGGGACGGACAAGGCCATCCTCGCCGGGCTGCTGGACGCGCAGTCCCGGCCGTTCCCGGGGGCGGACAGCGCCGCCTACGTCGTGCCGCGCATCGGCACGCTGTCGCCCTGGTCGAGCAAGGCCACCGACATCGCCCGCGTCTGCGGCCTGGCCGGGGTGGAGCGCATCGAGCGCGGCCGCGCTTACCTGTTTACGGGGCTCAGGGAGCTGCCTCCGGCGCTGTGGGCGGAGCTGCACGATCCCATGACGGAAAGCGTGCTGCACAGCGCCGCCGGCCTGTCCGGCGTGTTCGCGCAGCAGCCGGCGCGCCTGCTGCGCAGCGTGGAGCTGCTCGCCGGCGGCAAGACGGCGCTGGAAAACGCCAACCGCGACTGGGGCCTGGCGCTGTCGGCGCAGGAGATCGACTACCTGGCCGACTACTTCGGCGAGGCCAGGCGCAACCCCACCGATGCCGAGCTGATGATGTTCGCGCAGATCAACTCCGAGCATTGCCGCCACAAGATTTTCAATGGCAGCTTCACCATCGACGGCGAGCCGCAGGCGCGCACCCTGTTCGAGATGATCAAGCTGAGCCACGCGGCCGCGCCGCAGGGCGTGCTCTCCGCCTACAAGGACAATGCCGCGGTGATTGCAGGCAATGTCGCGGCGCGCATGTTCCCGGACAGCGCGCACCGCTATGCCCTGCATACCGAGCCGGTGCATATCCTGATGAAGGTGGAGACCCACAACCACCCCACCGGCATCTCGCCGCATCCCGGCGCCGCCACCGGCGCCGGCGGGGAGATCCGCGACGAGGCCGCCACCGGCCGCGGCGCCCGGCCCAAGGCCGGCCTGTGCGGCTTCACCGTCTCCAACCTGCGCATCCCCGGCTTCGAGCAGCCCTGGGAGCAGGACCTGGGCAAGCCGGCGAACATGGCCTCCGCCCTGAGCATCATGCTGGACGGACCGATCGGCGCCGCCGCCTACAACAACGAATTCGGCCGCCCCAACCTCAACGGCTATTTCCGCACCTACGAGGCGCGCCTGCCGGACGGCAGCCTGCGCGGCTACCACAAGCCGGTGATGATCGCCGGCGGCTACGGCAACATCCGCGCCGGCCACGTGGAGAAGCTGCCGGTGCCGGCCGGCGCCAGGCTGATCGTGCTCGGCGGACCGGCCATGCTGATCGGCCTGGGCGGCGGCGCCGCCTCCAGCATGGCCACCGGCAGCAGCACCGCCGCGCTGGACTTCGCCTCGGTGCAGCGCGCCAACCCGGAGCTGGAACGGCGCTGCCAGGAAGTGGTCGACGCCTGCTGGGCCATGGGCGAGGCCAACCCCATCCTGTCGATCCACGACGTCGGCGCCGGCGGCATCTCCAACGCCCTGCCCGAACTGATCCACGCCGACGACCGCGGCGGCACCATCCACCTGCGCGACATCCAGTGCGCCGATCCGGCGCTGTCGCCGATGGAGATCTGGTGCAACGAGGCGCAGGAGCGCTATGTGCTGGCGGTCGATGCCGGCCAGCTCGGCCTGATCGAAAAGATCTGCGCGCGCGAGCGCTGCCCCTATGCCATGGTGGGCGAGGCCAGGACCGAGCAGCGCCTGCTGGTCGACGACGGCGGCAAGGCCGCACCGGTCGACATGCCCATGCCGGTACTGCTGGGCAAATCCCCGCGTATTCAAAAAAATACAAAACGCGCGCCAGCGCGTTTTGGAGGCTTCGATCACCGCGCCATCGACCTGGCCGAAGCGGCGCAGCGCGTGCTGTGCCTGCCGGCGGTGGCCGCCAAGACCTTCCTCATCAGCATCGGCGACCGCACCGTGGGCGGCCTCACCGTGCGCGACCAGATGGTCGGCCCCTGGCAGGTGCCGGTGGCCGACTGCGCCGTCACCGCCAGCGG
>CAJCJI010000407.1 GCA_903970595.1 Verrucomicrobiota bacterium
CATAGGACGTCTGGGCGGTCTGATCCCACACGTTCAGGAACAGCGTGCCCACGGCGCCGCTACCTGCCTGGATGTTGGTCTGGGCAAACGCCTGCCCGCCCACCAGCAGAGCCGCGGCCCCAGCCAGGGCCTTCAGCTTGATGCTAAGTTTCATGATTTACTCCACAAAAGGTGATGACGCTAAAAAGATCTTTTTGATACCCCAAGGCGCCAAGTGATGGACACGTTATCCCCCCCTTGCGATACACCTTTCATGGGGACACTCGACGCGCGTGGATGGTGCACGACTTGGGTGTCAGCCTGATTACAGATTTAAGAAACCTTTGAGCCTGAAAACGGGACCTCCCGAGGGCCGTATGGGGCGGTCACATGCAGCGCCGGAAATCAGTAAATAATTACCACTCGCGCTGCCCTTGACAGCCGGCAAATGCTTGATTTGACGGCGCTTGAACCTGGTCCTGCGAGGCGTCGCTAAGGCCGGCGAAGCGCCCCATTGATCCACACATGGGGATACTCTTAAGTACGCTGCGGTGGCGCACTTGCGGCAGACGAAACCACGGCGCATTGTCCCTGCCGACCAATGTTACGCACCAATGTGGTGCGTCATGAAAGCGAGTCTATGCGCTGAAGAATCGGCTCGTCAGCCAGCGCCTGGCACGGCGCTTTCGAGCCCCTTGTTACGCGCAGGGGGAGACTTGGGCTGCCCCCGGCCGTTGCCGCCGAAACGGTCCGCGGCACGGCCCTCCCCTCATGGCGCTTATTTCTTCTGCCGCGCCCGCCGGATCTGGCTCAGGGCGTTCGCCGCCTCGGCCGTTCCGGAAAATGCGGGGCTGGCACTGGCCTGGACGAGGTTCTTCTCGGCCCCCGCCAGGTCTCCGGCCTTGAACTGCGCCATGCCCAGGTGGAACTGGAACTCGGGCGACTGCGGGGAAGTCCGCACGGCCTGTTCGAGCAGGGGCACGGCTTCCCGGTAGTCGCCGGCTTTGTAGCGGGTCCACCCCCGCGTGTCCTGCACGGCGGCGTCGGAAGACGTTTGCAGCAGCGGGTCCAGCGCCTGGGCGCGCGCCAGGCTGGCCGGATCGCCGCGATGGTCGATGAGGAGCACGGCGAGATTGTTGGCGACCACCACCGACTTGGGATTGCGCTTGAGTACGGATTCGTACATGGCAACGGCATCGTCGATGCGGCCGGCGTGTTCGTACAGGCTGGCCAGCTGGGTGCTCAAGGGCAGCGCGTCGGGGTTCCTGGCGACGCCGTCGGCAAGGGTCTGCATCGCCGCATCGGCATGATGCGTGGCAAGCTGCGCCTGGGCCAGGCCCTGGTAGGGCCCCCAGGCGGTAGGCTGGGCCTGGATCGCCTCCGTATAGGCCTGCACGGCTTCGTCATAGCGGTGTTGCGACACCAGGAATTCGCCCTTGAGACCGCGCGCGACGCCGTCGTTCGGATTCCTGGCGATGACGGCGTTGAGGGCCTCGAGCGCCTTGTCCGGGCTTTTCCGCGCCACGTCGACGCGGACCAGGGCGGAAAGCGGCTCGGCGGCCTCCGGACGCTCGGCCAGGGCCTGTTCGTATTCGCTGGCGGCCGCGTCGAGCTGTTTGTCCTGCTCGTCGAGCAGCCCGGTGAAGTAGCAGCCGAGCGCCCGCTGGGCGGCGACGTTTTTGAGCCGATCCGCCGTGCTGCGCGCCGCAGCCTTATCGCCCTGCGACATCTCCAGCTCAAACAAGGCCCTGGAAATCTCGGGCTTGTTCGGGGCATCGGCGGCGAGTTGTTCCAGCAGCTTGCGCGCCTGGTCCAGCTTGCCGCTCTGCCGCAGCATGCCGGCCAGATCGAAGCGCGCGTCCAGGTCCTGCGGATTGGCCTGCACGGCGGAGGTCAGCGCGTCTTCGGCCAGGCCGGCTTCGTGGTTCGCCACATAGGCGCGGGCCAGCGCCCGCAGTGTCGGCACCGAATTGGGCTGGTCGCGCAACACCGTGCGCAGGTCGGCGATCGCGGCGGCGGGGTCGCCGCGCCCCAGTTCGATGTCGCCGCGCAGGGTCAGCGCTTCGTTGTCGCCGGGGTTTTCCTTGAGCACCTCCGCGATCAGGGATTCGGCCTGGGTCGTATCCTGGCGTTGCAGGGCCACCATGGCGAGGCGGTCGCGGGCGCGCAGGCCCGCGGGCTGAACACCCGCATGCAGCATGATCTGGCGGTAGACGGCCTCGGCCTGGTCCAGCTTGTCCAGGGCGCGGAGGTGTTCCGCCTGGGCCAGCTTGAGCTCGTCGTTGTCCGGTTCCGCCTTGATGTAAGCGGCCAGCTGCGCGTCGGCCTGGTCCGGCCCGCGCTGGTTCGCCAGGAACTCCACCAGGGCCAGCTTCGCTGCGCCGTCGTCCGGGGCGGCGGCGACCGTGTCGCGCAGGGCTTTTTCCGCGGCGTCGACATTCTTGGTCAGCAGGTAGAAGCGCACCAGAAAGTAGCGGTGCTGGACGTTATGCGGCTCCAGCTCGATGAGTTTCTTGATTTGCACCTCGGCCGCGTCCGGGTGCTGTTGATCGAGCTCCAGGTCGGCCAGCTCGGTGCGCAGATCGACGCTGTCCGGTTGGTGGGTCACGGCGGCGAGCAGCATTTCCAGCGCCTTGTCGGCGTGGCCGCCGCGCTTGTAGAGCGAGGCCAGCAGGGAAATCGCGTAGCCGTCGTCGGGCGCCGAACGGAACGCCTCTTCCGCATCCGCCAGGGCGCCTTCCATGTTGCCCTGCCGCGCGCGCGCGCCGCCGCGCACGGTGAGCAGGGCCGCGTTCTTCGGGTCCAGGGCCAGGCCCGGCTGGACCGTCTCGATCGCCTTGTCGGGAAAGCCGCCGAAGATGTAGAGCCGGCCGAGCGCGGCCCTGGCTTCGTTGAATTTCGGGTCGAGTTCGATCGCGGCCTGGTAATGACCGGCAGCCTGCCGCGGATCGCCCAGCTTCTCGGCGACCTTGCCCGCCATGAAATGGGTCTGCGGATCCTTGGGGTCGAGCTGCAGGGCGTTGCCGAATTCGATACGCGCTTTTTCGTAATTCTGGTCAGCCAGGTACTTGCGGCCGTGATCCAGGTAGGCCGCTTTCCGCCCCGCCGCGCCGCCGCAACCGGCTGCCAGGGCTGCACAGACGATGAGGACCAGCAGGCTTGCGTGCCGGGTGACTTGTGACATTTTAAGGAGCTTCCTTTGGTGCTGCGTACGGTAATCGTTCGGAATGGCCGGGGCCAAATACCCGGACGGAAAGCTGGGGCGGCGAAGCATACCTGTCATATCCGGCGGTGACGAGGTCAGGCCCGGACGATGCACAGCAGCAGAAATGCCAGGGCAGCGGCGCTGAACCATCTCCAGTGCCGGTCGATGGCGATCATGAAGCCCTCGATGCCGTAGAGGAGCAGCACCAGCTTGGCCACAATGGCGGCGACGGCGCGCGGGCTGACAATCGAGCCGGGCAGGTTGGGAATGGCCACGGCCAGGAAAATGATCAGGATATCGAGGGGATTGACCGACAGCCAACGCTGGTGCGGCGCGCGCAACAGGATCACGGCGGATGCCGCGATCAGCGGGAACAGGATCCACTCGGTGAGATGCAGCAACTGGCCGTGCAGGCCATCGTAGTCGTCCAGATAAACGATCAGCACGGCGGTCAGATACAGCGCGCTCTTGTCGAACCATCCGGCCGTGGTCTGGCGCCAGCGCAGCGCCAGGCTGATGCCGAGCACGGCGGCGATGAGCGCGGCAATCAGCTGGGAGTCCGGGGCCGGCGTCGCCACCAGCCACCATACCGCCATGGCGTAGACCAGCAGCGCGGCGCCCATGCTCCAAGCCGCCCAACGAGGCAGCTGCGACAGCGCTTTCCATCTGCCGGAAGCCGGTCGGGCCACGGCCGGACGCGCCGCGTGCTGGCGGTGACGCTGGGCGGCGAGGTGCAGCAGGCCGACCAGGGCGGCGGCAAAGCCGAGGAAAACCGCCAGGTTGACCGCATCCGGCTGGTAGCGCATCCACCAGGCCAATACGAACAGCATGGATTGCACGACGTAGATCGCCATCACTGCCTCGTGGTGACCCAGGCCAAGCGCGAGCAGACGATGATGAATGTGATTGCGGTCCGCCTTGAACGGCGAGCGGCCGGCGAGGATGCGCTCGGTCATGACCATCAGGGTGTCGATGATCGGCACGCCGAGCAGCAGCAGCGGCAGGGCGGAACTGAGCGGCACCTGCGGGTCCTGGGTCAGCTGGACCGACAGCACGGCAACGGAAAATCCCAGGATCTGGCTGCCGCAATCGCCCATGAAGACGCGCGCGGGGTGCGTATTGAAACGCAGGAAGCCCAGTATCGCGCCGGCCACCACCAGCGCCACCAGGCCCACGGCAAGATTGCCGACGGTGAGCGCGAGCAGGGCAAGCGCCCCCAGGCACAGCAGGGCCATGCCGCCGGCAAGTCCGTCCAGGCCGTCGGACAGGTTGATCGCATTGGTCGCGCCGACCAGGAACAGGAAGGTCAGCGGCGCGGCGATCCAGCCCGGCAGCATCAGGCGGTCGGCCAGGGTGATGGACGCGATGCTGACCCCGCCCCACAGCATGGCGATGACCGCGGCCAGGGCCTGGCCGAGGAATTTGGCGCCCGGACCCAGCGTCACCCGATCGTCCCAGACGCCGAACACCAGCAGGATCAGCACTCCGGCGCAGAAGGACTCCATCATGTGATCGAAGTGCCCCCACAGCAGCAGGGCGAGCAGCACGCCAACGGCCATGGCGATACCGCCGACACGCGGGATGGGACTGGCGTGGACCTTGCGCGGCCCCGGCAGGTCGACGATGTGCGCGCGCTGGGCGATACGGATCAACAGGGGGATCAGGGCCATGGTGACCGTCATCGCGACAACGAAGCCGTACAGCATTTCCATGGGCTGCGGCTCAGTCGGGAATGTAGGCGCCAAGCGAGGGTGCGACGGCGCCGACGAAGCCAGCAAGCTCGCGATCGGTTTCGGCCTCGGTGCCTTCGGCACGAATGGGCGCGACCAGGCGCACCAGCGCGCCGTCGGCGCGGTTGCGGACGATGGAATCCCGCAGCAGGAACCACTTGAGCAGGTACTCGTTGGTGATCACGCGCCCGCGCTGCTGGAACCAGTAATAGACCAGGTTGCGTTGCACGCCATTCTGGATCAACACCCGGTTGAGCCGCAGCGGGCCGCCGCCGAGCTGCACGCCGTCGATCTGTTTCTGCGACAGGTCGACGATCAGCCAGCCGCCGCCGGGAATGCAACTCCGCGGCGAATGCGCCGACTCGCCGGTGGCCTGCGAGTTGTACCAGGCCACGTAGAAATTGACCGGGATCGGCGAACCTTCGCGCTGGTAATCGGCGACGACGTAGTCATCCAGCTTCAGGGCGTTGACATAGACCTGCTCCAGCGGCCGCAGCCGGCCGGTCCAGGTGCCGGCCGGGCCGCTCAACTCGGTGGGGAAGCTGGCGAAGGCGCTGCGCGCGGGAATCACCGGCGTACGCTCGGGCAACAGCGTCACGCCCAGCGTGAACAGTGCCAGCACAGCGGTGCTCGCCACCAGCGGCACGGACACCGGACTGGCCCGCCGCGCGGAAGATCGTGTCTGCCGCGGCGGCGGCTCCACGCTGAACACTTCCCGCCACGGCCGGCGGTCGCCGCTGAGCAGGGTCAATAGACGGGTTTCGAGCAGCAGTACGCCGATGCTCGCCATGAACACCGCCCAGCCCTCGAAATCGTGCAGGAAGCCTTCGGCCATGCTGCCGCCCCAGCGGTCCACCATGATGCCGATCATGCCGATACGGAAGCTGTTCATCAGGATAGTGACCAGGATGCTGGACAGGAAGATGAACGCGCGCTGCCACAGCGGAGCCCGAAAGAAGTAGGCGACGATCAGGCCGATGGTCATCAGGGGAAACAGGTAGCGCAGGCCGCTGCAGGCCGCGGCCACTTCGAGCTTGTAGCTGCCCAGGTCGATGACATTGCCCTGCAACAGCACAGTGATCCCGAACAGGCGCATGAAGCCGACGCCGATCTGGGACGAAATGAGCTGGAGTTCCGTGGAGAAGCTCCTCATCAGGAACTCGGGCAGCGGCACCATGGACAGCAGCAGCAGCAGGGGCATCGCCAGCCGCCTGGCGATGCGCAGGCCCACCAGCGCCAGCACCAGGCCGTAGACCACGATGAGCAAGGCATATTGCTGCACCACGAACAGGGTGGCCAAGCGTCCGGCGATCTGCAGCGCCACGCCGACACAGACCAGGGCAAAACCGGCCCAGGCCCCATCGAAGCCGGTGCGCTGGAACTCATCCTTGCGCTGCCACACCAGGAATCCGACGATGAACGGCACCAGCACGGCGTGGCTGTATTCCTCGCCGCCGGTCCAGATCTCGAACATCTTGCCCAGGCCGGAGTGGAAACCGAGCGCAGCGGCGCCAAGGCCGGCGAAGATCAGGCACCAAGTAGGCCAGGGGAAATGGTAGATCGGAGCGTTATTGTTGGCCTGCGCCGAGTTCATGCTTAAGTCGTAACCAAATGGCTATATATATTGGAACTGTGTTTCGATGGCGTGACGTTGCCGTGGAAGCCTAGAGCGGCAAGCCCCGCTCCAGGTAGCGCAATTCGCGGCATTTGCATTCGATCAGGTATTCGTAAATCACCAGCAGGGTGGCGTACGTGATGCCGGGACGTCCATCCAGAAATGCGCGGCGCCAAAAGAAGTAATAAACAAATTTCACAAGGGGCCTGGCCGGCAGGCGGAAAAACAGGTCCTTGAGCGCCCGCCGCCGCAGGTTCGGATCACGCGACCACAAATCGGAAAGCGGCGCCGATGCCTGCTCCCTGAGCTTGAGGGCTTCTATCGCCTCGACGTCGGAATAGCGGTTGTGCCTGGCCACCCAGTGTGAAAGGCCGTGACTGAACGGGTAGTGCAGGAAATGCGCCTCCAGCGCGCCCACCGGTCCATCGACCGTCGCCACGGGATTCACCAGGCGTTCGTAGCTGATCCGCCCGGGCCTGAACAGGCGCACCAGCCAGGTGGGATAAAGTTGGGCATGCCGGAGCCAGCGGCCCATGTAGAAGTCCTTGCGGCGGATGCGGAACGCGGCTTGTTCGGCCTGCGGCGTCGCACAGCGCAGGACCTCGTCACGCAGGTCTTCCGGGCAGCGCTCGTCCGCGTCCAGATACAGCACCCAGGGGTGCCGGAAGTCGATGTTGCGCACGGCCCAGTTCTGATGCGCCGACCAGTTGTCGAAGGGCCGCTCGACCACCCGCGCGCCACGCGCTCGGGCAATTTCCGCCGTGCGGTCGCTGCTGAGGGAGTCCAGCACCACGATATCGTCCGACCAGTCCAGGCTTTTCAGGCAGGCGGCGATATTGGTCTCTTCGTTGAGGGTGAGGATCAGGATGGATACGGACATGCGGTGACCTTTTTTGCGGGAATCCCGCGCCGGGGCGATTTTTTACATGCGTTGCGGTCTCCCCGCCCCGCCCCTCAAATGGGATAATCGGGCAAATTGAAGCATCTTTGCCGAACCATCTATCGCAGAAACCGATGAACGTCCTTGCTTCACCAGTGGGGATTGCGCGCGCATCCACTCCGCTAACCCGTCCACTGCGAATCCTGCACGTCATCCCGGCGTATTACCCCGCAACGCGTTACGGCGGAACGGTCAGCGCCTTGCGCGGCCTCTGCGCCGCCCTGGTGAGGCGCGGCCACGAGGTGCACATTTATACCACGAGTATAGACGGCCCGAACGACCTGGACGTGCCGCTGCGGCAGGCCGTGATGCTGGACGGCGCCGCGGTGCATTACTTTCCGATCGCGGCGCTGCGCCGGCTATGCTGGTCGCCCGCGATGGCCGCGGCGTTGCGCGGGACGATCCATACATTCGACGTGGTGCACCTGCATTCGATCTTTCTGTGGCCCACCTGGGCCGCGGCCCGAGGTGCGCGGCATGCGGGCGTTCCTTACATCGTGTCGCCGCACGGCATGCTGGTTGGCGACCTGATCCGGCGCAAGAGCCGCTGGGTAAAAACCGCCTGGATCCGCCTGATCGAACGCCGGACGCTGCAGGATGCCGCCGTCATGCACGTGACCGCCGACCTCGAAGCCAGCGAAGCCGCCGCGCTCGGCCTGCCATTGCCGGAGATCCGCAAGGTGTCGCATGGCGTCGATTGGCCATCGTTCCACGCGCCTCTCGCCGCAGGGCCTTATGCAAATCTGGCAAAGCCTTATGCTCTTTTCCTCGGACGCATCAACTGGAAGAAGGGCCTGGACCGGCTGATCCGGGCCTGGCCGCTGGTTCCGGAGCTGCGCCTGGTCATCGCCGGCAATGACGAAGAAGGCTATCTATCCGAATTGAAGGCCCTGGCGCAGCGGGAAGGGGTTGAGGACCGGGTCAGCTTCGTCGGCTTTGCCCAGGACCCGGACAAGTGGGCGCTGTATGAAAACGCGGAGATGTTCGTGCTGCCTTCCCACAACGAGAACTTCGGCTGCGCGGTGGCCGAAGCCATGGCCATGGCCTGTCCGGTGGTGGTCACGCCCAATGTCGGCATCGCCCAGCTGGTGCTCGAAACCGGGAGCGGCGTGGTCGCCGACGGTGAACCGGAAGCCCTGGCCAAGGCTGTCCGCGACCTGCACCAGGACCAGGTGCGCCGGCTCGCACTCGGCGCACAGGCCGGCCGCACCGCGCTCCGGTATTTATCCTGGGATGCGGCGGCGGAAGGCATGGAGGCGGTTTATCGGCAAGCCGCAAGCGCTGGCGGCCGGATGACGGCGGCCGCCCCTGCGCAGGTATCGTCCTGATGCCGCGCACCCCGCTGCGGGCGGTCACACCGCCCGATTCCGCCAACAAGGCCCTGCGGGCCTTGTGGGGACTGGCCTGGCTGCTGCTGTACCGGCCAAGCCCGACGCCGCTGCATGCCTGGCGCCGCTTTCTTCTGCGCCTGTTCGGCGCCCGCGTCGGGGCAGGCGCCCATCCCTATCCAAGGGCCAGGATCTGGGCGCCCTGGAAGCTCAGCATGGCCGCCCACAGCTGTCTGGCCGACGACGTAGATTGCTATTGTGTCGCGCAGGTTACATTGGGTGAGCACGTCACGGTCAGCCAATACAGCTACCTGTGCACGGCCAGTCACGACTATCGGGACCCGGCGATGCCGCTGGTCGCCGCGCCCATCGTCATCGAGCGCGAAGCCTGGGTGGCGGCGGATGCGTTTGTCGGACCGGGCGTGCGGATCGGCGCCGGCGCGGTCATCGGCGCCCGTTCGGTGGTGCTGCAGGACGTGGACGCATGGACCGTAGTGGCGGGGTCGCCGCCGCGGCATCTCGGCGAACGGCCGCCGTTCGACCGTTGAGCTGCGCCCTTCCCTCCTCGCAAAAAGTGAGCGCCTGCGCTAGCCTTAGGCACCAAGCTTCACCTTCCGGCCGCCATGCTGCGGCTCCGGACGCCCTGAACTGTTTTCGACCTGCGTTGGCAAAGCAATGAACCGCGTGACCGTGTATTTCGCAGCGAATCTGATTTTTGACTTGCTGCTCGCGATCGGTATGGCCGAGCAGTCCCGCTCCGGCGTGCATATCCTTTACCTGGCGCCGCTGTTCGCGCTGTGCAGCAGCCCGCTGATCGAGATGAGGCAGCTGAACGGCCGCTACGCCTTGCTCGGCATATTTTCCGCTGCTTATTTCGTCTTCTTCGGCCTCACGGAATTCTTCGATGTGCTGTCTGGAAATCCATCCGTCGAGGCGGCGCATGGCGCCATCAGCGCAGGCGAATTCGTGATCCTGGTCGGCGCGGCGCTGGTCCAGCTGGGCAACCGGCTGAGCGTGCGCCTGACCCCGGAAGCCGCCGCCGCGGCTGCCCCGTCGCAGCAGCCGAAGGACTGGCCGGAACTTTCGGTGGTGTTGGTCGGCGGTCTGTTGTGGGCGGTGACCACCTGGCTGAGCTGGCGCTTCAAGATCCACATCGTGATCGACACCTCGATTGAGAACCAGGCCATTGGCCTGGCCAGCATCAGCGGGCTCACCATCGCCGCCTACGTGCTGGCGGCCTACCTGCAGCCCTTGTCCATCCTGATTCTAGCCTATGCCCAGTGCAAGTACCGCCGCTTCTACATGATCCCGGTGCTGTTCGGCGTGGTCATCGTTCAGTTCATCATGGGCTTCATCGAAGACTCCAAGGGCGATGCCCTGATCGGCATGCTCATCGTGATGCTGACCAAGCTGCTGGTCGACGCCAGGCTGCCGACCCGCTGGCTGCTCGCGGGCATGGTGTTCATCGCCTTCGCCTGGCCGATGATGCAGGCCAATCGTACGGTGCGCAATCAAAATGACTGGAATCGCGTCGACGTGGAGCAGCACCTGGGCCGGACGCTGGTCGAGGTCCTGGCGGCAAAGCATGACGTCATGTCGGGAGCGGATCGCGCGCAATCCTTCTTCGAACGCTTGTCCTTGAAGGGCAGCGTGGAAATGATTGTCGACCGGACGGGCCGGGACGTACGCTACCAGAATGGTTACACCCTGTCGCCCATCCTGAGCACCTTCATCCCCCGCCTGCTCTGGTCCGCCAAGCCGGATGTGCCGACCGGCCGTATCATGAACCGGGAATTCCAGCTTGGCGATCAGGAAGAAACCTATATCTCTCCCTCCCACATCGGCGAGCTGTACTGGAATTTCGGCTGGCCCGGCGTGCTGTTCGGCATGAGCCTGTTCGGCCTGATGCTCGGTTTCCTGGGCGCGCGGCTGGACCTTTCGACCGCGGTTACTCTGACGCGGCTGTTGATCCTCGTCGCCACCCTGGACCTGCTGGTGCGGGGATTTGAAAGCTCGATCGCCTCGCAATACGTGGTGTGGATGCGCTGCCTGGTTGCAATCGGGCTTCTGCACGCCGTGCTGGCCAGGATCCCGGTCGCACGCACGGCTTCGTCCACCGCCGGGCCAGCCGAGGTTCCCGCCGCGGGGGCCGGTGCGCGGCCGGCTTTTGCGAACCTCATGCGTTGAACTGAAACCGTCCGCATCTGACATGGCCCTATCGGTGCAATACGGCTGCGGGCTCGACGCCCCGGACGGCTGGCTCAATTTCGACAGTTCGCCGACGCTGCGGATTCAGCGCATCCCGCTGCTCGGAAGTTTTTACGGAAAAAAAACCGTTCCCTTTCCCAGGACCGTGCGGTACGGCGACATCGTGAAAGGGCTGCCCGTGCCCCGCAACAGCGTGGCACGACTGTATGCGAGCCATGTGCTTGAGCATCTGGCCTACGAAGACGCGCTCCGCGCCATCGACAACAGTTTCGTCATCCTCGAGCCCGGCGGAGTCTTCCGGCTTATCGTGCCCGATCTCGCCACCAGGGCCAGGCGCTATCTGGAAGGCAATGCCAGGGCCGAACCCGGCGCCGCGGAGGAATTCATGGAATCCACTGTACTGGGCGAGCGCGCCAGGCGCCGCGGGCCGATGGGCTTGATGACGGCGGCTTTCGGCGCCTCGAAGCACCGCTGGATGTGGGACACGGCCTCCATGACCAAGGCCCTGGCGGACGCGGGCTTCGTAGAAATCCGGCGCTGCCGCTGCGGTGACAGCAACGATCCCCTGTTCGCCTTAGTGGAGCAACCGGCGCGCTTCTTCGAAGGCGCGGATGAGGAGCTCGCGCTGACTTGCAGGAAGCCCGCCTGAAAAGCCTGGCTGCGGACCGCGGCCGGGCTTTTCAACAAGCGGCGGCTCTGGGCACCGTCTCCCCGGGCGCGGTCAGGGCCATGCCATAAACACAGGGCAGCAGCACCGGCCACAGCAGCCGGAATTCCGAGATATTGCCGTTCATGAGCCGGTAGAACACGATCCAGAGCGGGAACGCCAGGCTGTTGAGCAGCAGGAAGCGGCGCAGCGCCGGATCGGCAGGCCGCGGCCCGGCGGCCAGGTAAGCGATCGGGAACAGCGCGGCCAGCGACAGCGTCACCAGCGTCGTCAGCGAAAGCAGTCCGCTGCCGGTCAGCGCCTCCCGCAGATTCCAATGCAGGCGGCCGTCGGCGCTGGCCATCACCGCACCGGGAAAGAATACGCGCACCAGCTTGTACTCGAGAATGAAGCCGAGCCCGAACAGCAGGGTCCAGCCCAGGCGCAGCTTGACCGGCAGGGTTTGCGTGACCAGCGCCCAGATCCCCACGAATACCACCAGGTGAAATGCCGACTCGCGGAACAGCCCGGTCAGCAGCATGCACAGCCAGGCGGCGGCGAGCCGGCCTTCCAGCAGAAACGCCAGACCCAGGCTGAGAAAGGCGAGCGATGGCGCATCATAGGGATAAAACACGTACATGCCGCCGACGAACAGCAGCAGATATCCGGCAAGGAAGCCGCGCCACTGATAGAGACGCCCCCGGAACACCGGCACCGATACGCCGATCAGGAAATACAGCGGCGTGAGGATCGCCGCGGCGATCCGCAAGGGATGCAGGCGCAGGTCCGGTGACCGAAACACGCTCTCGATGATCCGGGCCAGATCGTAGCAAATGTAGTTGCCCAGGAAGCGCGGGTAGAACACCGAGCCGGGTTGCAGGAACTGCCCGCGATAGGCGTCGAAACTCGCCAGTACCGAGACCTGGTTCTGGTACAGCGCGGTGCCGAGGTCCGGCACATACTTGAACAGCAGCAGCACGATGATCAGACAACTGCCCGCGAGCATCAGCCATTTTTCGGCGCACTCCCTTTTTCCTGCCGGGCTGTCCGTCATCTGCTTGTCTCCCGATTCCGCCGTGCGCGTGGGAGGCATTGAACTGTTCATATTTTCTCCGCGAGCAGGCCCATGCTCCTCCACAGATAAGGCACGCGTCCGATTCCAAAGAAGTCCACCACGCGGAATCCGTTCTCGCTCAATAGTTGCGTCAGGGTCGCGCGGCTCCAGAACTTGATATGGCCGCCGTGCCAGAGCGCGGTATGGTGGTGATCCCACTTGTCCGCCAGCGACAGGGCGAGATTTTTCAGGTAGCCGTGATAAGGCGTCGTGACGATGAGATGACCGCCAGGCTTCAGCACCGCTCCGGCGTACAGCGGCAGCAAATGCGGAGAAAACAGATGTTCGACAACCTCGGTGGAGATGACAGCGTCAAACGGCTGTTCGTGCCGCAGCAACTCTGCGGGATTGTCCTGAACGCCGAATTGGTAGAAGCGAAGAGCGGGATAGGCTGAGCGGGCGATTTCCACACCTTCCTTATCGTATTCCGCCCCCACGGCATCGTAGCCGAGATGGGCCAATTTCACGCATAGCTGCCCCGTGCCTGCCCCCACATCCAGAACGCGTTTCACCCCAAGTCGGCTGAGTATCCCCACCACCTTGGGAAACACATAGCCGTCGCTGCACGAGGCTTGTGCCGAGTTCCATCCATATGCATCGGGCGCGTGGTCTGTCATTTTTCGGCAACCATGGGGCTAGGGTCGTTCGGCAGCCTGTATCTGTCGCTTCGTTGGATCGCTTGTACGTTCAGCAATATTGAAAATCCGGCCAGGGAACTGCCGCCAGGATTCCCGGCGCGGGCCGTCTCGGGGTACCGCATCAGCGGACGCGTGACCTGAACCAAGCCGCGATCGTCGTGGTGCTTCGCATCGCGGGCGCTTCGATCAGTCGGAAGCTGGCAAAGCAAATCAATATCAAGACCGGGCTCGCTCCCGTTATCACGAGCCAGTGATGCATGGGCGACAAGTCCCTCGATGCAGCCGTGCTCATTACGACATTGAAAACAATATAGAGAAAGATGCCATGGATCAGGTAAATGCTATAAGCGATTTCGCCAAGCGTCCTGGAGACAGGCCTGATCAATATGCCAAATATATCGTTGCCACAGGCAACCGGCGTAAATGCGACAGAAAGCAGGACAGTTGCAGCAATACCGTAAGCGGACGGAAAGGCAATGATGGCAACGGCAATGCTGCCCAGAACAATAATCGAGGATGCGCTCGTACTCGCCCATTTCGGGTAGAACCCGGTTCGGAGCAGCAAGGCTGCCGCAATCCCGCCCAAAAATGGCAGGAATCGTTCAAGCGGCGGGTGCAAGGCCGCCAGCCCCAGGATGCTTGCAAGACCGAGGGCAAGGAAGAGGTACGGCGGCACCACTCCTACGGCGAGCGACAGGAGGGGCAGCGAAAGGTAGAAAAACCACTCGTAGGGCAGTGACCAGGTGACTTGGGCAACGATATTGGCGGTGTTTTGCACGCCATTCAGGTTGGGTCCGCCGGCAATCGTAAAGCTGAGCCAGCGAAACACCTCGCCCATCACTTTTGCAACCGGCTCGTTCAGGGTTCCGCGGGATAGCACTGCCACCACCAGGAACAGCAGACACATTGCAAAGACGTACAGCGGCGCCAGGCGCAGGAATCGGGAGATGTAGAGCTTCTCCCAATCGATGCCGTTTCTCCTTCCATCGATGAGTTTGGAAAAAAACAGGAAGCCGGTGATCATGAAGAAGAGCGCGACGCTGCTTTCCCCAAAATGGGTGTACAGGTTTGAAGGCGGAACCTGCCACTCACCGGTCCGCAGATAAAAGTACCAGATGCAGGAATGATGCAGAAAGACAAAAAAAGCAAGGTAGCCCCGCAGCCCGTCGATTGACGCGTAGCGTCCCTGGCTTGGCGGAGTGCCGAACCACTTGACGAGTAGGAACGATGCCGCCAGCGCAGCGAGTAATGAGGCGATCGCAGGTAAAACGCTGACAGGGCTCATGCAACCCCGCCTTGTGCGCCCGACTGGTTCCTGCCATCCGCGGTTTTCATGACGAGTGCTGTGGTTCAATGCGCTGCCGATGCCGCCGCAAAACCCACAGCATAAGTATCGGCCCCACGGTTTCGGCGATCACCAGCGCCCACGCGGCACCTCTGGCGGCGGAGGCGTAGACCAGCAAGGGCAATAACAACAGGTTCAGGGCACCCACCGTCGCGTATACCCTGGAGAGTTGGGCAGCCAGGCCTAGGTTCAACATGACCGTCTGTGCCAGCATTGTCGCCGCTGTCACCAGCAGGGGCACAATCGCCATGATGCGCAGCACCGGCACCGCTTCGGCATAGGTGTTGCCGCCGAGCACATGCACCACGGCCGGGGCAAATATCCCCAGCAGCAGCGAGGCCAGCGCAAGCCCCGGCAGCAACAGCCATGCGACGCGGCGCAGCAGCACCCAGGCCTGCTCCGGACCCTGGGCAAATAACAGGCTGGCGCGCGGAAACACCGCCTGGATGACCGGACCGGCGATACTCTGGACGAAGCCCACCACCTTGTTCGCCAGGCTGTACAGGCCTACCTCCCGATCTGAGCACATCAGGCCCAGCACCAGCGTATTGGTATAGGTGTAGAGGGAGGTCGAGACCCCGGCGGCAAACATGTGCCAGCTGCCCCGCAAGCTGCGCCTGATGTCTCCCAGGCTTGGCCGGTAAAACTGCGCCGGGGCGGGAGGCTTGCCGATGCATGTTCCGGCCAGCGCGCCGACCAGCTGCGGCGATGCCAGGATGCAGGCGGCGAGCAACAGGTCCTGCGGCGAGCGCACCGCGACGATGGCGGCACCGGTCACCAGGCACTTGGCGACCGCCTGGATCAAGGCCACTTCCTTGAGGCGCTCCAGGCCCTGGAAATACCATTGCGGAAAGACCACGCTGCCGACCACCATCAGTCCGGATGCGGCAATCAAGGGCCCGATGCGCCGCAGCGGCGGCGCCAGCAGCACGACCGCGCCAAGCACCAGAGCGCTGACGAGCAGCAGTAGACACTTCGCGGCCATCGTGCTCCAATAGATTCGAGCGACAAGCTCAGGATTGTCCCGCGCCACGGAGATGTCGCGTGCCGCCGTCAGGTTGAAGCCGAAATCGGTGAAGGTCACGGCGTAACCCACCACGGACTGGGCCAGCATCACCGTTCCATACCCCTGTGGACTCAGCACGCGCAGCAGAAACGGCAGCATCAGCAGCGGCATCAAGTAGTTCAGCCCCTGAACCGCATACAATGACAAGGCATTGCCGAACAGTTGCCCGCGAAAAGTCTTTGCTGCCCAGCCCCTCAAGATAATGCTTCCCCGTATTGGATCGGTCTACGCGCCCGGCCGGGACGCGGAAAATCATTGCCCAATTCATCCACGTGACTTCAGGCACATGAATTTGGGCGATTGTTGTGACAGCCTCATGTATGGACGCCACGTCCGGATTGTACGCCTCGCCTGAACATCCATGAATCCACAAGCAAGCGATTCCCGGCCCGCCAGCGTTGCGGTGATCCTGGTCAATTGGAACAGCTGGCGCGACACCGTGGAATGCATCGACTCGGTCCTGGTCCAGAGCCACCGGGATTGCCACATCTTCGTGGTGGACAACGACTCGGCCGACGGCTCCCTGGAGCATATCCAGCGCTGGTGCGCGGCACCCGCGGCCGAGCCGGCCTGGCGCAACCACCCGGGCGTCGACCGCTATAGTGCCCGCGCCAATCCGGCGCCGGTGAAATGGCGCGCCGCGGACCGCCCTGCGCAGCCGCTTCCGCCGTCGCCCGCGGACTGCCGGCTGACTCTGATCCGTTCCGGCGGCAACCTGGGCTTTGCCGGCGGCTGCAACGTCGGCATACGGGCGGCTTCCCCCGATCGGTTCGACTACTTCTGGTTTCTCAACAACGACACGGTGATCGAGCGCAGCGCACTGGAAGCTATGTTGCGCCGCGCCCTGCAAGACCCCAAGGTCGGCATGGTCGGCTCCACCCTGCTGTTCTACGACACGCCCGGAATCGTGCAGGCGCTGGCCGGCGCGCGCATGGACCTGACACGCGGCTTTTCGCGGCACATCGGCGAGGGCCTGGCCCTCGAGCAGTTGCGCCCGGACGCGGCCGCCATCGAGCGCGAGATGACCTACATCTGCGGCGCGTCGATGCTGGTCTCGGCCGCATTCGTGCGCGAAATAGGTCTGATGCAGGAGGATTACTTCCTGTATTTCGAGGAGATCGATTGGGCCATGCGCGGCCAAGGCAAGTTCACGCTCGGCTATGCGCCGGACAGCCAGGTCTTTCACAAGTCCGGCGCCAGCTCCTCGAAGAAGGTGCCCGTGTTTGCGGCCCGGCACTTTTACCGGAACTACATCCGCTTCATGAGCCGCTTTTTCCCGCATGCACTGCCGGCGACCAAGCGCAGCCTGGCCATACAGTTCCTGCGGCTTGCGCTGAAGGGCCACTGGGCACAAGCCCGCATCGTGGCCACGGTGCTGCGGAATTCTCGCGCGCTTGCGGCGCAGGCGCTTGCGACTGCCGGCAGTGCTCCACGGCTATGAGTTTTGTGGGAAGCCGGGGATGGGCCTACAGACGCAACACCGGCGACTCTATCCCCTACCCCGCAGCACATAGTGCACGGCATCCACGGCCGCCTGCGCCGAACGCTCCACGGAGTGGTTCACCAGCACCCGCTCCTGCGCCTTGCGGCCCATCTGCGCAAGAGCCTCCGGCTGCCGTGAATACTTGAGCAACAGGTCAGCGAGCGAGCGCGCATCCTCGAACGGGAAGACATCCCCGGTCTCCCCCGGAACGATCAAATCCAGATGCGAACCCACGTGGTCGCTGAGGATGGCCGGGCGGCCGCAGGCCATCGCCTCATTGGTCACCAGGCCCCAGGTCTCGCCGTAATCCGAGGGCAGCACCAGGCAATCGCAGGCGACGTAGGCCCTGGCGATCTCGGTCTGGTTGAGGAAGCCGGCGAAGCTGACCGGCAGCCGGTGCTCCTGCGTCATCGCCTGAACCAGCGCCATCTGCTCTCCCGTGCCGACCACCAGCAGGCGCAGGCGGGCGCCGTCCGCGACTGCCATGCGCACTGCCTCCAGCACGTCGGCAATGCGTTTTTTCGGCTGCAGCTTGCCCGCAAACAGAAAGCAGGTTTCGTCGTCCCCGATCTGCCAGCCGCGGCGCAGCGCCATACGCTGCCCCTCCAGCTCGGCGGCCTGGTGGGAAAACCGCGCATTCTCCACAAAATACGGCGCCCGCCACAGCCGCTCATTGGCGATCTTGTGACCCGCGTAAAACCGGTGATTGGACTCGCCGATGACCAGGAAGGCCTGGTACAGGTTCAACAGCCGCCGGTGAATCTGGCGCTTCCAGCGGGGGCGATGCAACAGGCCGCTGGTCTCGCCGCGCACGATCACCGGAATATTCCGGGCCTTCGCTTCGAGCGCCGCTTGCAGCAAGGGCCACTCGTTCCAGCCCGTGGAGAGCAGCACCTCGATCCGTTCGCTCTTCAGCCAGGCGGAAAACCCCGTCAGCCGCTCGCTGAAATAAGGCCTGGACCGCCACAGCGGAGCGGTCTCCAGGCGCGTATGGGCGTAGCCATCCAGCAGCGGCAGGTCCCACTGGAACGAGGTGGCAAAGCCTTCGCCCTGCTTTGCCGCATCGGGGATTCTGACAAAGCCAACGATGACATCCAGTTCAGGCCGCAAGGTCAGCGCCCTGAACCAGGGGGCATGATATTGGATGGGGTGAGTGGCGATGATCGCCAGGCGGGTGCGGCGCATGGTGGGTAGCTAAGGGGTAGCTCGTGAAACCGCGGTGCCCGTATCGAGCCGGTCACTCCCGGCGGATTTTACACGCTTGTTCGTGGCCGAATGCTTACACTTGATATGAAAGCTCCAACGGCACTTCCTTAGGCGCCAACGCCAGTCACTTCTCACCGCAATAGTAGGGCGGCCCGTGGCCGCCATGGTTCCG
>CAJCJI010000408.1 GCA_903970595.1 Verrucomicrobiota bacterium
TGCCCACGGCAGAAAGCATTTCCGGGAGACGCGTGTGAAAAACGACGAATGGCGGACTTTCGTCGCCATACTCCAGGTTTTCAAAGCTGTGCGCGGCCACCGTCACCGGCGCGGCGCCCGGCTTGGCCGGGTCCAGCCGGCTGACCTGCAAGGTCACACGCATTTTGCCAGGCTGGTAGTGTCCGGCATAAACGGTCAAGATGCGGCTGGCCTTGATGGTGCGCGCCAGCGCCAGTACCGCGTCCGGATCGCGCCGGCGCAGAGCCTCGCCAAGAGCGGGGTCCAGCAGAAATGGATCGGTCACGCACTGGCCAGTCGAGCCAAGCGCAAGGGCCAGATCCGCGGTCATGATTTCACGATTGGGCCGGTCGAAACCGCCGCCCTCCACCTGCATGGGCACGATCAGGACGTCGCAGCGAAAATCCTTGAACAAGCCCGCATAGCGCGCCGTGCGCTTTTCCAGCCAGGAGGATGCTGGCGGCGTCGCCACGACTGTAACCGGTACCGCCGCCTCATCGGGTCCCGGCACACCGTCGCGCAAAGCGGTATCCACGACCTGGGCGGCGGCGTGGCGATGATCTTCGCCGGCCCAATAGGAGTAGGCCCCATAAGCGCCGGCGGTGCATACCGCAAGAAGCAGGAGAAGGCGCGTCCGATTTGTCATCGCAGTCCTCGACGTTCTGATCGTTCACAAGTCACGCATTGCACCCTTCGGGCCAAACGGCAGCAACATCGGCACGCGGCGGCGATAGGCGGCATAGTCGCCCGCGCCCAATTCTTCGGCGAGCCAGCGTTCCTCCAGCCGCGCTTTCAGATACAGGCCAAGGGTGATAAGGACCAAGCCGGCGAGGCCGTAGACGGTGCCCTTGGCCGCGGCGGTGGCCAGGACGGCGAGCAGGATGCCGGTGTAGATGGGGTGGCGCACCAGCGCGTAAGGACCGGTATCGACCACCCGGTGATCGGCCTTGCGGGTGATCTGTCCGGACCACAGGCGCCCAAGGTGGATGCGCGCCCACCAGCAGAAGGCGAAGCCGAGCGCGACCAGCGCGGCGCAGGCCCAGGCTTGGATGGCGTTGACATGCCATAGGCGCATCGGTCCGTAGTAGCCGTGCGCCGGGACGGCCAGCAGGACCGCGCCGCTCAGCTGGACCGCGCGATAGCCGAGTTCCGCGTTCAGGCCGACCCGCTTTTCGGTGCGGTTGCTCCACCAGGCCGCGGCGATCCAGGAAGCGATCCACAGCAGCCAAAGCGCTGCGATGACAATGTACGGTTGCACGGCTTCCCTCCCCTGGCGCTCAGGCTTGCTATCTTCCCAGCAAGCGGGCCGTACCGGAAGCCCGGCTTTTCGCAGCCATGATGACCGTTGCAAGAATACAAGGGCCGTCGGATCAGGTATTCCGGGCTACACTAGCCTGCGACCATTCGAAGCCGGAGCCTTGTCCGAAGTGTCCGAAGAACTGCCACCGCACACCGGGTCCCGCTTGGCGTCACCCGAGGTGCAGCTGCTGTCGAACGGCCGCTACCACGTCATGCTCAGCCAAGCCGGCGGCGGCAGCAGCCGCTGGCGGGACCTGGCGGTAACGCGATGGCGCGAAGATCCGACTTGCGATAACTGGGGCAGCTTCCTGTACCTGCACGATGTGGACAGCGGCGAGATCTGGTCGGCCGGGCGTCAGCCGGCGTTGCGGCAGGCCGAAACCTACACGGCGACATTCTCCGAGGGGCGCGCCGAATTCCTGCGGCGCGACGAGGCGATCGAAACGCACATGCAAATCGTGGTCGCGCCGGACGACGACGTGGAATTGCGCCGGCTGCGTCTCACCAACCATTCCGCAATCCGCCGCTGCATCGAGCTCACCAGCTATGCCGAGGTGGTGCTGGCGACGCCGGGCGCCGACAACATGCACCCCTGTTTCAGCAAGCTGTTCGTGCAGACCGAAATCCAGGCCGCGCGGGGCGCGATCCTGTGCACCCGGCGGCCGCGCGCCGCGGAGGACCCGGCGCCCTGGATGCTGCACGCGCTGGTCGCACGGGATGGGGCGATCGGCGAACTCTCCTATGAAACCGACCGCTTGCGCTTCATCGGCCGCGGCCGCAGCCTGGCCGCGCCGCAGGCGATGCACCAGACTGGCGCGCTGTCGGGCAGCGCCGGTTCGGTGCTGGACCCGGTGGTCGCGATCCGCTGCCGGGTGACGCTCGAAGCCGGGCAGTCGGCGTGCATCGATCTGCTGACCGGCGCCGCGGACCACCGCGAGACCTGCATAGGGCTGGTGGAGAAATACCAGGACCGGCTGCCGGCCGACCGCGCGTTCGAGCTGGCCGTGACGCGGGCCGCTGCGGCGCTGCAGCGGATCGGCGCCGGCGAAGCGGACGAGCGGCTGTACCGCCGCCTGGCTGGGCCGCTGCTGTACGCCGACGCCGCCCTGCGCGCCGAGACCGGGGTGCTGCTGCAGAACCTGCGCGGCCAGTCTGGCCTGTGGGCTTATGGCATTTCCGGCGATCTGCCGATCCTGCTGCTGAAGCTCGCGGACGGCTCAAGCCTGGAATTGGCGCGCGAGCTGATCCGGTGTCACAGCTACTGGCGCGCGAAGGGACTGCCGGCGGATTTGGTGATCTGGTCCGATGCCGCGCAAGACGGGCTGCGGGAAGGGATCATGGCGCTGATCGGCGCGGCCGGCGAAACGCCCGCCATCGACCGGCCCGGCGGCATTTTCCTGCGATTGGACGGAAAGATCGCGCCGGAGGATCGCATCCTGCTGCAGGCGGCGGCACGCGTGGTGGTGGACGGCAGCCGGGGCAGCCTGCAGGCGCAGCTTGAGCGCGGAACCCCACACGAACAAAGCACAGTGCGCCTGGCGCCTACCCGCATCGACAGCGGCGAGCCGCTAGCGGCAGCCGAGCCTTTGCACGCCAATCTTCTCCTGCCCAGCGCGCTGGGCGGGTTCAGCGCCGATGGCACCGAGTATCACATCCGCACCACGCCGGAACGGATGACGCCCCTGCCCTGGGCCAATGTGCTGGCCAATCCCGGATTCGGCAGCGTGGTGACCGAGAGCGGCCTGGGCTACAGCTGGAGCGAGAACGCCCACGAATTCCGCTTGACGCCGTGGAGCGACGATGCCGTTGGCGGCGGTGGCGGAGAGGCGCTCTACCTGCGCGACGAGGACAGCGGCGCATTCTGGTCGCCGACGCCCTGGCCCTGCGGCGGCGCCGCGCCCTGCCTGACGCGCCATGGCTTCGGCTACAGCGTGTATGAGCACAGCGCCGGCGGCATCGCTTCGGAGTTGTGGGTTTATGTCGACCTGGAAGAGTCGGTCAAGTTCTGGGTGCTGAAGCTGCGCAATGCCTCGGGCCGGCCGCGGCGGCTCTCCGCCACGGGCTATGTCGAATGGGTGCTTGGCGATCTGCGGCCGCGCTATGCCATGCACGTGGCCGGCGAACTGGATGCGGCCAGTGGCGCGCTGTTCGCGCGCAATGCCTACAACACCGATTTCGAGGGGCGCGTGGCGTTCTTCGATGCCGATGAAGGCGCCGCCGTTCAAGGGCGCTCCTGCAGCGGCGACCGCGGCGAATTCCTCGGGCGCAACGGCACGCTGGAAAGTCCGGCGGCTATGGCGCTGCCGCGGCTATCGGGCCGCCTGGGGGCGGCACTGGACCCCTGCGCCGCGATCCGCATTGCCTTCGACCTGGCGGATGGGCAGGAGCGGCAGATCGTGTTCCGGCTCGGTGCCGGAGCGGACCTTGAACAGGCCTGCGGCCTGGCCCTGCGGCTGCGCCAGGCGGGAACAGCCGGCGCTGCGCTGGATAAGGTTCGGCAGTACTGGAGCAAGACGCTGGGCGCGGTGCAGGTGCAAACGCCCGACCCGGCCCTCGACCTGCTGGCCAACGGCTGGCTGCTGTACCAGGTGCTGGCCTGCCGCGTGTGGGCGCGCAGCGGTTACTACCAGTCCGGAGGCGCCTACGGCTTCCGCGACCAGCTGCAGGACGTGATGGCCCTGGTGCACGCGCAGCCCGCGCTGGTGCGAGAGCACCTGCTGCGCTGCGCTGCGCGCCAGTTCCCGGAGGGCGATGTGCAGCACTGGTGGCATCCACCGGCTGGGCGCGGCGTGCGCACGCGCTGCTCCGACGACTATCTATGGCTGCCCCTGGTCGCCTGCCGCTATGTGACGGCGACCGGAGACTACGGAGTACTCGACGAGGTGCTGCCCTTCCTCGACGGGCATGCGCTCGGCGCCGAAGAGGAGTCGAATTACGAGCTGCCCGGCCGCTCGGCCGAAACGGCGAGCCTGTACCAGCACTGTGTGAGGGCCATCCTGCACGGCCTGCGCATGGGCGCGCATGGCCTGCCGCTGATGGGTTCCTGCGACTGGAACGACGGCATGAACCTGGTCGGCATCAAGGGCAAGGGCGAAAGCGTCTGGCTGGGATTTTTTCTGTACGACGTGCTCGGCGCGTTCGCCGAACTGGCGGACTCCCGGGGCGATACGGCCTTTGCCGAACGCTGCCGCGGGGAAGCGGTACAGGTCCGCGGCAATCTCGAGCAGCACGCCTGGGACGGCGCATGGTATCGCCGCGCCTGGTTCGACGACGGCACGGTGCTGGGCTCCGCCGCCAATGCGGATTGCTCCATCGACGCCATCGCGCAGAGCTGGTCGGTGCTGTCCGGCGCCGGCGGTGAAGCGCGCACACGCCAGGCCATGGACTCGCTGTACCGGCACCTCGTGCGCAAGGCGCGGGGCGACGCCGGCGGGCTGATCCAGCTGCTCGATCCGCCGTTCGACCGGGCGCCGATGAATCCGGGCTACATCAAGGGCTATGTGCCGGGCGTGCGCGAGAACGGGGGCCAGTACACGCATGCCGCGGTGTGGTCGGTGATGGCCTTCGCCGCCCTGGGCGACAGCCGCCGCGCCTGGGAATTGCTGGCGCTGATCAACCCGGTCAATCACGGGCTCACCGCGCCGGCGCTGGAAATCTACAAGACCGAACCCTATGTCATCGCGGCGGACGTCTACGCCATCGCCCCGCACACCGGCCGCGGCGGCTGGACCTGGTATACCGGTTCGGCCGGCTGGATGTACCGGCTGATCCTGGAGTCGCTGCTGGGACTGCGGCGCGAAGGCGACCGGCTGGGTTTTACGCCCTGCCTGCCGGAGCAATGGCAGCGCTATTCGATGAGCTATCGCCATGGCGCCACGCTTTACCGCATCGAGGTGCTGCAAGACCTTGCGGCGGCGGGCGCCGCC
>CAJCJI010000409.1 GCA_903970595.1 Verrucomicrobiota bacterium
CGGGAGGCGTCAAAGATAGCTTGGAGAGCCGGTTTTGTCTCGTTTCCGAAAGATTGTTGGCACAATGAAAGCTGGACCACCTAACTTGATTGAGATCGGTCGTCGGCAGGTTGCATTTGCGCCTCCCGCCTCCCGCCTCCCGCCTCTCCCCTACCGCCATGCAAACCTACAAAACCAGCTTCCTGCAGCTTGCCCTCCGGCACCAGGTGCTGCGCTTCGGTACCTTCACCCTCAAGTCCGGCCGCATCAGCCCTTACTTTTTCAACCTCGGACGCATCGCCCGCGGCGCCGCCCTGCGCGAGCTCGGACATGCCTACGCCGAGGCCATCGAGGACTCGGGCCTCAAGTTCGATCTGCTGTTCGGCCCGGCCTACAAGGGCATTCCTCTGGCGGCGGCGGTGACCTGCGCTCTGGCCGAGCGGGGGCGCGACCTGCCCTTTGCCTACAACCGCAAGGAAGCCAAGGACCACGGCGAAGGCGGCGTACTGGTCGGGGCGGACGTTGCGGGGCAGCGCGTGCTGATCGTCGACGACGTGCTGACCGCCGGCACCGCCCTGCGCGAATCTCATACCCTGCTGACCGCGGCCGGGGCCTTGCCCATTGCGGCGATCACGGCGCTGGACCGTCAGGAAGTCGGCCAGAATGGCGCCAACGCCGTGGCCGAACTCACTGAAAAGTTGAAAATTTCGGTAATCTCGCTGGTTACGGTGCAGGACTTGCTTGAGTTCCTGCAGGGCAGTGGCGGCGACGACGCCACGATCGCAGCGATCCGGGCCTACCAGTCGCGCTATGGGGTGAAGGCGTAGGCAGCTTGGCGGGGTGGAGGTTTTCGTCGCTTGAGGACGCGTACCAGGAATTGGGGGGCAATGGCCGTGCTGGTGGCGGGGCTTGCGGCTGGACCGCGGGCCTGGGCGCAGACGGCTTCCGGCGACATCGTCTGCTGGAACGACGACCACGGTGTGCGCGCCTGCGGCGATCACGTGCCGCCCGAATTTGCCCGCAAGCAACGTGAAATCTACGACCCGCGCGGGGTGCTGGTGAAGACCCTGAAGGCGGAACAGACTCCTGAACAACGCGCTGAAGAGGAACGCCGGGAGCGTGAGACGGAACGCGCCCAGGAGCAGATCCAGCAGCGGCTGCAAAACGACCAGTTCATGCTGCAGACCTACAAGAACCTGGGCGAACTCAAGTCGATGCGCGACGATCGGCTGCAGACCTTCGAGGTGCGCATCGACCTGGCCGAAAAGGCGGTACGCGAGGGCTCCGCCTCGCTCAAGGACTTGCAGGATCGCGCCGACGAGGAACGCGGCGGCGGCAGGGACCCCAGTCCGCAACTGCTCGCGCAGATCAAGGGCTTCGAGTCCCTGCAGGCGGAAAATATCCGCACCCTGGCGCGCATCAAGCTGGAGCGCGACAGCGTGGCGGCGCAGTTCGAGCGCGACATCCAGCGCTACCAGCAATTGCAGGCAGCGGCCACGCCCGCTGCGCCGCCGACTCCGCTGCCGCCGCTGACGCCTTTGGCGCAGCCGCCGGTCACGGCGCCAAAGCCCTGAGGCCCGCTTTGGATGATGAGCGGGCGGCTTCGGCCGCGCGGCCGGAGATTCGAGCGTACGCGGACCGCGCCGGGGACCGCCGCGGCCGCGGACTGGGAAGCTTCCGGGTCGAGCAGCCGGCCCAGCCGGGCAGTTTCCGCCTCCCGCACCGCCCCTCGCCTCCCGCGGCAGTAATCGCGGACAATCAGCGCATGTCCGCCCAACTCTATCTCGCCTCGCGCTCGCCGCGCCGCGCCGCTTTGCTGCAGCAACTGGGCTTGCGCTTCGAAACCCTGGCCGCCGATGTGCCGGAGCAGCCCGCGCCCGGACAGGCCCCCGCCGACTATGCGCTGGCGACCGCGCTGGCCAAGGCGCGGGCCGCGGCCGGCCTGGCGGCATTGCCGCTGCCGGTGCTGGCGGCGGACACCGACGTCTCCGTCGACGGGCGCATCCTGGGCAAGCCGCGTGATCGCGACGACGCCCTGGCGATGCTGCGGCAATTGTCGGATCGCAGCCACGAGGTGCACAGCGCGGTGGTGGTGATCGGCGGCGGGCGCGTGGAGAGCGCGGTCACCATGACGCGCGTCTGCTTCGGCCCGATCGGCGCGGCGCAGGCCGCCGCCTACTGGGAGTCCGGCGAGCCCGCCGACAAGGCCGGGGCCTATGCGATCCAAGGGCTTGCCGCGCGCTGGGTCAGGCGCATCGAGGGCAGCTACAGCGGCGTGGTCGGCCTGCCGCTGTTTGAAACCTGCGAACTGCTGCAGCGCTTCGGCCTGGCCTGCGGCGGCAGCGCATGAGCACCGAGATCCTGGTCAACATCGGCACGCAGGAGACGCGCGTGGCGCTGGTGGAAGGCGGCGCCGCCCAGGAGGTTTACGTGCAGCGCGCGGCCCGCCACGGCCTGGTGGGCAATATCTACAAGGGGCTGGTGAAGCGCGTGCTGCCGGGCATGCAGGCGGCGTTCGTCGACATCGGCCTGGAGCGCACCGCGTTCCTGCATGTGGCCGACATGCTCAGCGCCGAGACGCAGTCCGCGCCGCTGCCCCAGGTGGAGCGCCTGCTGCACGAGGGCCAGCAGGTGCTGGTGCAGATCCTCAAGGATCCGCTCGGCAGCAAGGGCGCGCGCCTGACCACGCAGATTTCGATCCCCTCGCGCTACCTGGTGCTGATGCCCTACGAAAGGCATGTGGGCGTTTCCGCCAAGATCGAGGACGAGGCCGAGCGCGCCCGGCTCAAGGGCATACTGGAGGGGCTGGTGCCGGATCTGTCGCCCGACTGGGGGGTGATCGCGCGCACCGCCGCGGAAGGGGCAGACCCGGAGGCGCTGCGGCAGGACCTGCAGTTCCTGACCCGCCTGTGGAGTTCGGTCGGCCAGCAGTTGCAGCAGGCCCAGCCGGGGCAACTGGTGCACGGCGACCTGCCGCTGTCGATGCGCATCCTGCGCGATCTGCTGGGCACCGCGGTGGAGCGGGTGCGCATCGACAACGCCGAGGAAGCCCGCCGGGTGGAGCAGTTCGCCCGGGTATTCGTGCCGCAGGCGGCGGCGAAGATCGAGGCCTACTGCGGCCAGGCGCCGATCTTCGACTTGTACGGGGTGGAGGACGAGTTGAACCGCGCCCTGGAGCGCAAGGTCGAACTCAAGTCCGGCGGACACCTGGTGATCGACCAGACCGAAGCCATGACCACCATCGACGTCAACACCGGCGCCTTCACCGGCCATCGCAATCTCGAGGAAACCATCGTCAAGACCAACCTGGAGGCGGCCGCGGCGATCGCCCGCCAGCTGCGCCTGCGCAACCTGGGCGGCATTATCATCCTGGATTTCATCGACATGCACGGCGAAGAGCATCGCGCCCAGGTGCTGCGCACGCTGGAGAAAGAAGTCGCGCGCGATTCGGCGCGCACCCGCATCTATCCGTTCTCCGAGCTGGGCCTGGTGCAGATGACGCGCAAGCGCACCCGCGAGAGCCTCGGCCACATCCTGTGCGAGCCCTGCCCGGCCTGCGGCGGCAAGGGCTGCGTCAAGACGGTGGAGACGGTGTGCCACGAGATCGCCCGCGAGGTGCAGCGGGCGGCGCGCATGTACGACCCCAAGTCCTTCCTGGTGCTGGCCGCGCCCGATGTGGTGGCGCGCCTGCAGGAAGAGCAGTCCGGCGGACTGGCCGAACTCGAAGCCAGCCTGAAGCGGCCGATCAAGCTCCAGCCCGAGGCGCATTACCAGCAGGAAGTATTCGACGTGGTTCCGGTGTGATGTCCGCTGCGCTCGCTTGTGGAAATTAAACGCCGCCGCTGGTGGACCTGGGCGCTCAGCACCGCCGCGGCGCTGGTGGTTCTGGCCGCCACGCTGAGCCTGCTGTTCCGGCTGGCGGTCGACGCGGTGCCGGGCTACCGCGAAAAACTGCAGAGCCTGGTGACGCAGGCCGCCGGGCATCCCACCCGCATCGGCTCGATGGCCCTGACCTGGCAGCGCCTGCGGCCCAGCCTGGACCTGCGCGACGTGGCGCTGCTCGACGACCAGGGTCAGCCGCTGCTGCACCTGGCGCGGCTGCGCCTGGGATTCGGCCTGAGGCGCCTGCTGAAGGCGGACTGGACGCCGGGCGCGATCGAAATCTATGGCCTGGAACTGGAGGCGGACGTCGATGCGCTGGGCCGCTGGTCGATGCGCGGCTTCAGCGGCGGAGCCGGCCACCAGCTGAGCGACGAGGAGATCCGCCGCATCGCCAGCCTGGACCGCGTGCGGCTGCGCGACTGCCGCCTGCTGCTGCACGACCCCCAGGTCGACCGGCAGGTGATCATTGTCGGCATCGACGATGTCGAGGTGCGCCGCGTGGAGCAGCGCTTCATGCTGACGGCGCGCCTGCAGCCGCCGCCCCAGCTGGCCGCCACCGCGACCGCCACGGCGACCGTCAGCGGCGACCCGGCCCGGCCGGACAGCCTGCAAGGCAGCTGGAACCTGCTGCTGGCCGACATCCACGGCTGGCCCTGGCTGGCCGGCTCGCTGGGTTCCGGCGTGCAGCTGAACATGCAGCAGGCACAGCTGCGCCTGTCCGGGCGGATCGAATCCGGCCGCATCGCCGAAGTCGATGCATCGGCCAGCGCCGCTGCCGTTGCCGCCCAGCGTGGCAAGGACACCCTGGCCCAGGTGACGCAGCTGCAACTGGAACTGGCGGCCTGGCCGGAACCGGATGCCTGGCGCACCGACATCCGCAAGCTGGCCCTGGTCGGAGCGCGCGGGCTCGCCGAAGCGCAGGGGCACTTCCATTACGCGATGACCGCGCAAGGCATCCAGCTCGACGCCGGCGCCGACGGTCTGCGCCTCGACGACCTGGCGCCCTGGCTGGCGCTGTGGAAGGGCCTGCCGCCCGATGCGGCGCGGCTGCGCGACCTGCGCGGCGACGTGCACGATCTGGCGCTGCACTACGAAACCGCCGCTACGGCGCAGCCCGGCGCAGCCGCCGCGCCGGGCCGTTATTCCGTACAGGTCCGGCTGCAGGGCGCGGGCCTGGCGGCGGACCCGGCGCAGCCCGGCTTTTCCGGGCTCGACGGCACGGTCGAAGCCGACCAGGACGGCGGCCATCTGCATCTGCGGCAGACGGCCCTGGTGCTGCAGCTGCCCAAGGCGTTCCAGCAGCCGGTGCCGGTGACCGCCCTCAGCGGCGATTTCGGCTGGAAGCGCAACGACCCCGGCACGGCGGCCGGCTGGCGCATCGACGCGCCGCAATTCGACTGGAAAGCGCTCGGCAGCGAGGGTCACGGCCAAATCAGCCTGCTGCTGCCCAGCCAGGCCGAGGCTGCGCCGACGCTGCAGCTCAGCGCCGATTTCGCGGCGGAAGACCCGGTCCTGATGAAACCCTGGATGCCCAACGATTGGGGCGCCGGCACACGCGCCTGGCTCAACCGTGCGCTGCTGCACGGGCATTTGCCGCAGGGGCACCTGGAGATCGACGGTTCGCTGGCCGACTTCCCGTTCGTGGACAAGCCGAGCGGGCACTGGCTGCTCGACCTGAGCGTGGCGGACGGCGTGCTGTCCTATGCACCCGGCTGGCCGCAAGCCGAGAAGCTGCAGGCGCAGCTGCATTTCCACGGGCGCAGCCTGCAGATCAGTTCCAGCGGCGCGCAGGTCGCCGGCAACACCGTCGATCACATCGAGGCGCAAATTCCGGACTTCCACGAGGGTCACCTGACGGTGGATGGCAGCACCGCCGGCGAAGCCTCCCGCTACTACGCCCTGCTGCGCGACAGCCCGATCAGCCACAAGCTGGAAAACCTGCTGTCCACCACCGATCCCGCCGGCCCGCTCGCGGCGGACCTGCACCTGGAGATGCTCCTCAACCAGGACAATCCGCCGGTGTACGTTTCGGGCAAGGTGCGCCCCGAGGGCGGCAGCTTGAAAGTACGCGGTATCGATCCGCCGGTCCGCGCCTTGCACGGCAGCCTGGCCTTCGACGATCACGGCATCACCAGCGACGGCCTCAGCGGCGAACTTTATGGCGTCACCCTCAGCGCCACCATCCACCCAGAGGCGGAAAGCCCAGAGGGCGTGGTGCTGGTGCAGACCGATGCGCCGGTGCAGGCGGCTGACGGGCTGCTCGCGGCCTATCTGCCGGACTGGCTGCTGCAGCGCCTCAGCGGCACCGCCCACCTCGCCGCGCGCCTGCCGCTGGAGGGCCCCCGCGCCGGCGAGATCACCCTGAGCAGCGATCTGCGCGGCGTCGCGGTGCGCATGCCGCAGCCCTTGACCAAGGCCGCCGCCGACAGCATGCCGCTGAGCGTGACGGTAAGCGACGGTACAGCCGGCGCCGCCGATGCGCTGCTGGTAAGCATCGATGCCGGCGACCGCCTCGGCGCGGCCCTGCGTTTCGTGCGCCCGGCAAAACCGGCCAACGCGGACCTGCTCACCCGCGGCGTAGAGATCCGGGTGGGACCGGGCAACATGCCCCGCGCCGAGGGCGACGGCATCCTGGTCCGCGGCGCGCCGGCGCAGATGGACGTGGCCGCCTGGATCGAACTGCTGGGCGCGGTTGCTCCGGGCGACGGATCGACCTCCACCGGGCCCTCGGCGGCGCATGTGGACAGCACTGGTCTGGCCCTGCGCGGCTTCGACCTCACGCCGCAGCAAGTAGTGTATGGCGGCGCCACGCTGCTGCAACCGCATCTGGTGGGCTCACCCCGGCCGGACGGCTGGAGCGTGCGCCTCGACGGCGCCAATGCTCAGGGCTCCATCGACTATAGCCGGGCTGGCGGCGGGCGCGTGATCGCACGGCTGCAAAAACTGCAACTGCAGGCGCTGGCGCCGCCGGCGCAGCCGGCCGACGCCGCGGCGGCGAGCGCGCCGTTCGACCCGGTGCAGGCGCCCTTGCTCGACCTGGCCTGCGACTCGCTGAAAATCGGCGCGGCCGACCTCGGCCGCCTCAACCTGCTCACGTCCAGGATCGCGGGGGGCCAGTCCCTGGATCAGTTCAAGCTGGAGGGCGGCATCCTGCAGACCAACACGCGCGGCACCTGGCTGCGGCGCAACGGCAGTTCCTACGCCGACCTGTCCTTCGAATTCAACTCCAGCGACCTGGGCACGGTGCTGCAAGCCCTGGGGTACACCGACACCATGGATGCGAAGCGGTCCACCTTTTCCGGCACGCTGAGTTGGCCGCAGAGCCCGGACGGGCTCGACCTGGCGCAGGCGCGCGGCACCCTGTCGCTGGCGGTGGAGAAAGGCACCCTGCGCAGCATCGACCAGCGCGGGGCCGGACGGGTGCTCGGACTGCTCAATCTCTACGCCCTGCCGCGCCGGCTGACGTTCGATTTCCACGACGTGGTGTCGAAAGGACTGGGCTTCGACAAGCTCAGCGGCAGCTTCAAGCTGGCCGACGGCCAGGCGCAGTCCGACGATCTGCAACTCGTCTCGCCGGCGATGAAGATGGAGATCAGCGGCCGCATCGGCCTGGCCGCGCGCGACTACGACCAGAAAATCACCGTCCACCCGGACCTGGCGACGGAAGTCATCGTCGGCGCGACCCTGGTCAATCCCATCGCCGGCGGCGTGGCCCTGCTGGCGGAGGAAGTGTTCAACAAGCCCTTCAACAAACTCAGCCAGTTCAGCTATCACGTCACCGGCAGCTGGGACAATCCGCAGGTCAATGGGGCGGAAACCAAGGACGCGCCGAAGGCGAATGCTCCGCCTCCGGCAGCGCCGGTCCCGGCCGTTTCGCCGCCGCCTGATGCGGGGTAACCAAGCATGAATGCTTCAGTTCCCTGCCCTCCCTGGCGCGACGTTGCGCGGATTTGAGAGCCCGGCCCGGCCATCCATGGCCGGGCGTTCGGGGCTCCGCGAATGACATTGAGTCATT
>CAJCJI010000410.1 GCA_903970595.1 Verrucomicrobiota bacterium
ATTCCGCCGCACCATCGTGCGCTGGGAACGCCACGCCGAAAATTTCCGGGCTTTCATTCATCTGGCTTGTGTCATGATCCTGCTGCGCAGGTGTTTATGAGATGAGTTCTAGTCACTAACCACAGTCTTTATCTTATTTCACCGTAACGGTGATGACGTCCGAAACCACCGGCGGATCGAAGGGCACATGCGTACCGTCGGCCAGTTCGATCTGCAGCGTGTGCTGGCCCGGCGGCAGGGTCAGCGTGTCCTCGGTCTGTCCCTTGCCGTAGTGCTTGACCGTGTCGCTGGCGGGCAGGGGCGCATTTTGCGGCGGTAGCGGCGAATCGATGATCAGGTGGAAGTGGCCGGTGCCGGGATCGGGGGTGCCGGCCGGGGCGATTTTGGCGACGGTCACGGCAAACCCGACGCGGAACGGGCTGGTCACGGTGTCTCCGCTCTTGATGCCGTCAAAGCTGACCGTGGTGCCGTCCGGGGCTTTCTGCCGGCCGACCCCGCTCAGGGTCGGCGCCGTCGGATGGGGCGGCGGCACGGCGGGCGCCGCGGCGGCCTCCGGAGCAGCCTGATCCTGGGACTTTGAACACGCCGCCACGGCCAGCGCGGCGCCCAGCAGCAAACCTAGAGTGCGAATCCTGTTCATTTGGCGCTTCCTTACGGAGGTGGGAGACACAAGCATAACGCCTGCGCGAGCGTGAATCGACGCAATGCTGTAAGATAACGCCCAGTTTGAAGTGGCGCTCCGGTTGCGCCCCAGATGCCGGTTCCCGGCTTCCCGACAAACCCGGCCTTGTTCGGCCCCGCGGCTCCCACCGCGGCAAAGGACATCCGCCAATCTTAATCATCACTGCCTGAACCGGTTCCGCGTTTGATTCCGCGGTGTGGCGGCTTCAGGAGTATTACGTCATGTCGTTTTCCGATCTGGGCCTCGGGCCCGAGTTGCTGCGTGCTATTGCCGACGAGGGCTACACCGAGCCCACGCCGATCCAGAAACAAGCCATTCCGCTGGTGCTGCAAGGGCGCGATCTGCTCGCCGCCGCGCAAACCGGCACCGGCAAGACCGCCGCCTTCACCCTGCCGATCCTGCACCGGCTGTCCACGACAGGCGCCCCCGGTCCGCGCGTGCTGGTGCTGGTGCCGACGCGCGAACTGGCGGCCCAGGTGGCGGAGTCTGTCCGCACCTACGGCCGTCACCTGAAGTTGCGCACGGCGGTGATCTTCGGCGGCGTCGGCATCAACCCGCAAATCGACATCCTGCGCCGCGGCGTCGACATCATCGTCGCCACGCCGGGCCGTCTGCTGGACCACCTGCAGCAGCGCACGGTAAACCTGTCCGCCATCGAGACCCTGGTGCTGGACGAAGCCGACCGCATGCTGGATATGGGCTTCATCCGCGACATCCGCCGGGTTATCCAGGTGCTGCCGAAGAAGCGCCAGAACCTGCTGTTTTCCGCCACCTTCAACCCGGAAATCCGCGGCCTGGCGGAAGGCCTGCTGCACAACCCGGCCACGGTGGACGTGGCGCCGCGCAATACCGCGGCCGAGCTGGTGGCGCAGCGCGTACACCCGGTGGACAAGGCGCGCAAGACCGGCCTGCTGGCGCACCTGGTGAAGCAGGGCGACTGGCAGCAGGTGCTGGTGTTCACCCGCACCAAGCACGGCGCCAACCGCCTGGCCGAGCAGCTCGCCCGCCACGGCATCAATACTGCCGCCATCCACGGCAACAAGTCGCAGAACGCGCGCACCAAGTCCCTGGCCGACTTCAAGGCCGGCAAGGTGCGTGTGCTGGTGGCCACCGACATCGCCGCGCGCGGCATCGACATCGACCAGCTGCCGCACGTGGTCAACCACGAGTTGCCCAACGTGCCGGAAGATTACGTGCACCGCATCGGCCGCACCGGCCGCGCCGGCACCGCCGGCGAGGCGATCTCGCTGGTCAGCCCGGACGAGCGCCAGGAGCTAAAGGATATCCAGAAGCTGCTGCGCAAGGAAATCCCCTCCTCGGTGGTGCCCGGCTTCGAGCCTGGTTCACAGCCCACCGCGGAAGAAACCGCGCGCCATGCCGCGGTGAAGCTGCCGGAAAGCCTGCCGCAGCGGGCCCATCGCCCCGGCCCGCCGCGCCGCGGCGGCTTTGGCCACGGCGGCAATGCCCGCCCCTCGCGCGACGCCGAACGCCGCGCCGGCAAATCGCGCAAAGTGCACTGAAAACAACTGCTTTTTTTGACAGTTCTGGTCATGGATGACCAGTGCTTGGACAGGACGTCCATTACGGAGTAATGACATGCTGAAAATCTATGCCGGCAACCTGCCGTCCGACGCCACCGAAAAAGAAATTACCGAGCTGTTTTCGGCGCACGGCCGCGTGCGCTCGATCAAGCTGGCGCACGATGTGTTTTCCGGCAAATGCCGCGGCTTCGGCTTCATCGAAATGGAAGGCCACGAGGCGCGTGCGGCGATCGCCGGGCTCAACGGCAAGGACCTGCGCGGCAACCTGCTGCGGGTCAACGAAGAAAAGAAGGACCTGAAAACCGGCGGCCGCGGTCCCCGGCGCTAAAGCTCCAGGCTTCAGGGTCTTTTCGCCGGCTGTACCTGGCGCGTCCTGGAGTGGGGTAGCATCATTGCCTCCATTCCACGGCGGAAGACCTGATGCTCGATCACGTCGGCTTTTCGGTTTCGGACCTGGCCCGTTCCAAGGCGTTTTATGAGAAGGCGCTGGGGCCGTTGGGCATCGTCAATCTCATGGAATTGACGGCGGAACAGACCGGGGGCAGCGGTCATGTCGGCTTCGGCGAGGGAACTAAGCCCTATTTCTGGATCGGCGACCGCGCCGATACCGTGCTCAAGGGCTGCCTGCACGTGGCTTTCGTGGCCGCCGACCGCGCCGCGGTGGACCAGTTCTACCGCTTCGCCCTGGCCGCCGGCGGCCGGGACAATGGCGCTCCCGGTTTGCGGACGTATTACCACCCGAACTACTACGGCGCGTTTGTGCTCGATCCCGACGGGCACAACGTCGAGGCGGTCTGCCACAAGCCGGAATAACCGGGTTTGCGGCTCACGACAGAATTCAGGGCTCCAGGAAGAAAGCGCATGGACAAATTTGTCGAGATCGAATTCCAGAACAAGACCACGCTGGTCAAGCTGTCCGAGATCACCATGCTGGAACTGGCCGAGGAGGAAGAGGGTTACGCCCTCACCATTTACATCGCCGGCGAGGAAAGCGTGACCGTCGGCGCCGAGCCCGGCAACGAGAAAACCGTGCAGGCCCTGTATAACGACCTGAAGGCGCGGCTGGAAGCGCTGTAGCCTTCCGGCTCAGGCCGCTTTCAGCTCCCGCGCGCCGGAGGGCGAGCCCAGCAGCAGCGCGTCCGCCGGCCGCCGGGCAAACAAGCCGACGGTCACGACGCCGGCGATCAGGCCGATTTCGCTCTCCAGGCCCAGCGCATCGGTAATCGACAGGCCGGCCACATCGAGGATGAGGTTGCCGTTGTCGGTGATGACCTTTTCCCGCCAGCTCGGCATGCCGCCCAGCTTGACCAGTTCGCGTGCGACGTAGGAGCGGGCCATCGGGATCACTTCCACCGGCAGGGGAAACCTGCCCAGCACCTCGACCAGCTTGGATTCGTCGGCGATGCAGATGAACCTGCGGCTGGCGGCGGCGACGATCTTTTCGCGCGTGAGCGCGGCGCCGCCGCCCTTGATCAACTGCAGCCGGTGGTTGGCCTCGTCGGCGCCGTCGACGTAGATCGACAGGCTGCCGGCGCTGTTGAGGTCCATGACCGGGATGCCGGCGGCCTTAAGGCGGGCGCTGCTGGCCTCGGACGAGGAAACCGCGCCCGGGATATCGTGCCGCATGGCCGCCAGGGCATCGATGAAGTAATTGACGGTGGAGCCGGTGCCGACGCCGAGGATTTCGCCCGGCTCGACGTATTTGAGGGCGGCTTCGGCGGCAGTTTTCTTGGCGGTGTCCTGGGACATGGCGGGAGGCGGGAGGCGGGAGGCGGGAGAAGCATGAAGCACGGCAACGTCCTGTCAAGTTTTTTCTTTGGTCTATTGGTTGGTGCGCCTCTCGCCTCTCGCCTCTCGCCTCCCAAAGATAGCGGTACCGACCCGCACCAAAGTGGCCCCTTCCTCGGCGGCGACCTCGAAATCGTCCGACATGCCCATCGACAGCGTATCGAAATCCGCCGGGTCGACCGCTCCGGCGGCGCGGATCTGGCCGAACAGGGTCCTTACGGCGTGGAACGCGGCGCGGGCGGCCTGCGCTTCCGGCACCGGCGCGGGAATGGCCATCAGGCCGCGCAGCCGCAGCCGGGGCAGCGCCGCGACGGCGGCGCATAATCCGGCCGCCTCCTGCGGGGCGCAGCCGGATTTGCTGGCTTCGCCGGAAATATTGACCTGCACGCAGACGTTCAGCGGCGGCATGGCCGCCGGCCTGTGCAGCGACAGCCGCTGAGCGATCTTCAGGCGCTCCACGCTATGCACCCAGGCGAAATTACCGGAAATTTCGCGGGTTTTGTTGCCCTGCACCGGGCCGATGAAGTGCCAGTCCAGCGCGGCATCGCCCAGGGCCTGCATCTTGACCTGCGCTTCCTGCACGTAGCTTTCGCCAAAGGCGCGCTGGCCGGCCGCGGCGACGGCGGCGATATTGGCGGCCGGGAACCCCTTGGAGACCGCGATCAGCCGCGCCGCCCCGGCCTTCCGGCCGGCGCGGGCGCAGGCCTGGTCCAGACGCTGAAGTAGTACGGACAGATTGTCGGCTATCTCGTTCATTTGCTTGATTTTGCGCCAGACGCTTGCCGTCCGGCGGGTTTGCCGATAAGTTCAGCGTCAGGGAGCTTGTGTTATTTCTTCGGGGCCGCCTTGCGGGCCCAACATGGGAGTTCTGGCGTCGTGGATATTGCACAACTGCTGACATTCAGCGTAAAGCAGGGCGCTTCCGATTTGCACCTGTCCGCCGGGGTCGAGCCGATGATACGCGTCGACGGCGACCTCAAGCGCATCAACCTGCCGCCGATGGAGCACAAGCAGGTGCACGACATGATCTACGACATCATGAACGACCGGCAGCGCAAGGCCTACGACGAGTTCTTCGAAACCGATTTCTCCTTCGAAATCCCGGGCCTGGCGCGTTTCCGCGTCAATGCCTTCACCCACGCGCGCGGCTCCGGCGGCGTGTTCCGCACCATTCCGAGCAAGGTGCTGTCGTTGGAAGACCTGAAGTGTCCCTCGATCTTCAAGGACATCGCCGAGACGCCGCGCGGGCTGGTGCTGGTCACCGGGCCCACCGGCTCGGGCAAGTCCACCACGCTGGCGGCGATCATCAACTACATCAACGAGAACGATTTCGGCCACATCCTCACCATCGAGGACCCGATCGAGTTCGTGCACCAGTCCAAGAAGTGCCTGATCAACCAGCGCGAGGTGCACCGCGATACGCTGGGCTTCTCCGAGGCGCTGCGCTCGGCCTTGCGCGAGGACCCGGACACCATCCTGGTGGGCGAAATGCGCGACCTGGAGACCATCCGCCTGGCGCTGACGGCCGCGGAAACCGGGCACCTGGTGTTCGGCACCCTGCATACCACTTCCGCCTCCAAGACCATCGACCGCGTGGTCGACGTGTTCCCGGCGGCGGAAAAGGACATGGTGCGCGCCATGCTCTCCACCGGCCTGCGTGCGGTGATCGCGCAGACGCTGATGAAGCGCCGCGGCGGCGGCCGCATCGCGGCGCATGAGATCCTCATCGGCACGCCGGCGGTGCGTGCGCTGATCAAGGAAAACAAGATCGCGCAGATGTACTCCACCATCCAGACCAGCGCCAAGGACGGCATGCAGACGCTGGACCAGTGCCTCAAGGACCTGGTCAAGCGCGGCCTGGTGGATGTCAACGAGGCGCGCGCCAAGGCCGAAAACAAGGCCGACTTCGCGGCATTTTCCTCGGGTGTGGCTTGAGCGGCGGACTTTTGCGGCGTCATCAATAGCGGGAGCGGGGCATGGAACGCGATCAGGCAATAAAACTCATCCAGCAGCTGCTGACGGTGATGAAGCAGAAGGGCGGCTCGGACCTGTTCATCACCAGCGGCTTTCCGCCGGCGATGAAGCTGGACGGCCAGGTGACACCGGTGATGGACAAGCCGCTGACCGGGGAGAATTCGGCCCTGCTGGTGCGCGCGCTGATGAGCGACCGCCAGATCAAGGAGTTCGAGGCCACCAACGAGTGTAACTTCGCCATCGCTCCGCCCGGCATCGGCCGCTTCCGCGTCAGCGTGTTCGTGCAGATGGGGCAGGTGGGCGCGGTGCTGCGCACCATCACCACCGAGATTCCCACCTTCGAGCAGCTGCAGCTGCCCGAGCAGCTCAAGCAGATCGTCATGTCCAAGCGCGGCCTGGTGCTGATGGTGGGCGCCACCGGCTCGGGCAAGAGCACCTCGCTGGCGGCGATGCTGGGCTATCGCAACGCCAATTCGCGCGGCCACATCATCACCATCGAGGACCCGGTGGAGTACGTGCATCCGCACCTGGGTTGCCTGGTAACGCAGCGCGAGGTGGGCGCCGACACCCAGTCCTGGGGCAACGCGCTGAAGAACACGCTGCGCCAGGCGCCGGACGTGATCCAGATCGGCGAAATCCGCACCCGGGAAACGATGGAATACGCGGTGCAGTTTTCCGAAACCGGCCATCTGGTGCTGTCCACCCTGCATGCCAACAGCGCCAACCAGGCGCTGGACCGCATCATCAACTTCTTCCCGGACGAAAAGCGCGAGCAGGTGCTGATGGACCTGTCGCTGAACCTGCGGGCCATCATCTCGCAGCGCCTGGTGCGGCGCGAGAACGGCGGACGCGTGGCGGCGATGGAGATCATGATCAATTCGCCGCTGATCTCCGACCTGATCTTCAAGGGCGAAGTGGCCGGCATCAAGGAAGTGATGGCCCGCTCCACCGAGCAGGGCATGTTCACCTTCGATCAGTTCCTGTTCGAGCTGTTCGAGAAGAACGTGATCGGCTACGAGGAGGCGATCCGCAACGCCGATTCGCAGAACGAGCTGCGCCTGCGCATCAAACTGGAGTCGCGCCGCGCGGCACAAAACCTGCACGACGACGAGCTGGTGAAGAAGATGCAGATGAAGCCGGAGGAAAAGGAAAACGCGTTCATCCGGCGTTAGAAGCAGCGGCATAAAAGCAATCTCGCGCAAAGACGCAAAGACGCAGAGGAAACGAATGCAAATCAAAACAGCTTTTCTTGGCGGCT
>CAJCJI010000411.1 GCA_903970595.1 Verrucomicrobiota bacterium
ACAGGTAACTCACCAGGGCCTGATCGCCCGCGGTATAGCTCACCGCCGCCGTCCCGGCCGGCAGCAGCGCCGCCGCGTTCGGGGCGGACAGCGCGACCAGCGGCGCCGTCACCACCGCGGCGCCGTGCGCCGGCGCCTTGCCCTTGAGCGGCCAGGCGCGGCCGCCGTTGACCAGCCAGGCGGTGGCGGGGAGCGTTCTGGGCGCTTCGAGGTCGAGCGCATCGCTGCGGCCGGCGAACAGCGGCGCGGCGTTGAAACCCGGCAGTACCGTGGCCAACTGCGCCAGCATCTCGAACACGCCGGCCAGGCCGCGTTCCTCCGCATCGAGCGCCAGGCTGGTGTGCGGCGCATCCTTGAGGATTTTTCCGACCAGGCCGGTCAGTACCTTGCGTGGGCCGATTTCGATGAACACCCTCGCGCCGTCCGCGTACATGCGCTCGATTTCGGCGACGAAGCGCACCGGGCTGACGATGTGCCGCGCCAGGCTGGCCCGGATCGCGGACGCATCGGCTTCATGCGGCTCGGCGCTGATGTTGGAATACACCGGCCATTGCAGCGCACCGACCGACTGCCCTTCCAGCACGGCGGCATACCGCTGTTCGGCGCCAGCCATCAGCGGCGAGTGGAACGCGCAATCGGTATCGATCAGCTTGTAGCCCACCGACTGCTGACCCAGGTAAGCACAGGCCGCCTGCACGTCGGCGGTCGGGCCCGAGATTACGGTCTGGATCGGGCTGTTCTGGTTGGCCATCACCACCGTCGGGAAGCCCGCCAGCAGCGGCGTCAGGGCCTGCACGTCGAGGCGCACTGCCGCCATCGCCCCGGCGTCCTGGCCCACCGCGTCGAGTATGGCTTCGGCGCGGGCGCGCGACAGGCGCAGCAGCGTCGCGGCGTCGAAGGCACCGGCGGCGGCCAGCGCCGCCAGTTCACCGTAGCTGTGGCCCGCCGCCATGTCCGGCTGCAGGCCCAGCGTGCGCAGCCATTTGAATGCGGCGAGCTCGACCAGCCCCAAGGCGGGCTGGGCACTACGGGTGTCGGTCAACTGCTGCTGCTGGCGCGCGCGCGCGGCTTCGTCGTAGGCAGTGGCGGGATAGATCTGCGCCAGGTACTCGCCGCCGGCTTCCAGCTGCTGCAGCAAGGGGAAATACACGAACAGCTCGCGCAGCATGCCCGGATACTGGCTGCCCTGTCCGGAAAACAGGCAGGCGATCTTGCCTTGTGCGGCCGTGGACGAGCGATAGCTGATGCCGCTGCCGGCCTGGTGCTGCAGCGCGGCGCCGAGCCGCTGCGACAGCGTCGCCGCATCGCCGGCGGCGAAGGCCAGCTGCACCGGTCCGCTGCCGGCTTCCCAGGCGGCACGCGCCAGGTCGCGCAGCGGCACCGCGGCATCGGAGGCCGAGACGAAGGCGAGCAGCGTGCGCAGTGTGCGGTCCGCATCCGCCGCGGTGTGGCCGCGCACGGCGAACAGCTCGGCCGGCAGCTGCTGTGCGCCGACCGCGCTGTGGTGCGCGGGGTAGGCCGACAGCACCGCATGGAAATTGGTGCCGCCGAAACCGAAGGCGCTGACCGCCGCCCGTGCCCGCTCACCCGACGGCGCCCACGGCGCGGGCAGGCGATTGAGCTGGAACGGATTGGACTCCTGGCGGTGCCAGGCGTTCGGCGCGGTGATCTGCTGCGTCGGCGGTAGCACGCGGTGGTGCAGCGCCTTGGCCATCTTGATCAGGCCGGCGATGCCGGCGGCGCACTTGGTATGGCCGATCTGGCTTTTCACCGAGCCCAGGCCGGTCTGTCCCGGCACGGCGCCGCCGGCGGTGAAGACCTCGGTCAGCGTCTTCAGTTCGGTGCGGTCGCCGATCACCGTGCCGGTGCCGTGCGCCTCCACCAGGCCGACCTCGGCCGGCAGCACGCCGGCCTGCCAGTAGGTGCGTTCCAGCGCGCGCTTCTGGCCTTCCTTGCGCGGCGCGGTGAGGCCCAGGGCCTTGCCGTCGCTGGAGCCGGCCACGCCGTCGATCACCGCGTAAATGCGGTCGCCGTCGCGCTCGGCATCGTCCAGGCGCTTCAGTACCACGATGCCCACGCCTTCGCCCAGGCAGATGCCGTCGGCGTTTTCGTCGAAGGAGCGGCAGCGGCCGCTCGGCGACAGCGCGCCCACCGAGGAAAACATCAGGAAGTCGCTGATGCCGTTGTGGAAGTCGGCGCCGCCGGCCAGCACCATCTCGCTGGAGCCGGCGCGCAGTTCCTTGACCCCGAGTTCGATCGCGGTCAGTGAACTGGCGCAGGCCGAATCCACCGAGTAGTTGACGCCGCCGAGTCCCAGGCGGTTGGCGATGCGGCCGGAGATGACGTTGACCAGGATGCCGGGAAAGGAATCCTCGGTCAGGCTGGGCAGCGCCTGTGCCAGTGCCGGCGGCAGTTCACCGCAGTACTGCGGATACAGGTTGCGGAAGTTGTATTGCGCGGCCAGGTCCATGCCGGATTCCGCGCCGAAGATCACCGAGGTCTTCTCGCGGTCGAACCAGCGTCCCTGATAGCCGGCATCGCGGAGCGCCTGGCTGGCGACTTCCAGCGACAGCAGCTGCACCGGTTCGATCGCCGCCAGCGACTGCGGCGGAATGCCGAACTTGAGCGGATCGAAGGGGGTATCGTCGATAAAGCCGCCCCATTTGCTGACGCTCTTGTCCGGGGCGGCCGCGCCGGCTTGATAGTATTGCGCGGCGTTCCAGCGGTCGGCGGAGACTTCCCGCACCAGGTCGCGGCCTTCGACGATATTGGCCCAATAGGCTTCGAGATCGGGCGAACCGGGGTAGATGCAGGCCATGCCGACGACGGCAATCGGCTGCGCGTTGGCGGCGCGCCGCGGCTGCGGCACCTGCACGCCGGCGAGGTAGGCCATGGCGCCGCGGGTCACCTGCGCGTGCAGGTCCGCCACGCTGATCACCGCCCGTTTCATGGCGATGATCTGGCCGATCATGTACATGCCCTCGGCTTCCTGCCGGGCGGCATCGACCGGGCTGAGCTTGCCGTCGACATAGTCCACGCCCTTGGTGGCGATGCGCAGGCGCCCGACGGTAAGCATTTCCAGCGCCTTCCAGGCCTCCTTCTGGTCGATGCCTTCGCCTTTCAGGCGGCCCTTCTCGCGCTCGAACAGGTCCATGAAGCCGGACGGCAGGCAGCGGATGGCGTGTCCCGGAGCGGTTTCCACCAGCACGGTGCTGTCGCCCGCCAGGGCCTTGCGCTGGAAACCCTCCAGTACGGTGCCGCAGCTCACGGCTTCGCGCGTGGCGATGTAGGCGGTGCCCATCAGCACGCCGATTTTGGCGCCGCGGGCCGCCAGCGGCGCGGCGATGGCCGCGACCATGGCGCTGGAGGGCTCGTCGTGGATGCCGCCGGCAAACAGGATGTGCAGCCGCTCGGCCTGTTCGACCTGGCCCAGCAGGGCCAGCGCCTGTTCCCACAGCACGAAGCTGTAGCGCGGGCCGACATGGCCGCCGCATTCGCGCCCTTCGAAGACGAAATGGGTGGCGCCGTCCTTGAGGAACAGATCGAGCAGGCCGGGCGAGGGCACATGCAAATACGTCGGGATGCCCATCTCGATGAACGGCCGCGCCTGCGACGGCCGGCCGCCGGCCAGCAGCAGCACCGAGGGCTTGAACTGCTTCACCAGCTCCAGTTGCGGATCGAGGATTTCCGGCGCGGCGAAGCCGAGCACGCCGACACCCCAGGGCTGGTCGCCGACGCGCTCGCGGGTGGCCTGCAGCAGCGTCCGCGACGGACCTTCCTGCATCAGCGACAGCGCCAGGAAGGGCAGGCCGCCGGCATCGGCCACCGCGCCGGAGAATTCCGCCGTGTCGCTGACCCGGGTCATCGGGCCCTGCGCCACCGGGTAGCGCGTGCCGTGGGAGCGCGCCCAGGCGTTGCCTTCGTCGAGCACTGCCAGCGTTTTGGCCTGCCGCACCTGTGCGGCGATGCGCAGGCGCAGGGTCTGCACCAGCGCTTCGACGTTCGAGCAATCGCCCAGCAGCAGCCGCGCCAGCGCCGCGTCCTGCCCGATCGGCAGCAGCTCGCCGGCCGCCAGCGCCGCGCGCACGTCCTCGCCGTCGAAATCGGCCAGCGCCGCCGCCTCGCGCTGGCCGCGCGCGTAGACCTGGTAGCCGGCCGCCTGATGGACTTCGCTGCCGTCCATGGCCAGCACTTGGGCCTTGATCTCGGGGGGCAGGGAACATTCCGGGTAGACCGCCAGCGCCGCATCGAGCACCACGCCGAACGCCCCGCCGGCAAAGGCGCCGGCCGCGGTATTGAGCCCGATGCCGCCCTGGCTCCATACCGGCACCGCGCTGGTCCCTTCCGGTGCGCGCTGCTGGGTCAGCGCCGCCAGGCGCTGCAGCAGCACGAAACTGCTCTCGTCCCCGACCAGGCCGCCGCTCTCCTGGCCCTTGGCGATGAGGCCTGCCGCACCGGCCTCAAGCGCCGCGTCGGCTTGCGCCGGGGAGCACACCTGCGCCAGCACCGGCACGTGCCGCCAGGACTGCGGCAGCCCACGGACATCGCCGCCGGTCACCAGGAAGCGCACCGATGCGGGCAGGCTCAGCTCGGGCAGTTCGACCCCGTCTGGAATGCGCAGCCCCAGGCCGGCCGCGCGCTCGTTGGCCAGCATCGCCAGCAGCGCCGGCCAGGCACGCGAGTCGCGGCCGAGATCGATGGCGGCCGCCGCATCCTGGCGCCACCAGGCACGTGCCAGGGGCAGGTCGGCGCGCTCGAAAGGCGTGATCGCCAGTACCCGAAACAGCCGGTCTTCGCCCTCGATCAGCGGCACCCGGCGCGATGCCTCGGTCGCCGCCGCATGCGAATGGGCGCCGGCTCCGGGCTTGGGTTCTGCAGTGCCCGCGGTGCGGTTGCGCATGATTGTCGGTTCCTTGGTGAGTCCTCGAGTCCTTGGCATCTTCGGCTTGTCCCTTGAGCTTATTCCGGCGTCCATCTGAACAGGCGCGCACCCAGCGTCAGAAACACGGCCGTCATAGCCACAAGTACCAGCAGCGGCCGCGCGATATCGGCCAGCCCGGCGCCGTCCAACATCACCGCGCGCGCCGCGGTGAGCATCTGCGTGAGCGGGAACAATTCGGCGGCGGCGCGGACCACCTGCGGCGCGCCGTCCAGCGAGAAAAACACGCCGGACAGCACCAGCATCGGCCAGGACAGCAGGTTCAACAGCCCGCCGGACAGCTCTTCGCTGGAGATGCGCGCCGAGATCAGCAGGCTCATGGCGATCATCGACATCGCGCCGAGCGTGGTCACCAGCAGCAGGTCGAAGTAGCTGCCGGCCATGCGCAGGTCCAGGATCAGCTTGCACAAGGCGAACACGCCCATGGCCACGCCGACGATGATGATCAGGCAGGCCAGCAGCTGCGCGCTGACGAATTCCATGGCGCGCAGCGGCGTGCCGTGCAGTCGCTTGAGATAGCCGGACTTGCGATAGCGGACGATGACATGTCCGATGGCGAACAGGCTGGAGAACATGATGTTGACCCCCAGCAGGCCGGGCACCAGCCAGTCCGCATAGCGGATCCCGGCGCCGCTCAGCGGCTGCATCCGGGCATCCGGCAGCCGCGCCTTGAGCAGGGACTGCAGCAGCCGGCTTTTGGCCGAATCGGCGCTCATCCAGTAGCGTACCGGCTGGTCCCGCAGGTCGAGCAGCAGGTCGAGGCCATGGCGCTGCACCTTGGCTACGGCCCTGGTCTCGTCCGGTTCGGCCAGGAACTGGGTCGCTTCGGTGCCGGCAAGCGGATTGCCGGCCGCGGAGGAGGACGCATCGCCCAGCAGGCCGACCTTCAGCACCTCCTGGCGCTCGCCGGAAAATACCGTGGCCATGCCGATCACCAGCAGGGGCGCGAACACCAGGTTCCACATCAGCGCGGACCGGTCGCGCACGGTTTCGAGCAGGCGCGCCTTGACCATGGCCAGGAGGCGTTTCATGCGCGCAACTCCGAGCCGGTGAGCTGGAGGAACAGGTCTTCCAGGGTGCGCGGGCGGATTTTCAGCTGCGCCAGCGACAGCCCGGCGGCGAGCAGTGCCCGCACCGTGCCGTTGACGTCGGCGCTCATGATCTCGACGCGGTCGACCTTGCGCACCAGCGGCATCGGCAGTTCGCGGCCGTCGACCTCGGCGGCGGGCAGCTCCAGCACGCTGTCGTTGAAGTGCTCCGCCAGCAGCTGCTGCGGCGAGCCGCGCGCGATGACGCGGCCATGGTCCATGATCGCGATGTCGTCGCAGAGCAGGTAGGCCTCTTCCATATAATGCGTGGTGAGCACCACGGTGGTGCCGCGGGCCTTGACGGCGCGCACCAGGTCCCAGAAGTTGCGGCGCGCCTGCGGATCGAGGCCGGTGGTCGGCTCGTCGAGGAACACCAAGTCCGGATTGTTGACCAGCGCGATGGCCAGCAGCATGCGCTGGCGCTGGCCGCCCGAAAGCTTGCGATGGTCGCGGTCGAGGAATTCCTCCAGGCGGCAGGCCTCGATCAGCCGGTCGATCGGCATCACGCGCTTGTACAGCGAGCCGAAGAAATTCAGGTTTTCACGGACCGTCAGGAAATCCTGCAAGGCCGTATTCTGGAACTGCATGCCCACATATTCGCGGTACTCCGCGTCCAGCGGCTTGCCGCGATAGAGGATCTCGCCCGAGCTGGGCTGCACCAGGCCTTCGAGCATCTCCACCGTCGTGCTCTTGCCGGCACCGTTGGGGCCGAGCAGGCCGAGGCAGCTGCCTTCGATGACGTCGAAGCTGACGCCGTCCACGGCCTTGACCTTCGGATAGTGCTTGCGCAAGTCGCGTACAGAAAGAACCGCGTTCATTGCCGGACGAGTCCGCTCTTGCCCGAATCCGAATCCGAATCCGGATGCGGCCGGTCTGGTACGCAAACCACCCGGCGCGCGGCGCGCGCGAAGTTTCGCCGCACTCCGCCCGGCATCAAGGATTCCGCGGTCAATCCACCGCAGCCTTGCTCATGATTGTATGTCGCTGCCATCGTCTAAGCGCTAACCCTGAATCGAACAGACTGTGCACCGCTTTTCAGGCGCACACGGCTACCCCAGACATAACATTTCCTTATGTCCTAATGACTTGGTGTTCCCTATGTTTGCCCTGAGCGTCGAGGGGAGTGCCAGCTGCCTGCGGGTCGTTCCTCCGCCCCCGTGGCTGCTTGCTCGACCGGCTTGAATCTACATTTGCTCTCTGACAGTACAGTTAAGCACGCGGCATGCCAAACCTATCGCAAAAAACCATAGCAAAAAAATCTGGAAAAAGTTGCGTCGGCGCGCATTATGACGGGTCAATCACGCAGTTGAAAGCTTATGTTCGACCATTCGGCGGTTAACGCGCAGGATTGTGCTGCCGGCGAGCTGAAACTTCGTACTGACGAGTTAAGGCTCCTGCTGACGTACCGCGTCCCTGATGGTCATTATTTGCCGATAGCGCCCGTGTCCCGGCCTGGGCGATCCTTGCACATGGCGCCTGACGGGTACGTCATGTACCTTTCCCTCAGGAGCCTCCGGAGACTTTGTAGGCGCGGCTGCCCTTGGGGTGCCGGTACCAGCCGGGATCATGGCGGCCCTGCAAGGCCTCGCGCACCTTGAGCACGGTGAACATGCCGCCCATGCCGATGCTGCCGTAGGGGCCTTGCGCGCCGGGGCCGCCGGCCATCGGCAGGGTGTTGGCCGGGCCGTCCATCATGCCGGACATGTCCGCCATCCCGCCCGGCTGCATCGCCATGTAGTCCGGCAGCATCGCGCGGATTTTGTCCTCCACGCCGGACTGGTCGACGCCGAGCGCATTGGCGATGCCGTGGCCCATGGCGTTCATGGTGTGGTGCGACATGTGGCAGTGGAAGGCCCAGTCGCCGGGATTGTCGGCGATGAATTCGAAATCGCGCATCTGGCCCACGCCGACGATGTGGGTCACCTCCGGCCGCCAGCTGCTTCTGGGCCAGCGGTCGCCGTCGCTGCCGGTGACCCAGAAGCGGTGGCCGTGCAGGTGCATCGGGTGGTTCCACATCGACAGGTTGCCCAGCCGGATGCGCACCCGTTCGCCGGTCTGCGCCAGCAGCGGCGCCGTGGCCGGGTAGACCTTGCTGTTGAAGGTCCACAGGTCGAAATCCTGCATGATGGAAGGGTCAGGCCGGTAAGTGCCCGGATGCAGGGCCCAGTTGTGCAGCATGATGGCGTAGTCGCGGTCCACGCGCGGCCCGGCGTCGCCGGACGGATCCTTCGGGTGGATGATGAAAAAGCCCATCATGCCCATGGCCATCTGCACCATTTCGTCGGCATGCGGGTGATACATGTGGCTGCCGGCTTGGCGCAGGGTGAACTCGTAGGCCCAGGTTTCGCCGGGCAGGATCGCGCTCTGGGTCAGTCCGGCGACGCCGTCCATGCCGTTGGGCAGGAGCACCCCATGCCAGTGGATGCTGGTCGGCTCCGGCAGCTTGTTGCTGACCAGGATGCGCACGCGCTCGCCCTCCGCCGCTTCGATGGTGGGGCCCGGCGTGGAGCCGTTGTAGCCCCAGCATTTGGCCCGGCAGCCCGGCGCGAATTCATGCTCGATCTCTTCCGCCACCAGGTGGAACTGCTTGACCCCGTCCTGCAGGGTGAAGGGCAGGCTGCGGCCATTGGGCGTGGCCACCGGCGTGTAGCCGCGGCGGCCGCCTTCCGCCAGGGCCTGCGCGGCGAGTCCGCTGACCGGATCGAGGTCCGCGTCCGCCGCGGCGGCAGGAAGAGCGGCACCGGCCAGCGAACCGGCGCCGATCAGCTGGATCAGCTTGCGGCGGGAGATCATGGCCGGGCTCCCGGGTTGGACGGAAACGATACGGTACCCGGCTCTTCCGGCGGCGCGGCCGCTTCGGCGCCGCCGGGCGGGCGCGCGCCGACCGCGCACTCCAGTTCCGCCCGCGCCACCCAGTAGTTGCGCACGGTTTCGATATAGCGCTGGTAAGTGTCGTATTCCTGCTGCCGCGCGCGGATCAG
>CAJCJI010000412.1 GCA_903970595.1 Verrucomicrobiota bacterium
AACCTGCCGCAATGATCCCATCGGTGCGCATGTTCCTCCTGTCTGCGCTGCCAAGGATCCTTACCGCCAGGTCGGGGGACAATGTCCAGCGCGCTCGAAAGGGAATCTGCTTCGCGGAAGATATGATCCGGCCGCCGGCGGCAATCGACAGCCAGTCTCGGGGTCCCGGCGCATTTTACATCAACAACACTGTTGTTTGATATTATAGGCCTGGATGCGGCTTGGCGGCAACGGTGCCCGCCGCAGCAGGCCTGATCCGATAGCCGGGAATCACCTGGTTAATCTATGGGAGGATTGCATGAATCTTGACCAGGCGGCGCTTTCCACGCTGATCGCCAAGGAGCAGATCCGGGAACTGGTCCTGCTTTATTCCCGCGGAGTGGATCGCCAGGATATCGCCCTGCTGCGGACGCTTTATGCGAAGGACGCCGCTGACGCACATGGGGTTCATTTCAACGGCACGGCGGACGAATACATCAACTTCCTGGAACGCTCGCTGCCGCATTTGCGGGTCAGCGGGCACTACGTCTGCAATCACCTGATTTCGGTCGATGGAGACCGGGCGGAAGGCGAGGTGTATGCGATTGCCCATCACATCATTCCGGATGGCAAAGGTGGCTGCGTCGCCGACTTTGCCGGCGTTCGTTACATCGACCGCTACCGCAGGGAACAAGGGCGCTGGCTGTTTGCCTGCCGCGATGTGATGTTCGATCTGCGCGAAGTCCGGCCAATCCCCACGCCGGAAGGGCCGGCGCCCGTACCTGCTGAGGATCCGAGCTACGCCGTTCTGTCCAGCCGATTATTCGCGCGCGGCCCGCGCGCGGATGGTGCCGAATAGGCCTGAGAGTCCCGCCGCCGTTTGCCATTGCGGCGGACTCGTCAAATCCGTTGAAGATGCCTGAGCGGCCGCGCACGGCCGTTGTCGCAAACACGCAAATCAGGCTGCCGGAGAAACAACCTGGCTCAGTTGTTGACGTCGACGATGATGCGCCCCTTGATCTTGCCGGCAATGAGTTCGGCGGCGGCGGGCGGTGCCTCCGCCAGGCTGACCAGCGAGCTGATGGCGTCGATAGCGGATATATCCAGATCGCGTGCCAGGCGCTTCCAGGCAGCCTCGCGCGGTGCGCGCGGAGCCATGACGCTGTCGATACCCAGCAGTGCAACGCCGCGCAAGATGAACGGCGCGACCGACGCCGGGAAGTCCATGCCCTGCGCCAGGCCGCAGGCGGCAACGCAGCCGCCGTAACGCGTCTGGGCGCAGGCATTGGCCAGGGTGTGGCTGCCTACGCAATCGACCACGGCCGCCCATCGTTCCTTCTGCAGCGGCTTTCCCGGCTGCGACAACTCGGCGCGATCGATGACCTGCTTGGCGCCCAGTCCGAGCAGATAGTCCTGTTCCGCAGCTTTGCCGCTGGAAGCGACCACCTTGAACCCTGCATGGCTGAGCAGCGCGATGGCGAAACTGCCGACGCCGCCCGAGGCGCCGGTGACCAGCACCTCGCCTTGTTCCGCGGTGACCCCATGTTTTTCGAGGGCCTCGACACACAGGCTGGCGGTATAGCCTGCGGTACCGATCGCCATGGCCTGCCGGCTGCTGAATTTCTCGGGCAGGCGCAGCAGCCACTCCGGGTTGACCCGGGCTTTCTGGGCCAGGCCGCCCCAATGTGATTCGCCCACGCCCCAGCCGTTGAGCACCACGCGATCGCCCGCCCGCCACAGGTCGCTGCTGCTGGACTCGACGACGCCGGCGAAGTCGATGCCGGGCACCATCGGGAATTTGCGCACCACCGGCGACTTGCCGGTGATCGCCAGGCCGTCCTTGTAGTTGAGGGTGGAATATTCGACCTGCACCGTCACCGCCCCTGCCGGCAGCTGGGCGTCGTCGAGTTCGGTAACGCCGACGGTTTGGCCGGATTCGCCTTTATTGATGAGCAGAGCCTTGAACATTTGATCCTCGAAAGATTAAGCGATTGGGTCCACGCCGAGCGCATCCTGGACAAGGCGGCCTGCGTGAAAGCCATTGCGTGAAAGACATTGGTGCGAAGCAAGGTACTATATCTTGCGCCTCGCGCAACGGCGCAAATCGCCGCAGGCTTGGCGCTGTGCCGGGCTTCACGCCGAATGGGGCGATTGCACGGCCAACTCAAAAGGGGGATAGTACCCGGAGCCATTATAGCTAATCAACAACGTTGGCTGGCACTGATCCGGATGTAGTACGGTAATATCAGGCTACAAATTGGGAGCAAGAAGGAATGCTGGATCAAGGTAGCATTGCGGGCGCGAGGGTGTCGAGGCGCAAGCGGGATCCGGATGGGACCCGTGTGGCGATTCTGGAAGCCGCCGGCAAGTTGCTGGCCAAGGATGGTCCCGAGGGGCTGAGCGTGTCGCAAGTGGCGCAGCTCGCCGGAGTCAACCGCGGCACGGCCTACCAGCATTTTCAGACGCGTGAGCAGCTGTTGTCGGCCACAACCGCCTGGGTCAGCGAAAGACTGCGCCAGGCTGTATTCGGCGACCAACTGCCGAGCGACGAGCAGGACATCAGCCAGATCGATCCGCAGAGCGTGTCCGAGCATCTGGCCGAGTTCGCGATGGAGAACCCCGAACTCGGCCGCGTCTGGTTGTTCGAGGTGCTCAGCTCCAATCGCCCGGCAAGCGATCCGTTCTGGAATCAATACAAGACGCAGTTCGAAAAGTTTGCGCGATCGGATTTGGCCCAGCCCGGCATCGACTGCGAAGTGCATGCGGTTCTGACGCTCATCGGCGTATTTCTCTGGCCGGTATTTGCGGGCGCGCATGCGCACACGGCCAAGGGCCGCCTGCAGATGGCAAAGCGCTATTCGAACGAAGTATTGCGCCTGAGCCTTCACGGCACCATGCGGCCGGAAAAATTTCCGGAGCTTGATGCGAGAAACAGCAAGGCGATCAAGGCCTCAAGCGGCCGCAAGCGCCCAAAGTAGGCGGCGGCGCGCTGCCGGCGGATTCAAGCTCCGCGGCATGCCCTGCCGGATGAAACCCGGCCGAGCAAAACGCCGTTCCGCCGATACCCTCCAGCGCCGGATTTTATAAACAACAATGTTGACTAATAATTGCGGCTGATTTACCTTGAAAAGAGCAGCCACGGGAGGCATTCACCATGTCATTGGCAGGAAAAACCGCTGTCGTTACCGGTGGCGCATCAGGGATCGGGCTCGCAACCGCACGCCGCCTCGCCAGGGAAGGGGCCAAGGTCGCGGTGTGGGATATCAACGAAGCCGGAGCCCAGGCCGCTGCCGCCGAACTGACTCAGGCCGGTTACAGCGCCATCGGGTCCCGCGTCGACGTATCAAAGCGCACCGACGTCGATGCGGCCGTGGCAATGGCGCACGCAAAATTGGGCCCGATCGGCATCCTCGTCAATAATGCGGGCATCACCAATTTCTGTTCCTTCATGGACATGACCGAAGAAACCTGGGATCGGGTCATGACCGTCAATCTGAAGAGCATGTTGACCTGCACGCAGGCGGTGCTGCCGGACATGCTCGCCGCCTCGTGGGGGCGCGTCATCAACGTTTCCTCGTCCAGCGCGCAGAGCGGATCGGCGCGCATGACCGCTTATGCCGCCTCCAAGGGCGGCGTCATCGGCTTCACCAAGGCGCTGGCGCAGGAACTCGCTGCCAAGGGAATCACCGTCAACAACGTGCCTCCGGGCTTTGTGGACACGCCGATGCTGCGCTCCGCCGATCTGCCGGGAGGCGTGGAGCAAATCGCGGCCGCTTCCCCGATGAAGCGGGCGGGTCGCCCGGAGGACATGGCGGCGGCGATCGCCTTCCTGGCATCCGAAGATGCCGCTTACATCACCGGACATACCCTGAGCGTCAACGGCGGACGCTACTCTTCATAGGCAACGGTGCCGGTTGAACGGCTTCCGTGCATTTTTTTCGTACTTTTTTGAATGGCTGAGCCTGGGTTTTGAACGCGGCGGCAAACACACCAGTCGCGCAGCGCAGCATCCCGCCGCAGCGGCCTTTACATCGCCGGTTCGAGCATAGATAATCAACACCGTTGTTGGATGTCAATAAAGCATCGGGCGGGCCGCTTGTGTCTGTGCAGGAAAGCGGCGGTGCGCCTGTTTGAGGAGATCACCGTCACGGTCAAGCGTCGCGAAGAGAAGGCTACACAAGCTTTCCGCGAGCTGCCATCACAAGTGAGCCCATGAACCCCCACCCCCCCTTTGACGCGGCGACCCTGCTGGCGGTGTACCGCAAAGCCCTGCTGATCCAGATGGTGGACGAGCGCCTGCGCACTTTGCTGCGCTCGGGCCGTCTGGCGGCGGTGTACTACTCCC
>CAJCJI010000413.1 GCA_903970595.1 Verrucomicrobiota bacterium
AAATTCGATCAGCCGATCCGCGCCAAAATTCTCCTCGATGATCATCCAGCGGGTCTTGCCCTGGTTGGTCACGGTCGAGATCATCGAGAGTTTGCTGCGGCTACCAGGCGCATAGGCAACCGGCGTCTCGCCTTTGGGAGAGTAGGAGCGACCGCGCACGTCGGTGTTGATAACGGCGGTCTCGTCGCCCCAGTGGATCTCACCACCTTGCGCCTTGGCTTGCGCTTCGATCCCCGGATAGGCCTCTTCCAGCCAAGTCTTCACTGCCTGTGGGTTTTGCTCATAGGCCCGGCGGATCGGCTTTTGCGGGGTAAAACCCCAGCGCTTCAGATAATTACCGACTGCGCGAATCTTCAAAGCAATCCCGCACTCATGCGCGATCAACTCCATCACCGCGCCGCGCGTCCAAAGTGCGAATTCCGACGGAAGCGGGCCGGGTATACCGACGCGAAGCGGGCCACCATTCCGACGCTGAAGTGGGCCACCGTACCGACGTGAAGCGGGCCACCGTTCCGACACGAAGCGGGCCACCATTCCGGTGGCAAGCGGGCCAGGCCGGCGGCGATATTTGGGACAGCTGGTTGGGTCAGCAACTGCGGCAGAAGCCTCATCCTTTGAACAAGGACGGAGGGACTTATGCCTGCCCGGAGATCGCTGACCATGAGGCAGTTACGACGTATTCTGCGTCTTTATCACGAAGGCAACTCGACACGCGATATCGTGCGCGTCACGGGCATTGCCCGCACGACTGTTCAACGCGCACTTGAGCGCACGAAAGCGGCAAAGCTGGTCTGGCCGCTTGGCGACGAAGTCAGTGATGAGGTGCTTGAACAGCGCCTTTATGCAGGTTCGGGGAAGAGCGCTGGCTTCGGCGCCGGTGTGCGCAAGCGTCAGGAGCCGGACTGGGCAGAGCTGGTTCGCGAGCTGCGGCGGCCAGCAGTCACGATGTTCATTTTGTGGGAAGAATATCGGAAGATCTGGCCGGACGGATACGCGTATTCTCGTTTTTGTGAGCTCTTGCGGGAGTATCAGCAGCGGCTGTCGCCGGTCATGCGCCAGCACCATGTGGCTGGCGACAAACTGTTCGTGGACTATTCGGGCAAGCGGCAAGAGATCTGCGATCCGCTGACCGGCGAGGTCCGGATGGCGGAGATCTTCGTCGCCGTGCTGGGCGCGTCGAACTACACATACGCGGAGGTGACCTGGTCGCAGACGCTGCCGGACTGGATCGGCTCGCACGTCCGCCTGTTCCGCCACATTGGCGGGGTTACGCGGCTTTTGGTGCCCGACAATCTGAAAAGCGGGGTGAACAAGGCCTCATTTTACGACCCGGAGATCAACCGCAGCTACGGTCGGATGGCCGAACATTACGCCGTCGGAGTGCTTCCGGCGCGGCCGAAAAAGCCCAAGGATAAAGCATCCGTCGAAGCTGGAGTACGCTTTGCACAAGGCTACATTATCGGCCGGCTTCGCAATCAGACGTTCTTCTCACTGGCCGAAGCCAACGCCGCCATCACCGTCGTCATGATGGATATGAACACGCGACCGATGCGCAAGCTCGGCGTCAGCCGCGCCGATCTGCTGGAGAGCCTGGAGCGACCAGCGTTGAAGCCATTGCCGGCAGCAGAATATGAGTATGCAGAGTGGAAGCTGGTGCGCGTGGGCATCGACTATCATGTTGAAGTTGAGGGCTTCTATTACTCTATTCCCCATGCCCTGATACGCCAGCAGGTAGACGCTCGCATCACCACCGGCACGGTCGAGATCTTCCACAAAGGCAAACGCGTCGCCGCGCATCAGCGCCGATACGGTGGCGCCAGGCGCCATGGCACTCTGCCCGAGCACATGCCGCCGAACCATCGCAACTACGCACAATGGTCACCAGAGCGCTTCCAGCACTGGGGCGCCTCGATCGGCCCTGAGACCGAAGGCCTGGTCATCGCCATTCTGGCGCGCCGCCCGCACCCGGAGCAGGGCTTCCGCACCTGCATGGGCATATTGCAACTCTTCAAACCGCTCGAGAAGGGCCGCGCCGAAAGCGTGTCGGCCTATGCGCTCGCGATCGGCGCGTTCAACTCCAACAGCGTCACTTCCATCCTCTCCAACAACCTCGATCTCGCCGCGCCTGCGCAGGAGGAAGGCGACGGCGTCGAAAGTCACGCCAACGTGCGTGGTGCGCTCTACTTCCAATGAAAGGACATCCAAAAATGCTACTGCATCCTACCCTCGATCTGCTCAACACACTCGGCCTGTCAGGTATGGCCAAAGGCCTGCAGGACCTGGAATCTCAACCCGAGGCCCGATCGCTCGAACATGCCGAATGGCTTGGCCTGCTACTCGACCAGGAAATTACGGTGCGCCGCCAGAAGCGCTTCGAAAACCGCGCCAGAACGGCGCGCCTGCGCCACGACGCCAGTGTCGAAGACGTCGATTACCAGGCGCCCCGAGGTCTCGACCGCAACCTCTTCCTGAAGCTCGGATCATGCGACTGGATCCGCTCAAGACGCAATTTGCTCATCACCGGGCCATGTGGCTTGGGCAAAAGCTATCTCGCCTGCGCGCTTGGCCAGAAGGCGTGCCGTGAGGATCTCTCGGTCGTCTACCACCGTGCATCGCGCCTCTTCGCCATGCTGACGCTCGGCAGGAGCGACGGCCGCTATGCAAAGATGCTGCGCGCATTATCGCGCGCCGATCTGCTTATCATCGACGACTGGGGGCCCGAAACGCTCAATGCCGATCGCCGCCGGGATCTGCTCGAAATCGTCGAGGACCGCTACGACCGCGGATCCATCCTCATCACGAGCCAAATCCCTGTGGACCGCTGGTATGAAATAATAGGAAATCCCACGCTGGCCGATGCCATATTGGACCGCGTCGTTCACAACGCATATCGCATCGATCTTGCCGGCGAGAGCCTGCGTAAACAACGCGCTCCCGCACTCGACGCTTGACCTTCAGCACCGTTCGATAAATATCCCCCACGACCCAAGCAGGGGCATCCCAGATGGCCCGCTTCGCGTCGGAATAGGTGGCCCGCTTCAAGTCGGCGCGGTGGCCCACTTCAAGCCGGAATGCCCGGCCCACTTCGTCGGAATACGCAAATTCGTCAATTCGCCGCGCCGCGAATTCAATTTCCGGTTCGATCCCGAGGCCGCAAGC
>CAJCJI010000414.1 GCA_903970595.1 Verrucomicrobiota bacterium
GAGCCGCGCCCGGACCTGCCGCCGGGCATGGAGAACGAGCTGGAAGGGGTGGTGCGCCTGCTCGCATCCAAGCGCTGGCCCTGGCGCCTGCATGCCACCTACGACGAGACCATCGGCCGCGCGCTGGATACCTTCGAGAAGGTGAACCGCGACATCCCCCTGGCCGGCATCCACTGGTTCTTCGATCACGCCGAAACGGTCTCAAACCGAAACCTCGAGCGCATCGCGCGTCTGGGCGGCGGCATCGCTGTACAGCACCGCATGGCCTACCAGGGCGAGTATTTCGTCGAGCGCTATGGTGCCAAGGCGGCGGAGCACACCCCGCCGTACCAGCGCATGCTGGAAATGGGAATTCACGTCGGGGCCGGCACCGATGCCACCCGCGTCGCCAGCTACGATCCCTGGAACGCGCTGTACTGGCTCACCACCGGCAAGACCTTGGGCGGCATGGCGCTGTATCCCAGAAGCAACTGCGTGGATCGCGAAACTGCGCTGCGGCTCTACACCCAGGCCAATACCTGGTTCTCCAACGAGGAGGGCCGCAAGGGCCAAATCGTCGCCGGCCAGCTGGCCGATTTCGCGGTGCTCTCCGACGACTACTTCGCGGTGCCCGAGGCGGGGATTCGCCAGATCGTCTCTGTGCTGACGGTCGTTGGCGGCAAGGTGGTTTACGCCGATCAGGACTTCAGCGACCTTGCCCCGCCATTGCCGGCGCCGATGCCAGACTGGTCGCCGGCCAATTTCGGCAGCCGCTACTGGAAGGCGCCTGCAGCGGCGGCGGCCATGGCGGCGGGCTGCGGCTGCGCCAGCGCCTGCGGTGTTCACGGGCACGCCCACGCCTACGACCGCGCATCGCCGGTGGCCGAAGGGGACCGTCGCGGTTTCTGGGGTGCTTTGGGCTGTTCCTGCTGGGCATTTTGAGTCCGCATCGGAGATTTGGCATGAATGCGGTTTCCTTGCCGCTGGTGCTGTGGCTGTGCCGCATTGGCCTGTGCCTGGCCTTCGTCTACAGCGGCGTCTCCAAGCTCTTCGATTTCGATAGCGCCATCGCCGAGCAGACGCATTTCGGCATGTCGCCGCCGGCGCTGTTCGCCGCGGCGACCATCGCCGTCCAGCTCGGCGGCTCGGCGCTGGTGCTGCTGGTGCGCGGCCTGCCGGCGGCGCTGGGCGCTCTGCTACTGGCGGGATTCACTCTGCTGGCCACCTTTGTCGGCCACCCGTTCTGGCACGAAACCGGGATGGACCGCTTTTTCGATCTAAACTCCTTCCTCGAGCACTTCGGCATGATCGCGGGCTTCGTGCTGATGGCCCTGTTCGAATTGAGGCGATTGCCCTGATCCGGGACTTCGCCGCAGTCGTGGGCATAAAGGGAATGCAATGACCGCCTACACCCTGGTACATACGGTGCTCAGCCTGATCGCTCTGGTGAGCGGCCTAGAGGTGCTGCTGGCTTTGATTCAGGGGCGCAAGGCCTGGGCCGAGGCCACGTTGGTGTACCTGGCCACCGCTGTCGCCACCAGCGTCACCGGCTTCGGCTTTCCCTTCGTTCGAATCCTGCCCTCGCACATAGTTGGTGGCTTGTCTTTGCTGCTGCTTGGCGCCGCCGTCTATGCGCGCTACGTCCCGCGGCCAGGCGGCGTCTGGCGGGCCAGCTATGCGGCAGGCATTTCGGGCAGCGTCTACCTGCTGGTGTTCGTCGCCATCGCCCAAGCGTTCTCCAAGATCACGGCGCTCAAGGCGCTGGCGCCGACCCTGAAGGAGTGGCCCTTCGTTGCGGCACAGTCTGCCGTGCTGGCGCTGTTCGCCGTGGCGACGCTGCTGGCGGTGCGCAGTTCGAAGCGGGCGCCGCCCACCGCAGTTCGCTGATTCGTCACCCGTGAGACCATCCGAGGAGCACCGCACATGAGCACCATCAAAACCAAGGACGGCACCCACATCTACTACAAGGACTGGGGCGAGGGGCAGCCGGTGGTGTTTTCCCACGGCTGGCCGCTGGCCGGCGATGCCTGGGATGCGCAGATGCTGTTCCTGGGCCAGCACGGCTACCGGGTCGTCGCCCACGACCGCCGCAGCCACGGCCGCTCCGACCAGACCTGGGACGGCAACAACATGGACACTTACGCCGACGACCTGGCCGAGCTCATCGACGCGCTGAATCTGAAGGACGCAGTCATGATCGGCCACTCCACCGGTGGCGGTGAGGTGGCGCACTACCTCGGCCGCCACGGCAACAGGCGCGTGGCCAAGGCGGTGCTGGTTGGCGCGGTGCCGCCGCTGATGTTGAGGACCGCCGCCAACCCCGGCGGCCTGCCGCTGACAGTGTTTGACGGCATCCGCAAAGGCGTGTTCGATGACCGGTCGCAGTTCTACAAGGACCTGACCCTGCCGTTCTATGGCTACAACCGCCCGGGTGCCAAGATCTCCGAGGGCGTGCGCGAATCGTTCTGGCTGCAGGGCATGATGGGCGGCATCAAGGGCCAGTACGACTGCATCAAAGAGTTCTCGGAAGTCGACTACACCGCCGACCTCAGGAAGATCGACGTGCCGACCCTGGTCGTCCACGGCGACGACGACCAGATCGTGCCGATCGGCGCCTCCGGCCTGATGACGGCCAAGATCGTGAAGAACGCCACGCTCAAGGTCTACAAGGGTGCTCCTCACGGCCTGGCCACCACCCACCAGGATCGGCTCAACGCCGACCTGCTGGGCTTCATCAAGGGCTGAAGTGGCCGTGGAGTCCTTGGCCGCGGGCTCCACCAACGTCGCCGCGCCGGCACCCGTCGGCGCGGCGG
>CAJCJI010000415.1 GCA_903970595.1 Verrucomicrobiota bacterium
TGGTCGTTACAGTGAGACCTCATCGCTGTGCCTACCCCTCACCCCAGCCCTCTCCCCCAAGGGGAGAGGGCTTCAACTGAGGAATTGCAATGAACCTGCAAGGCATCAAGATCAAAGTCCACGACATGTCCCTGCGTGACGGCATGCATCCGAAGCGCCACCAGATCAGCCTCGAGCAGATGCGCAGCATCGCCAAGGGTCTGGACGCGGCCGGCGTGCCGCTGATCGAGGTGACCCATGGCGACGGCCTCGGCGGCGCCTCGGTCAACTACGGCTTTCCCGCCGCCAGCGACGAGGAATACCTGCGCGCGGTGATCCCGGAAATGAAGCAGGCCAAGATTTCGGCCCTGCTGCTGCCGGGCATCGGCACCGTCGACCACCTGCACATGGCGGCGGAAGCGGGCGTCACCACCATCCGCGTCGCCACCCATTGCACCGAGGCCGACGTGTCCGAGCAGCACATCGCCGAGGCGCGCAAGATGGGCCTGGATACGGTGGGCTTCCTGATGATGGCCCACATGATCGAGCCGCAGAAAATCCTGGAGCAGGCGCTGCTGATGGAAAGCTACGGCGCCAACTGCCTCTATGTCACCGACTCGGCCGGTTACATGCTGCCGCACGACGTGACGGCCCGCATCGGCCTGCTGCGCGAGAAGCTCAAGCCGGAAACCGAGATCGGCTTTCACGGCCACCACAACCTGTCGATGGGCGTGGCCAATTCCATCGCCGCGGTGGCAGCCGGAGCCCGCCGCATCGATTGCGCCTGCGGCGGCCTGGGTGCCGGCGCCGGCAACACGCCGACGGAAGTGTTCGTGGCGGTATGCAACCGCATGGGCATCGAAACCGGTGTGGATGTGTTCAAGGCCTCGGACGTGGCCGAGGACTTGATCCAGCCGATCCTCGACTTCCCCATCCGCATCGACCGCAATGCCCTGACCCTGGGCTATGCCGGGGTTTATTCCTCGTTCCTGCTGTTCGCCCAGCGGGCGGAAAAGCGCTACGGCATCTCCGCGCGGGAAATCCTGCTGGAGCTAGGCCGGCGCAAGATGGTCGGCGGCCAGGAAGACATGATCGAGGACGCCGCCCTGACCATGGCCAAGGAACGCAAGCTGCAGACCGCCTGAGCCCCGCCGGCCTGATCTACCGGCTGTCTGCCGTCTACTCCAAACAGGTGATGTCCGGATCAGCTTGTGGCACTATTGTCCAGACAGAACAAGCAGTTGGCGGCGATTCTTCCGCCAACTTAGCCCAGGGACAGCCGCACGATGCGGCTGCGGAGCGAGACATCAGGCGCCATCGCGTGGTGCAGGCCGGGTACGCGCAAGCTGCGCGTAACGCGGCCCACCCGGCTTCGCAAAATCGTGCGCTGCGCCGGTGCCGGAGCGGATTCCCTCCCTGAGGTCCGAAGTTTGGCTGGTGCGGAACGGGAGCGAGGGCGATGATTCTGCGGCGCGTACTGCCGGCGGTACTGGCGGTCCTGGCGATCGGCATATTGGCGTTCCTGCTGCGCATGACGCAGAGCGTGGACAGCAACCTCCATCTCGAGCGCCTGGCCAATATCCGCACCATCAACAACCTCGACGTGCAGCTCAACCGGGTCATGACCCAGGCCCGCGTCGCCTCCCTGGCCGAGGAGGGCGACGAACGCTCGGCGGTGACGCAAAAGCTCGGCGACGCCCTCGACGCCATCGATAAGGGGCCGCGCTCCCTGCACGGCCTCAGCCCCGAACTGGACCACGCGCTGGACAAGTTCCTCGACACCGTGCAGTCCAAGTTCGAGCTGGATTTCGACATCGAGGCGCGCAACACGGTGCTCAACCAGCGCCTGGTCAACAGCGTCAATTCGATCGAGTCCAACGTCAATGCCGTGGTCGCGGTCGCCTCGCCGTCCGTCCGGCCCCAGGTGCAGGACCTGGGCGAGCAGCTCAAGACCCAGTTGATCGTGTTCGGCGTTACCCCGTCGCCGGGCAACGAGAAAGACATCCAGGCTCTGCTGGACCAGCTCGATCAAACCGCCGCGACGCAATCACCGGCGTTCAAGGACGCCTTGCAGCACCTGCGCCAGGCCAGCACCGACGTGGTCACCGACAAGACCGAGCTGGAGAGCAAGCTGCGCGACTTCCTGGACCGTCCCACCGGCCCGCAGCTGCAGGCCGTGGAACAGGCCTATTCCAGCTGGTATTCCGGCCAGGTGGCCATCGCCGGCCAGTACCGCCTGGCACTGGTGGCCTATGCCGCGGCGCTGCTGGCGGTGCTGGCCTGGCTGGGCCTGCGCCTGCGCAGCAGCTACCGCGACCTGGACCGGGCCAACGCCGGCCTGACCCGCGCCAACGAAACCCTGGAAGCCCAGGTGGAGGCCCGCACCCATGACCTGAGCGCGGCGCTGCAGGACCTGCGTTCGTCCCAGGCCCAGCTGGTGCAGTCCGAGAAGATGGCCTCGCTCGGCCAGATGGTGGCCGGCGTGGCCCATGAGATCAACACGCCGCTGGGCTATGCGCGCAGCAACGCCGAGATCGTGCGCAACACCCTGACCGAGCTGCAGGGCCTGTACAGCGCCCAGCACCAGGCGCTGAGCCTCCTGTCGGCACCCGACGCCTCGGAAGAGCAAATCGCCGCCGCGCTGGAAGCGGCAGAGGCGCAGCGCCAGGCGCTCAGCCCCGTCGAGCTGATGGACGATCTGCAGGGCCTGCTGCGGGACACCGACCACGGCCTCGGCCAGATCGGCGAACTGGTGTCCAGCCTGAAGGACTTCTCGCGCGTCGACCGTTCGCGCACCGACCTGTTCAGCGTCAACGACGGCATCGATTCCGCCCTCAAGATCTGTCAGAACCTGCTCAAGGGCCGGGTCGAGGTGGTGAAGCATTACGGCGAACTGCCGCAGGTCGAGTGCTCGCCCTCGCAGCTCAACCAGGTGTTCCTGAACCTGTTCACCAACGCCGCCCAGGCCATCGAGGGCCAGGGCCGCATCTATATCCACACGGTCGCGGAAGCGGGCGGCGTGGGCATCCGCATCCTCGACACCGGCTGCGGCATGAGCGAGGACGTACGCAAGCGTATCTTCGAGCCGTTCTTCACCACCAAGCCGGTCGGCAAGGGCACCGGACTTGGCCTGTCCATCGTTTTCCGTATCATTGAGGAACATGGCGGGCGGATCGATGTGCGCTCGGCCCCCGGCAAGGGCAGCGAATTCGTCATCCACCTGCCGCTCAGGCAAAAGCAGCACGCGGACCCGGCACAGGCAGACGTGCCGGTCGCCGCTTAGGAGGAACAGGATATCGACATGAACGCCGTCGCCAAGGCCCGGGTACTGTTTGTCGACGACGAACCGCGCATACTGACCACCATGCGCATGCTGTTCCGCGCCCATTACGAAACCTACTTCGCCGAGGGCGGAACCCAGGCCCTGGAACTGCTCCGCAAGCAGCCGGTGGACGTGGTGGTGAGCGACCAGCGCATGCCCGGCATGAGCGGAATCGAGCTGTTGCGGGCGGCGCGCGAGCTGAACCCCAATGCCATGCGCATCCTGCTCACCGGCTATTCCGACCTCAACGCCATCATCGGCTCGATCAACGAAGGCGAGATCTTCCGCTTCGTCAACAAGCCCTGGTCGAACGAAGACCTCGCCACCACCGTCGCCCGCGCCGTGGCCGCCGCGCGGGCCAGCGCCGCCGCAAACGTACCG
>CAJCJI010000416.1 GCA_903970595.1 Verrucomicrobiota bacterium
CGCCCATCACCGCCATCTGCCGCTCTTCCAGGCCCAGCGTGCGCAGCAGGCTCTCGAACGCCGGCACCTTGCGCTCCACGTCGAGCCAAACGTGCCGTACGCCCAGGTACTCGAAGCGCCGCTGCATCGCCGCCGAGGGGCGGCCCGAGATCACCGCCACTTCGATGCCGGCCCGCAGCAGCAGCTTCAGCCCCAGGCCGTCGCGCACGTTGACCGCCTTCCACTCGCTGCCGTCGGGCCCCAGGTAGAGCTTGCAGTCGGTCATGACGCCGTCCACGTCGAACACCGCGCAGCGGATGTCGCGGGCGCGTTCGCTCAGCGTCGGCTCGTGCATCAGACCACGCCCGCCCGCAGCAGGTCGTGCATATGGATCACGCCCAGCACGCGGTGCTCGGCGTCCTGCACCGTCAGCACCGTGATCTTGTGGCGGTCCATCAGGTTCACCGCCTCCACCGCCAGCTGTTCGGCGCCGACGCTCTTGCCACCCTTGGTCATCACCTCGGCGATGCGCAGGCTGCGCACGTCCAGGCCGTGGTCGATGACGCGGCGCAGGTCGCCGTCGGTGAAGATGCCCAGGGCACGGCCTTGCGCGTCGACGATGGCCGTCATGCCCAGGCCCTTGCGCGTCATTTCCAGCAGCGCTTCCGACAGCGTGGCCTCCGGCCCGACCCGCGGCACGCGCGTGCCGGTATGCATCAGGTCGGAGATCTTCAGCAGCAGGCGCCGGCCGAGCGTGCCGCCGGGATGGGAGCGGGCAAAGTCTTCCTGGGTGAAGCCGCGCGCTTCGAGCAGCGCCACCGCCAGGGCATCGCCCATCGCCAGGGTGGCGGTGGTGCTGGCGGTCGGCGCCAGGTTGTGCGGGCAGGCTTCCTGCGGCACCGAAACGTCCAGGTGCACTTCCGCGCTGAGGGCCAGGGTGCTGCCCGGCTTGCCGGTCATGGCGATGAGCGGCGCGCCCATGCGCTTGATCAGCGGCAGGATGGTGAGGACTTCGGCGGTCTCGCCGGAGTTGCTGATCGCCAGCACCACGTCCTGGCGCGTGATCATGCCCAGGTCGCCGTGGCTGGCTTCGCCCGGATGCACAAAAAACGAGGGCGTGCCGGTACTGGCCAGGGTGGCGGCGATCTTGTTGCCGATATGTCCGCTCTTGCCCATGCCGGTGACCACCACCCGGCCGCTGCAGCCGAGCATCACCGCGCAGGCCTGGGCAAAGGCCGCGTCGATCCGCGGCAGCAGGCCGGCCACCGCATCGCGCTCGATTTCCAGCACGCGGCGGCCGCTGGCCTGCATGGCGGCGGAATTGAGCGGCGTCGAGGGCGGGTGGGCGTGGGCGTTCAAGTGCGGCTGCGGGGGCGGACGGACCAAAAACGGGCGGACCGGGGGATGCAATGGTACCGGATGCCGGCGGAATGCGGAAAAAGCTTGGGGCAACGGACAGTTAAGCAAGGTCCGCGGGCGTTTTGACGGCGCCGTAGGCCTCCAGCGCGCGCCGGCGCGAGGCGGCCAGGTCGGTCAGGGGCGGCGCATAGCCGGCCGGCAGGGCCTGCGGCGAACGCCAGGGCGCGTGCACGAATTCGTCCGGCAGCTGCGCCAGTTCCGGCAGCCAGCGCCGCAGGTAGGCTCCGCGCGGATCGAACCGGGCGCTCTGCAGCAGCGGATTGAAAACGCGGAAGTAAGGAGCGGCGTCCGCGCCGCAGCCGGCGGTCCATTGCCAGCCCTGGGTATTGTTGGCGAGGTCCGCGTCGACCAGCGTGTCCCAGAACCAGCGCGCGCCTTCCTGCCAGGGGATCAGCAGATTCTTGGTGAGAAAGCTGGCGACCACCATGCGCACGCGGTTGTGCATCCAGCCGCTGTGCCAGAGCTGGCGCATGCCGGCATCGACCAGCGGCACGCCGGTGCGGCCGCGCTGCCAGGCGCGCAGGTCGGCCGCGTAATCCTTCGGCCGGCGCCAGGGAAAGCGCTCGAATTTTTCCAGCAGCGGCCGCTGCGGCGTCTGCGGGAAGTGGAACAGCAGGTGGTGCGAGAATTCGCGCCATCCCAGTTCGCGCCGGTAGTGCTCGATATTGGCGATCAGGCCCGCCGCCGTGTCCTCGTCCGCCAGCCGGCGCAGGCGCGCCAGCAGCTGCAGCGGCGAGATTTCGCCGAAATGCAGGTGCGGCGACAGCCGCGAGGTGGCGTCCACGGCCGGCAGGTCGCGCGCCTTGCCGTAATCCGCCGCGGCGTCCCGGCAAAAGCGCTGCAGCAGCGCCCGGGCCCCGGCCTCGCCGGGCATCCAGGCCTGGCGCAGGCCGCCGTCCCAGGGAATCTCCGGCAGCAAGCCGAGCGCCGTGAGGGGCAGGCCCGCCGGCGAGTTCGGCACCGGTGCGATGGGGCGCGGCGCCGTCAGCGGCGCTTGCCTCGGCAGCAGCACACCGGCCGCGCGCCAGAACGGGGTGAATACGCGGTAAGGAGCGCCGCCGCCGGTCTTCAACTCCCAGGGCTCCACCAGCAGCGCGGCCTTGAAGCTCTTCGCCTCCAGCCCATCGGCGCGCAGCGCCTGCTTGATGCGCGTGTCGCGCCCGGTCACCGCCGCTTCGTACAGCCGGTTCCAGTACACTGCCGCGGCGCCCACGGCCCGCGCCAGCTCCCGCAAGTTGCGCAGGCTGTCGCCGCGCAGGATCAGCAGCGGCGCCCCGGCCTTGGCCAGGTCCGCGGCCAGGGCGGCGAGGGAATGGTGCAGCCACCAGCGCGAAGCCGCGCCGGGCGCCCAGGGCGCTTCCTCCTCGGGGGCGTGGATATACACCGGCAGCACGCGCTCGTGGCGCCGCACGGCATGATGCAGGGCGGGGTTGTCCGCCAGGCGCAGATCGCGGCGGAACCAGACGATGGCGGTAGTCATCGCGGCAGCGTGGCCGAAATCGAGGTTTTTGTCAGCGGCCAACGGGTCCAGGCGTATAATCCGCGCCCAATGAATACCTGTTCTCCGGACGCCGGGAACGTCGCCCTGCGCATCGACGGTCTCCGCAAATCCTACGGCAAGGTGCAGGCGCTGGACGGGGTCAGCTTCGACATCCGGCGCGGCGAGTTCTTCGGCCTGCTCGGCCCCAACGGCGCCGGCAAGTCCACGCTGATCAACATCATCGCCAGCCTGGTCCGCGCCGACCAGGGCTCCATCGGCGTGCTCGGCCACGATACAGTGCGCGACTGGCGCAGCGCCCGCCGCCTGATCGGCGTGGTGCCGCAGGAGCTGGTGTTCGACCCCTTCTTCAAGGTGCTCGACATGCTGCGCATCCAGGCCGGCTACTACGGCTGTGGCCGCGAGGCCTGGCCCTGGATCGACGAGTTGCTGTCGCGCCTGGACCTGGCCGACAAGCGCAATTCGCCGATGCGCGCGCTCTCCGGCGGCATGAAGCGGCGCGTGCTGATCGCCCAGGCGCTGGTGCACCGGCCGCCGGTGGTGATCCTGGACGAGCCCACCGCCGGCGTGGACGTGGAGCTGCGCCGCACCCTGTGGACCTTCATGAACGAGCTGCACGCCAAGGGCACCACGGTGGTCCTCACCACCCACTACCTGGAAGAAGCCCAGGACCTGTGCGAGCGCATCGCCATCATCGACAAGGGGCGCGTGCGGGTGATCGAAACCACCCCGCAGCTGCTAAACCGCCACCCCTTCCGCTTCCTGCGGCTCAAGCTGGCGAACTCCGGCCAGTTGCCCGAGGCGCTGCGCCCGCTGGTGGCCGGCGAGAAGGACGGCTCCATCGAGCTGCGCCTGGAGCGCGACAAGCACCCTATCAGCGGCGTCTTCGCCGCGCTGCGCGCCGCCGGCCTGGACCTGGAGGACGTGCACACGCGCGAGCCGGACCTGGAGGACATCTTCATCGAACTGACCCACGACCACAGCCGCCCGGCGGCCAACGGCGGTGCCCGGTGAACCGGGAAAAGCAGCCCACCCTGCCGCTGGCGGACGCCGAGCTGGCGCGCTTTTCCGACCGCGTCGGTTTCTTCACCCTGACGCAAAAAGAGATCAAGCGCTTCTGGAGCGTACTGGGGCAGACCGTCACCGCTCCGGTGATCACCTCCCTGCTGTACCTGCTGGTATTCGCCCAAGCCATGAAGGGCCGCGCCCCGGTGTATCCGGGCGTGGACTACACCGCGTTCCTGGTGCCGGGCCTGGTGATGATGACGGTGATCCAGAACGCCTTCGCCAACAGCTCATCCTCGCTGACCCAGTCCAAGATCATGGGCAACCTGGTGTTCCTGCTGATGGCGCCGCTGGGCGCCTGGGAGTGGTTCGCCGCCTACGTCGCCGCCGCCCTGGTGCGCGCCGCCCTGGTGGCGGTGGTGATGCTGGCCGTGGCGCTGCTGTTCGTGCCGCTGCCGCTGCACGCGCCGCTGGCCCTGCTGGGCATGTTCCTGCTGTCCGGCGCCAGCCTGGCCGTGCTCGGCCTGATCGCCGGCATCGTCGCCAACAAGTTCGACCACCTGGCCGCCTTCACCAATTTCCTGATCACGCCGCTGTCCTTCCTCTCCGGCGTGTTCTACTCGGTGCATGCCCTGCCGCCGTTCTGGTACGCCGCCTCGCACTTCAACCCCTTTTTCTACATGATCGACGGCTTCCGCTACGGCTTCTTCGGCCAGGCCGACGTGCCGATCTGGCTGAGCCTGCTGTGGGCCGCGTCCTGCCTGGCGGTGCTGTCGGTGATCTGCCTGTGGATGCTGATGACCGGCTACAAGCTGCGCCGATAATCGGGGAAAATCATCAAATGACCAAAGATCAAATCAAGGCCCTCATCCAGGCCGGCATGCCGGATGCCCTCGTCACCGTCAGCGGCGACGATGGCCAGCATTTCGAAGCCGAGGTGATCTGGATAGGCTTCGCCGGCAAAACCCCGCTGGCCCAGCACCGCATGGTCTACGAAACCTTGGGCGAACGCATGGGCACCGAGATCCATGCGCTGAGGCTGCGCACGCACGCGCCGAAGGCGCCCTGCGCCTGAAGCCAACAGTTCCGCGGCTTCTGCACAAAAAAGACACCACCTGCCGGGTCACGGCGGGTAGTCTTGTTTTCAAGTCTTCCTTGACGAGTCCCTAAGTGGATAAATTCCTGATTCAGGGCAACGGCCCGCTGCATGGCGAAGTGCGGGCCTCGGGCGCCAAGAACGCGGCCCTGCCCATCCTCTGCGCCGCGCTGCTGACCGACGACACCCTGGCCATCGGCAACCTGCCGCAGCTCTGGGACGTGGCCACCACCCGGCGCCTGCTGACGCAGATGGGCGTGACGGTCAGCGCTGGCCAGCCCGGCGAGGTGGAGATCAACGCCGGCACCATCACCACCTGCGTCGCGCCCTACGAGCTGGTCAAGACCATGCGCGCCTCGATCCTGGTGCTGGGCCCGCTGCTGGCCAGGCGCGGCGAAGCGCAGGTGTCCCTGCCGGGCGGCTGCGCCATCGGCGCGCGCCCGGTGGACCTGCACCTGCGCGGCCTGGAGGCGATGGGCGCGCAGATCGAAGTGGAAGGCGGCTTCATCAAGGCCCGCGCCAGCCGGCTGCGCGGCGCGCACATCGTGTTCGACCTGGTCACCGTCACCGGCACCGAAAACCTGCTGATGGCCGCCGCCCTGGCCGAAGGCCAGACCGTGCTGCAGAACGCCGCCTGCGAACCCGAGGTGGTGGACCTGGCCGACTGCCTCATCGCCATGGGCGCGCGCATCGAAGGCGCCGGCACCCCCACCATCACCGTGCAGGGCGTCGAACAGCTGCACGGCGCGGTGCACCGCGTGATCCCGGACCGCATCGAGACCGGCACCTTCCTCATCGCCGGCGCCATCACCCGCGGCCGCGTGCGGGTGACGCACACCGATCCGCGCATGCTCGAGGCGGTGCTGGACAAACTGCGCCAGGCCGGGGCCAGGGTCAACACCGGCCCCGACTGGATCGAGCTGGACATGCTGGGACGGCGGCCCCAGGCCGTGGACATCCATACCACCCCGCACCCGGGCTTTCCCACCGACATGCAGGCCCAGTTCATGGCGCTGGACTGCGTCGCCGAGGGCGTCGGCACCATCCGCGAAACCATCTTCGAGAACCGCTTCATGCATGCGCAGGAGCTGATGCGCCTGGGAGCGCTGATCAATATCGAGGGCAATACCGCCGTGGTCACCGGAGTGGAGCGCCTCAGCGGCGCCCCGGTGATGGCCACCGACCTGCGCGCCTCGGCCGCGCTGGTGCTGGCGGCGCTATCGGCGGAGGGCGAGACCCTGGTGGATCGGGTGTATCACATTGATCGGGGGTATGCGCATATTGAGGAGAAGTTGCGGGGGCTTGGAGGTTTGATCCAGAGGGTGAAGTAGCCTCCGCTCCCGCCGTTTCCCCTCTGCCCACATGTGGGGAGAGGGCAGGGTGAGGGGCGTGCTGTTTGCTCCGAGCGCCGCATCCTCAGACTTCGTCATTCCCGCGAAGGCGGGAATCCAGCTTTTCGCTGTTCGCTAGGTCAGCCTTCAGGCCGACAAACTTTAACTCTGAAACTTCGTCGTGCGCGCTCGCGCGCGGCTCATTAGCGCGCATGGTGCGAGTGCGGTTCCGCCTTGCTGGCGGGTCACTTTCTTGGCAACAGCGCCAAGAAAGCAACCAAAGAAGCGCCGCCCCTGAGTCTGCGCCGAATCATCGCAAG
>CAJCJI010000417.1 GCA_903970595.1 Verrucomicrobiota bacterium
GCGCCGCGCAAGGCGCTTTACGCCGCCGCGCTGCGCCTGGCTGGCGCCGGCGGCGAAAACCTGGACAATGGCGGCCCCGACTAAGCTTCACGCTGCCAGCCGCCCAGCGCATGACCGAACCCCTGACCCCGCCGCCCGAAGACCTGGCCGCCGCAAGCTTGACCCAGCCGCATGACGCCTTCGCCGCGCTGCGCTACGCCGAGTTTCGCAATCTGACCCTGGGCGTGTTCCTGCTGACCGTGGCGATGATGGTGCAGGAGGTGGCGCTCGGCTACCAGCTCTACACCATGACCCATGACCCGCTGGTGCTGGGCCTCACCGGGTTGGCGGAAGCGGTGCCCTTCATCGCCCTGGCCCTGTTCGGCGGACATCTCGCGGACCGGCGCGACCGGCGCGGCATCATCCTCGCCGCAGTGGCCTTCGTCGCGATCGGCTCCCTGGTGCTGCTGTGGGTGACGCTGCCGTCGACGCTGGCGCGGATCTCACGGGGCAGCCTGCTGCTGACCATCTACGGCGTCATCGCCGCGCTGGGGCTGGCACGCGGCTTTTTCTCGCCGGCCGCCAGTTCGCTCGCCCCCTTCATCGTGCCGCGCCACATCATCCCCAACGCCGCGGCCTGGCGCAGCAGCGGCTGGCAGAGCGGGGCCATTATCGGTGCTCTCTCCGCCGGCTTCCTCTACGCGGCGCTGGGCCTCACCGGCACCCTGAGTCTGGTGCTGGCCCTGATCCTCGCCGGGCTGCTGCTGTTCACCGGGCTCAAGCGCCGCCCGCCGCAGCCGGCGGAACAGGGGACGGTCCAGGCCGGCCTGTGGCAGAGCCTGCGTGAAGGCATCGACTTCGTCTGGCGCACGCCGATCATCCTCTATTCGATCTCGCTGGACCTGTTCTCGGTGCTGTTCGGCGGCGTGGTGGCCATCCTGCCGATCTTCGCCACCGACATCCTGCAGGCCGGGCCGCAGGGCCTGGGCATCCTGCGCGCCGCCCCCTCCCTCGGGGCGGTGCTGACCCTGCTGATCTGCACCCGCTACACGCCCACGCGCCATGCCTGGCGCAACCTGCTGTTCGCCGTCGCCGGCTTCGGCGTGATGACCCTGCTGTTCGCCGTTTCGAAGATTTTCTGGCTGTCGGTGGCGGCGCTGTTCTTCACCGGCGCCTTCGACAGCGTCAGCGTGGTGATCCGCGGCACCATCCTGCAGATGATGCCGCCCGACCACCTGCGCGGCCGCGTGGTCTCGGTCAACAGCATCTTCATCGCCGCCTCCAACGAACTGGGCGCATTCGAGTCCGGGGTGGCCGCGCGCCTGCTGGGCACCGTGCCCTCGGTGATCTTCGGCGGCGCCCTGACCCTGGTCACCGTGCTCTACGTGTGGCGGCGCTCCAAGCAGCTGTTCGCGGTCAAGCTGTCCTGATGCCCAATTGATCTAGCCAAAGAACCGGAAGCGGCTTCCGGGCGCCCCGGGGGCCGGCTAAGGTGCAGGTGTATTTACTCCTTAGAAGCTATTTGGCCCGCCTTTGGCGGGCCTTTTTGTTTCAGCAGTTTTGGAATAATCCCAAGAGTTCAGGTCGGCCCTTTGTGTTCCTCCTGCAACTCGCGCGCGGGGGGTGATTCCGCTAGCGCGGTGGAGAAAGAGTCGGAATAATCAACAAATGTAGAAGATGCCGATGGATAACTCGGCTTTCTATCGTAGTTGCTCCAACCCCTTTTGCTGGACCCCTGGTGTAAACAACAACATGATCTGGAATCGCGAAAGCCGGCAGTCGATAGCTTCGCGCACCCCGCAACCCAGCGTCCAGCTGCATTGCTTACTCATATTGGTTGCAGCAAAGGATGGGTTCGAAGTTGTATTTGTCTGCGCATTGGGCTACCACCGCCTTCTTGCGATGTTTCCACTCGGAGTCGCGTTTGGAATTATGGCGGTGGCTGTGTTGCGGCTGCTCACGTTGATAGCGATCTGGCGGCTCAATGGATTTGCTGTGGCTTTTTATTTAGCGCTGGGAGTAGCGGGGGTTGCCATATCTGCGATCGCGCACTCTTCCATTGGAAATCCTCTTGTTGCTATGAGTTGCGCGGCTCTGATTGCGTTGGTTTTCATTTCGAGGTGGGGGAAGCAAGCGTAGGGGGCAAAGCGAAGCGTGCCCACGCGGGCAAGCTATCAAACCGCGTGGGCAGATGAAGCCTGCCTACCCTTGCTTGCCTCCCTTAGATTCCCACCCAGATGGTTTTAATGCACGGCGCCCGCATTCGGATTGCGCGCCCCCGGCTTCCTGAGCAGAAACACCAAGGGCACCGTGGCCAGCAGCGACATCATCAACAGCCAGTTCATGTCGTTGAACGCCATGGTGGACACCTGCAGCTGCGCCTGCCCGGCGATGATGCCCAGCGCGGCCGCGTTGCCGGAGTTGCCGAGCTGGGCATGCAGCTGCGTGCCGAGCTGTTGCACCGAGTGCGCGAATATCGTGCGTCCCGGGTGGGTGGTCTCGGCGAGCTGCTGCCAGTGCAGCCACACGCGCTGGTTCATCAGTGTGCTGATCGATGCCAGGCCGATGGCGCCGCCGATGTTGCGCAGCACGTTGTACAGGCCGCTGGCATTGGCGATCTCCGCCGGCGGCAGAGTGCCCAGCGTGACATTGGTCAGGCAGACGAAGCAGGCCACGTTGCCAAAGCCGCGCAGCACCTGCGGCAGGACGAACTGCGCGGCGCCCCAGTCCGGTGTCATGAAGCTGGTGCACCAGCAGCCGGCGGCGATGGCCACCAGGCCGATGACGATCTGGATGCGCTGGTCGAACAGCTCGGACAGCTTCACGCACAGCGGCGCGGAAAAGGCCATGGCGAAGCCCTGCACCATCATGATCCCGCCGATCTGGCGCGGGCTGTAGCCGCGCACCTCGCCCAGGAACAGCGGCATCAGGTACATCAGGGAGTAGATCGACATGCCCACCACCCCTACTACGGTCGAGCCGGCGGCGAAGTTGCGGTCGCGGAACTCGCGCAGTTCGACGATGGGATGGGCGACACGCAGGGTGCGGGAGAAAAACAGGTAGGCGCTGACCGCCGACACCAGGGTGCACGCCGCCACGCTGTCGTCGGCGAACCAGTCGAGGCGCGGGCCCTCGTCCAGCGCGTATTCGAAGCAGCCCAGGAACAGTGCCATGTAAATCGCGCCGCGCACGTCGATCCGCGACAACATGCCCGGCTCGGGCCGGTCCAGCCGCAGCCAGCGCCAGGCCATGTAGGCGGCCAGCAGCCCGGGCGGAATGTTCATCAGGAACAGCCAGTGCCAGGAGGTGGTCTCCGTGACATAGCCGCCGATGCTGGGGCCCAGCGCCGGCGCCAGCAGGGAGGTGATGCCGGCGATGCTGGTCGGCGCGGCGCGCTGGTTCTCCGGGAACAGGATGTACAGCACCGCGAACAAGGTCGGCACCATGCCGCCGCCCACCAGCCCCTGCAGCACGCGGAACAGCACCATCGAGCCCAGGCTCCAGGACAGGGCGCAGGCCGCGCTGGCGAGCGAGAAGCCCAGCGCCGCCACGGTGAAATACACCCGGGTCGAAAGCAGGCGCGCCAGGCAGGCATAGAGCGGGATTGCGATCACCTCGGCGATCAGGTACGAGGTCTGGATCCAGTGGATCTCGTCGGCGCTGGCGGACAGCCCGGCCTGCAGCTCGTTGATCGAGCTGCCGACGATCTGCACGTCAAGCACCGCCATGAAGTTGCCGACCACCAGGGCCATGAAGCCCATCCAGGCATTGAAGCGCGAACTGTGGGTGTCGGCGGCGGAATCGAGGACGGCCTGGCTCGGAATGGCGCTCATAAGTGAAATCCCATGCCGATACTGTAAATGCCCAGCAGGCTGAGCAGCAGCAGCAGCAGCCAGGCGTCGGTGATGCGGCGCAACAGCCTTGGCGCGCGGCGCGCCTCCATGAACTCCTGGATGATGATCCTGGACTTGAGCGCGGCGAGCGACAGGACGCCGAAGGTGATCGGGGCGTTCAAGCGCAAGGGCCCGGTGTGATGATCGAAGCCGATCCACCAGGAAACCAGGGTGACTCCGGACAGGACGATCCAGACGATGGAGAGCCTTTTATCGCCAGCGGTCTGCATGCCTTACCTCATGACATAGAGCAGGGCGAAGATGATGACCCAGAGAAAGTCGATCATGTGCCAGTAGGTCGCGCAGGTTTCCACGATTTCCTGGGAGCGGCGCGGCGGGCTGCGCAACTCGCGCGCGGCGACGGCCAGAACGACGAAGCCGAACAGGACATGCAGCACGTGGATCGCGGTCAGGAAATAGTAGAACGAAAAAAATTCGTTGGTCGAAAGAGTCAGCCCTTCGCCGATCTTGTCCGACCACTCCAGCAGCTTCAGGCCGACGAACAGCAACCCGCAGGCCGCGGTCAGAAGAACCTGGCGCAAGGCGATATCGTACTTCCCTTCCCGGGCCGAGCGGACCGATCCGGCCATGAACCAGGAGCTGAGCAGCAGGATCAGGGTATTGGCTACGCCGAAGCCCTGGCTCAGGTGCTCCTGGGCCGGCAGGAAATGATCGCCGGCCATGGCGCGCCGGATCATGTAGACGATGAAATAGCTGCTGAAAATCAGGGCCTCGAACATCACGAAGGCCCACATATCGGGCTGGCCGGGGATTCGCAAGCCGGCATTGCCGAGGCTGCTGTTCGCCTCGGCACTACCTGGGGCATTCATGGCCGCGTTGCTCATCGGTCTCATGCTTCGGGATGAATCGCGGTCCGGGCATCCCCATCCGGCAGCGGCCCGGTGCCGAAATCGTCGCGCACGATCACTCTTTTGAGAAGCGTGATGAAGGCGACCGTGAAGATGGCGAAAACGACGGTATCGATCCAGAACGCGATGGTTCCGTTCCAGGAAAACACCCCGCTCTTGAAGACCCAGGCCGGGGCGACCACGAACTCCGTGATCAGGTTGCAGATATTGAGATAGCCGAACCACTTCGGGAACACATTGTTCTTGTCGATCAGGATGGCGATCATCCAGACCAGGGTGCCGATCAGAAATACCCCCATGGTGCCGTCGAAGCACATGATGGCCATGTCGTACAGCCAATAAATCAGGTCGGGATTCCGCTCCGGCCGCATCGCGCCCACCGTCAGCGCAATGGCGGTCAGCAGCAGTCCCGGCGTGGCGCTGAGGCTGTAGATCGCGATATAGCTGTAGGCGAACGCCGGGCTGACGGACATGCGCCAGATCGAGTATCCGATCAGCGCGTTGCACGCGGCCACCAGCCCGGTCACCAGAAAGATGATGCCGAACCCACTGAGCAGGCCGTAGTGGTGATCGTTGAACCACTGCACCACCCGCGGCGGGTCCCAGTAAGGCTGCGGCGGCGGTATCACGTGGGTGAGCAGGACAAAGACGATGCCGAACAGGATGTAGAAAAAAACCATCGCGTACCAGATGATCCACAGCTCGGCCTTGGGATCGTGACGCCAGTGCCATGCGATCCGGCCCGGCAAGCCGGATGGCCGGGGAGTGACCGCCGCAGCGATGCTAGCGCTCATGGCACGACAGTTTCCGCGCCGTGCCGGGCATAGATGTTCCTGCCCATGACCCAGGTCATCGTCACGATCCACAGCGCGATGGCCGCGTTCCTCACCCAGAAGGACAGCAGGCCGTCCCAGGCCAGCGGGCCGCTCAGGGCCAGTCCTACAAAGGAGGCCGGCGCCAGCGCCGCGGCCACCAGCAGGTTGAAGTGCGCGACCCAGCGCGGAAATACAGGCCGCGCCTGGCGGTCGAGGTAGATCGCCAGCGCCAGGAAGGCGCATTGCGCGATGAGGAAGCCGACCTGGCCGATGAAGGTCACCCAGGCGATATCGTTGAACAGCTGGGTCAATTCCGCCGGACGCTCGGGGCGAAAGGCGGCCAGCAGCCAGAACAGGTCGGCAATGGTGAACAGCGTCGGGCCGCCGGTGAGGCAGCCGAGGTAACAGAACTGCAGGATCGGCGTAGGGTGCGCCATGCGGCCGATCTGCATGACGATCAGCGACAGGAAGGGGATCAGGCCGATGCCGAACCAGTTGAAGACCACCATGCTGTAGCGGATCCGCGGCAGGTTTGCCGGGTCCCGGTAAAAGGCCGCGACCTGATCCGCCGAGAGCGTCGGCGACATCGGATGAACGAATCCCGGAAACACCAGGAAGGCGCACACCCAGGTGATCCCCAGGAAAGGCACCAGCCAGAACAGCAGCAATTCCCCGTCTACCCGCCTCATGGCGCCGCATCCTCCGTAAGCCAGTATGAGTTATTGTGGATCATATTATCTCCACAGCCTGCGGCGGCCTGTCAATGTCCCGCAGCCGGATCGACCGGCAATGCTCCCCGCATCGAAACGCGAAATTCGGCGAACGCCTTGCAAGCCATGGCGATTGTTCAAGGCGCCCCAAAAAGCGGCGGCTTGCTATCCGCGGGGCCGCGCGGCGCTTTTTCGTCATTTGTAGTGATCCGGCAATTTGTATTGCTACAATCCTGGCCGCCATCCGACCTGCCTCGAAGCCTGCCCATATGAAATCCAAAGCCTCTTCCGGATCAAGCGGGCCGATCCGCCAGCCGACGCCGCGCGGGCGTGAGCACAATGAGCCGCCGGTTGCCGATCCGGCGGCGGACGCGCCGGCTTGCCCGCACTGTCCGCATTGCCGCGCGGCCATCTCGGTGCGGTATGGCCATGTGCGCGGCGAGCAGCGCTGGCGCTGCCAGGCGTGCAAGCGGACCTTCGGCAGTTCCACCGGCACCGCGCTCATGGGCCTGCATCGCAAGGCCGAGTGGCGGACTTTCGCGCAATCGATGAGCGAGGGCTTGAGCGTGTCCCAGGCCGCGGAACGCAGCGGCATCCACCGCGACACCGCCTCACGCTGGCGGCGGCGGACCTTGGATGTGCCGCCGCATGCGGCGGCCGCG